>JANOAS010000341.1:0-7780 GCA_031411255.1 bacterium
GGAGGCTGGCGGCGGCGGACGAGTTGGTCACCTGTGATGCCACGGGGATCCGCCTTCTTCCGCAGGAAACCGCAGAGTGTGCCATCACTGGCCAACGTGTCGATGAGCGCCTCTTAGTGAAGTCTGCGGTTTCCGGACGGCTGGCCCTTGAGGCTGGGTGTGGCACCTGCCAGTTTTCACACGTCATGGCCCTTGTCGACGAACTCAGGAGAAGCGATGTTTCGGGTCTCCTCTGCCGTATCGACGAGATGGAAATCTCGGAGTTTTCTGGGCTCTATGGCCACCATACCGAAATGGCTACTTGCACGCTGACGGGCCAGCGACTGCTCTCAAGCGAAACAGCATGTTCAACGCTCAGCCATCGTGTTGCCCGGCGTGACTTGTTGAGTTCATCTGAAAAAAGCCCCACCCGACTGGGTTTTGCGTACGAATTTTGCGTTTGCGCCTCCACCGGACGTCGCCTGCTCCTGGATGAGGCCATCAATTCCGACTTCTCAGGCCGGTTCGTGGACTCCAGCCTTGCCAAGCCTAGTGCCGTCTCTGGAAGAGTGGGACTTCCTGAAGAGCTTATTTCTTGTGAAGAGACCGGCATTATGCTCCTACCCGACGAAACCGACGTGTGCTCGGTCACCGGGAAACGGGTCAACCGGGCGCTTATCGGAGCAAGTGATTTGTCCGGGAGGCGCGGACTGGTTCGACTGCTTCATATTTGCCCTGAAACAAGGCAGACTGGTTTTGACGGTGAGTTCGCAACCTGCGGGGTAACTGGACTTCGTGTCGCTCCATCCCAGGTCGCCATCTGCACCGTCACCGGTGGAACCCTGCTGACTCGCCTCATGGTCCAGTGTGCTATGAGTGAAAAATGGCTGCTGAGAGAGAAAGCACAAGCTTCAGAAAAGAGCCCTGGGCGGCTCGGTCATCCCGACTACATCAAAGCATGCGCGTGGAGCGGACGCCGTCTGCTCGCTGACGAAGTTCGTAAGTGCGCGGTTACAGGTTTGGATTTTGGAAGCGAACTGGTTCTCGAGCACGCAGCCCAGCCGATTCTAGATCTTTTCGAAGGTGGAATTCCCAACGGTATTCCGTCTGATCTGGACGCGGAATGTCTCCGGCTCGCTTTCGCAAAACTCGGAATCAAGGTAAGAACGCTTGCGCAGTTGCGGGCGCCCGCTGGACTTACGCTGGCCTATTTTATCGATTGCAGCGGGCTTTTTGGGCTCAGGAGTCGCCACGCACTTGGGTTTGCTTCTCGCGGTGTCGAGTGCCGTTTCTTACATCCCCCCTGCTTTGGCCGGTTGCGTGGGGGAGCGTGGGAGCCTGAAAATACGTAGGAGAGCGGCGAACCTACGACAGAAGTTGGGCCAGCCTGCTGTATGCCTGGAGCGCCTCTATAGACCCCGAGGCGCTCTACTCTGCGGTCGGCACCATATATCTGGTGGAGCCACACTACCGGGCGGGAAGTTCCCGGGCGGTTCGGCTCTATCGGTTATCCCCGATTTTCCTCGGGGAGTGCCACAGGTTGGCATGGTGTCGGCCTCTGGCAGGCCCGCCAAACCGACGGCCAAAGGAAAGGCCCCCAGCGGCATTGGCGGGGGTGGGTGCCGGCATTTTCCCCACCCCGCCCCTGACGAGGAATTCTCCTGTCCTTTTCCCGATCCGGCTTAGGCTTGCGGGATGAAGTGCCGGCGGCTGGACATCTTTGGTGATCTGAAAGCGTGGCTGCCCGTGGCCTCGGGGCGGGCCGGGCTGGGGCTGGCTGCGGTGCGGGAGGGCGGGCGGACGGGGCTGCGGATGGAGTATGATTTCCGGGGCGGGGGCGGGTTTGTGGTGGGGCGGCGTCTGGTGGTGCAGGATCTGCCGGGGGCGTATGCGCTGCGGCTGCGGGTGCGGCTGGAGGGGGCTGCGAATCTGGTGGAGGTGAAGCTGGTGGACCCGACGAACCAGAATGTGTGGCGGCGCCAGCTGAAGGGGCTGCTGCCGACGGGGCGGTGGCGGACGGTGGTGATCACGAGTGAAGAAATCGAGTTTGCCTGGGGGCCGCAGGGGGGCGGGGCGCTGCTGGAGTGGCGGGCGCTGGAGCTGGCGGTGGTGGCGGTGGAGGGCGGGGCGGGAGCGCTGTCGGTGAGTGAGCTGGTGGTGGAGGACCGGAGCTTCCCGAGGCGGCCGGTTTTTTCCTGCAGCAGTGCGGCGCGGGGGCACGGGGCGGGGCTGTCACTGGATGGCGAGAGCGGGACGTGGTGGGCTCCGGCGGCGGGGGACGCGGCGCCGTGGATCATGCTGGACTCCGGGGAGCCGCGGGTGCTGGGCGGGCTGATCATCGGCTGGCAGGGCGGGGCTCCGGCGGCGGGCTACCGGGTGCGGGGATCAAACGACGGGGTGCGCTGGCGGACGCTGCACGAGGCGGCGCGGGCAGCAGGGCCGTACAGTGCGTTGTACCTGCCCGGAGCGCGGCTGCGCTGCCTGCGGGTGGAGCCGCGCGGCCCGGCGGGCGTGGTGTCGCTGGAGGTGCAGCCGTTCGAGTTTTCCCGGACGGTGGAGGCCTTCTGGCATGAGCTGGCGATGCGGGCGGCGCGCGGGGATTTCCCCCGGTGGCTGCGGCGGGAGCAGAGCCTGTGGACGCCGGTGGGCACGCCGGATGGCAGGCGGTGCTCGCTGCTGAACGAGGAGGGTCTGCTGGAGCTGGACGAGGGATCGTTTTCCGTGGAGCCGCTGGTGAGCATCGACGGGCAGCTGCACACGTGGGCGGGGGTGGAAACCAGGCACGCGCTTTTCCACCAGTGGATGCCGGTGCCGGTGGTCATCTGGCACGGGCCGGGGTGGCGGCTGCGCATCGAGGCCACTGCCACGGGGGAAACGCGCCGCCTGACGTGCCGGGTGGAGGGACTGCCGGCAACAGCGCGGGTGCGGCTGTTCTTCGTGATCCGTCCGTTCCAAGTGGTCCCACCGTGGCAGAAGTTCCGCCAGACGGGCGGGGTGAGCCGCATCCATGACCTGGCGTGGGACGGCACGCGGGTGGCGGTGAATGGCACGCCGCGCCTGCTGCCGGACGCTCCGTCGGGCTTTGGCGCGATGGGATTTGATGAAGGAAGCATCCTCGACGCCCTGCGCTCGGCCGTGATGCCGGTGGCCTCGCGGGTTCACGATGCGCTGGGTTTCGCCACCGGGGTGCTATGGTTCGATGCGCGCGAGGCGAGCCTGGTGGCGACCACGGAACGCACGGCTCCACCTGCCGCGGACCATGCCGCACTCTGGCGGGAAAAACTGGCCGCCTGTGACGTGGAGGGTGCGGGCTGGGCAGTGGGCGCGCTGCGGGCAATGCGCACGGCGGCGGCGCACATCCTGGTGACACGCGACGGCCCCGCACTCCAGCCGGGGCCGCGGCGCTACACGCGCTCATGGGTGCGGGACGGCACGATCATGAGCGCCGCCCTGCTGCGGATGGGCTGCACGGCGGAGGTGCTCGAATTCATCGCCTGGTATGAGCCGCACCTGCGGGCGGACGGCTTTGTCCCGTGCTGTGTGGACCGGGACGGGCCGGACTGGCTGGTGGAGCACGACAGCCACGGCCAGTGGCTGGCGCTCATCGCGGACGCCTTCGCCTTCACGCGGGACACGCGCTGGCTGGCGCAGCGCTGGCCGGGGCTGAAGCGGGTGGCGGCGTTCATCGAGGGCGTCCTGGAGCCGGACGGGCTGCTCCCCATTTCCGTCAGCCACGAGGGCTACCTGGCGCAGCCGGTTCACTCGTACTGGGACGACTTCTGGGCGCTGCGCGGCCTGCGCGATGCGGCGGCACTGGCCTGCACGCTGGGGCATAAAAAAGAGGCGGCCCGCTGGCAGGCGCTGGCGGGGAAACTGGAGGCCGGGCTCTTTGCCTCCATCGAGCAGGTGCGGCGGGAGAAGCAGCTGGCGACGCTGCCAGCCTCGGTGGAGTGGGCGGACTTTGACCCCACGGCCACGGCCAATGCCATCATGATCCTGGACGCGCCGCCGCAGCTCAATGCGGAGGCGGTTTCCAGGACCTTTGACCAATACCTGGCCGACTGGCGGAAGAAGCGCAGCGGGGAGCTGCCGTGGGCAAACTACACGCCGTATGAGATCCGGATCATCGGCGCACTGGTGCGGCTGGGACGACGGGAGGCCGCGCTGGAGCTGCTGCGGTTTTTCCTCGGCCAGGCGCACCCGCCTGCGTGGCACCAGTGGCCGGAGATCGCGTGGCACGACCCCTCTGCGCCGGGCCACATCGGCGATGTACCGCACACGTGGATCGGCGCGGAGTACGTCCTGGCCGTGCAGAGCCTCTTTGTTTACGAGAGCGAATCCACCAGCAGCCTGGTGCTGGGTGCCGGGCTGGCCCCGGAGTGGCTGGGTGGCGCCGGTGTGCGCGTGCGGGACCTGCCCACGCGCCACGGCCGGCTGGACTACACGCTGCGCCGGGTGGACGAGACGACGCTCGAGTTCACCCTGGGCGGGACCTTTGAAATGCCCCCCGGCGGCATCGTGCTCCGGCCGCCGGTGGCCGGGCGCATCAGGGCGGTGAAGGCCCCGCGCGGCTGCCGCGTGGAGTTCGACGCCGGCTCCGTCACCCTGTGCCAGACTGGCGTCACTCTTTCCCTCACCACCCATGCCCTCTGACCCCACCCCGCTCCCTGAACTGACCAACGGCCGCTACCGCGTGAAGCTCTCCCCTGCGGGCGGCGGCGGCTCCTTCTACGAATGGATCGCACTCAACCGCTGGCCGGATGACCCGGTGGCGGATGCGCACGGCTTCTTCATTTACCTGCGGGACACGGAAAGCCGCGCGCTCTGGTCCGCAGGCCGCCAGCCGGCGCTGGCCGCACCGGACCGCTACGAGGTGAAATCCGAACCAGGCCGGCTCGTCATCCAGCGGCAGGACCACGGCATCGCCTGCACGATGGCGGTGAGCGTGGATGAAAAGGACGACGTCGAGCGGCGCGCGGTGACGCTTCACAACACGACGAACCACGCGCGCCGGATCGAGGTGACGAGCTGCATCGAGGTCGCGCTGGCCCACCCGATGGGCGATCTCGGGCATCCGGCGTTTTCAAAATTGTTTGTCCAGACGGAATGGCGCGGAGAGCCGGGCGTGCTGGTGGCCACGCGCCGCCCCCGCAGCCATGGGGAGGCGTGGCCGGCCCTCTTTCACGCGCTGGACGGCGCGGCGGTGACGGCGTGGGAAACAGACCGCCTGCATTTCATCGGGCGCGGGAATGATCTGGCGCACCCGGCCTTCGCCATGAAGGGGACGGTGGGCAATGTGCTCGACCCGCTCTTCAGCCTGCGCACGGTCATCGACCTCGCCCCGGGTGAATCCCGCACGCTCACCTTTCTCCTGGGCGCGACGGCGGACCACGGTGCGGTGAATGCGCTCGTCACCCGCCACACCCCGCACCGTCACGCGGCGCGGCCCTCGTTTTCCAGCGCGAAGGCGCCTGCGATCCACGCCACGGGGGCCTTCAGCGAGGACGGCTCGGAGTTCACCACCACGCTGCCGTGGACCGGCCTGACGCACGCCCTGCCGCCGATGCCGTGGTGCAACGTGATGGCGAACGAACGGTTCGGCTGCCTCGTCAGCGAGCGCGGCGCGGGCTGCACGTGGAGCCGGAACAGCCAGGCGAACCGGATCACCCCGTGGTCAAACGATCCGGTCTCCGACCCGCACGACGAGGCGCTCTACCTGCGCGATGAAGCGGGCGGCGCCTTTTGGTCGCCCCTGCCCGGCCCGTGCCCGGCGGCGGCGGAATACCAGGCCACGCATGGCTTCGGCTGCTCCAGGTGGACGATGCAGGCACACCAGCTGCGGCACCGGACGACGGTCTTCGTCCCGCGTGAGGACCCGGTGAAGCTGGTCCTGCTCCAGATCACGAATGACGGCCCCGCACCGCGACGGCTCTCACTTTTCAGCTACCACCGGCTGGTGCTGGGCACGCTGCCGCCACCGGCGGGCACGGTGCACACCTGGGCGGACGCGGCGGGCGTGCTGCTGGCGCAGAACGCGCAGAGCGCGGAGTTTGGCGGGAGCACGGTGTTTCAGTTCGGCATCATCGAGGGCGCGACCCTCACCAGCGCGGCCGTGGCACGGGACCGCGCGGCTTTTCTCGGCCCGCTCGGCAGTACGAGAAATCCGCGGGCCCTGCACGAGGCGGAGCTGGCCGCGACGACCGGTGACACGCCGGATCCCTGTTTCGCGCGGCGCTGGGGCTTCACGCTGGAGCCCGGACAGACGGTGACGTGCGGCCTGGTGCTGGGCGAGGCGGTCGGGGAGGCGGAGCTGGGGGCATTGATCGCGCGCTACCAGAGCATCGCCGTCATGGAGCGGGCGCTGGCGGAGGTGCAGGCCTTCTGGCGCGAGGGGCTCGGCGCGCTGCGCGTGCAGACGCCGTGCCGTGAGATCGATCTCATGGTGAATGGCTGGCTGGCCTACCAAGCGCTGTCGTGCCGCATCTGGGGGCGCACAGCCTTCTACCAGTCGAGCGGCGCGTTTGGCTTCCGCGACCAGCTCCAGGACGCGGGAAACCTGACGCTGCTCTGGCCGGAGCTGACGCGGCGGCAGATCCTGCTCCACGCGCGGCATCAATTCACCGAAGGCGACGTGCTCCACTGGTGGCACGAGCCGCCCATCGGCCGCGGCGTGCGCACGCGCTTTTCTGACGACCTGCTGTGGCTGCCCTTCATCACGGCGGACTACGTGCGCGCCACGGGGGACGCCGCCGTGCTGGAGGCGGTCGAGCCCTTTCTCGCCGCTCCGGTGCTGCACCCCGGCGAGGAGGAAAACTACCTGAAGCCCGGCGTCAGCGGGGAATCCGCCAGCCTCTACGAGCACTGCTGCCGCGCCATCGACCACTCCCTGGCCACTGGGGCGCACGGCCTGCCGCTCATGGGCACGGGCGACTGGAATGACGGCATGAACCGCGTCGGCCGCGGCGGCCTGGGCGAGAGCGTGTGGCTCGGCTTTTTCCTGCACCAGATCCTGGGTGAGTTCATCCCGCTGGCCCGCCAGCGTGGCGACGAGACGCGGGCAGACCGCTACGCCGCGCACCAGACCGCACTCAGCACCGCGCTGGATGCCGACGGCTGGGACGGTGCCTGGTACCGCCGCGCCTTCTACGATGACGGCACCATTCTCGGCACCGCAGCTGCGGACGAGTGCCGCATAGACGGGCTCGTGCAGGCGTGGTCCGTGCTAAGCGGCGCCGCCCGCCCGGATCGTGCCCGCGCCGCCATGGCGGAGGCGGAAAAGCATCTCATCAATCTCGATGAAGGCCTCATCCGCCTGCTCACGCCGCCCTTTGTCACCACGCCGGAGGACCCGGGCTACATCAAGGGCTACGTGGCCGGCGTGCGCGAGAATGGCGGCCAGTACACCCACGCCTCGTGCTGGGTCGTACGCGCCATGGCGAAACTCGGCCGGCGCGACCTGGCCGCCGCGCTCATGGCCCGGCTCAGCCCCGTCTGGCACACGCGGGATCAGGAGTCCATCGACCGGTACAAGGTCGAGCCCTACGTCATCGCCGCCGATGTCTACGGTGCCGCCCCGCACATCGGCCGCGGCGGGTGGACGTGGTACACCGGTTCCGCCGGTTGGGCCTTCCGTACCGCCGTGGAGTCCATCCTCGGCCTGCGCATCGAGGCCGGCCACACCCTCGTCCTCCAGCCCTGCCTGCCTGACGACTGGCCCCGCGTCACCCTCGACTACCGCCACCCCGCCACCGGCGCCCGCTACCGCATCCAGATCGTCAATCCCGGAGGCTGCAGCGCCCGT
>JANOAS010000342.1:0-46439 GCA_031411255.1 bacterium
CGGCGCTGCGGAATGACGCAGCCAGAGCGGCCAGCTCAGCCCTGGCCTGGGCGGAGGGATCCGGAGGCTCCGGCGTCCGGTCCGCAGCCACGCCACCGGAGGGCTTTCTCGGAGACATCGGCCGGGAAGCCGCCGTCTTCCGCAGCTTCTTCGCCCGCTCCTCAAAGGCCGGCTTCATCGCTACCTCCACGTAAGCCCGCCTGGCCCTGGCCTCCGCAATCACCACCTGGTTCTGGCTCGCCTTGTATTGCATCAGCACTCTGATGGCCCCGATGATCTGAATGCCGGTGCCCTCCGTTTTTGCCGACACATCAATGGCACCACAGCCCGTGCAAAACAGGGCGGGAATCAACAGGGCGACAGTGGCGGGAAGGATCGGGCGCATGACGGAAGGTGTAGTCTGGTCGTTTGATCTGGCACGAAAAACGGCGGTTCCTGGAAAATCAGAAGCCGCCGTTTTCGAAGGTGGACTGGCCCGGAAGGGCGTTAAATCAGAAGCTCAACTGGCTCCCTATGCCAAAAAAGAACCCGGGTTTGTCGAGGTTTCCGTTCTGGATGCCGGCGACGGAGACGTTGATGCCACCCGCACGCCACTGCACACCGAATGAATAGGGCACTTCAGCCTCCGTGTCGTCGTAGCGGCTGGAGACTTCACCCACGAGGTAAAAACGGTAGGGCAGCTGGATTTCAATGCCGCCGTAAACGTGGAACGGGTCCGGCCCCTGGTCCCAGTTCTGCCGAACACCGGTGTGGAAGCCGATGGACTTCACGAACCCCTCCTCGTCGATGGGCAGGCGCTTGTAAAAGGCACCGAAAACGCCGCGAGCCTCAGCCGCCTCGTCACCGAAACGCGTGTAGCCCCCGATAGAAAACTGGGGCATCCACCCCTCATCCTTGAGCAGCCGGATCCGCGCAAACGGACCGGTGGCAAAGGGATCTTCACCGGGCTTGTCCACGTAGAGCCCGATCAGGCCCAGTTCCGCCCAGTCCGTGATGCCGTAGGCCGCCATGTAGCCGTGCGCCCACGGGCTGCTGTCATTCTCAGGGAGAAAGAAGCAATACTGGGCCGTGAAGGCACCAGCCGGCAGGGTGGCCGAAGTCGGGTTGATGAACATGCCCGTGGGCCCTTGAGCCGTCAGCAAGCCACGGCCCGCTTCGTACGGTTTTTCAACGGTGGGAGCCGCGAGCGGCGTTTTCCCTGCCGAAGCCGGAACACTCAATTCTCCAGCCACCAGTGAGGACACGGCAGCGGCGGAGACCAGCACAGTATTTATTATTTTTTGCATCTGTTTGGAATGTTAAGGAAAACCAAGATTTCGGCAAGGTTTTTTTTCAAGGCGGGAGCAAGTTGATTTCGAAATGCTTGCCAGCCGCCTGGTTTCTCCTATGCTCGGCGCATGGCCTCACCCACCGTTCCCACGCCCGCCACCACCGCCGGCGCACGACTGCTTTCCCTCGATGCCCTGCGGGGCTTTGACATGATCTGGATCATGGGCCTGGAGGAAGTCGGCGCGGCGCTGGCCAAAGCCAGCCAGGCCCCATGGGCTCAGTTCTTTGGGGAACAGCTCGACCACGTGCCATGGGCTGGGTTTCACTGGCTGGATCTCGTGTTTCCCATGTTTGTCTTCATCGCCGGGGTTTCCACAGTGTTCTCGCTCACCAAGGCTGAACGCGAGCACGGAAAAGCCGGTGCGCTGAAAAAACTGGCCGTCCGCTGCCTGATTCTCTTTCTTCTCGGAGTCTTCTACAATGGAGGGATCGCGAAAGGGATCGACGGAATCAGGTGGCTCGGGGTGCTTCAGCGAATCTCGCTGGCGGGTTTCGGCGGCGGCCTGGCGTTTCTTCTGTTGAAGCCGAACTCGCGCTGGCTCCTCTGCGCAAGCCTGCTGGCTGGTTACTGGGCTCTGATGACGTTCGTGCCGGTGCCGGGATTTGGCAGCGGTGACTTCGCCGAGGGGCACAACCTGGCCAACTGGCTGGACCTGCATTTTCTCCCCGGACGCCGCCATGATGGAACCCACGACCCCGAGGGCCTGCTCAGCACCCTGCCCGCCATCGCCACCTGCCTCCTGGGCATCGGCGCGGGTGAATGGCTGCGGGCGGAGGGACGCCCCCCGCTGCAAAAAGCAGCTGGACTGCTTATCGCCGGTCTGGTGCTCGCCTGCGCCGGCTGGCTCTGGCACCTCCAGTTTCCGGTGGTGAAAAAACTGTGGACCTCCTCCTTCGTCCTTGTCGCCGGCGGCTACAGCGCGTGCCTGCTCGGCCTGTTCTACTGGATGGTCGACGTCCGCGGCTGGAAACGCTGGCCAGCTCCCTTCGTCTGGGTCGGCATGAACCCGATCACCCTCTACCTGACCCACGGGCTCCTCGCCTACACAACCATCGCAAAACGGCTGGCCGGAGGTCCGGTGGCGGCCGGCTTCGGCTCATGGGCCGAGGTCTGGCTGGCTTCCTGCGTGGTCGGCATCTCCGTCCTGATCGCCTGGTTTCTCCACCAGCGCAGGATTTTCCTCCGGGTCTGACGCAGTGCGGCTCGAAGAACCGCCTTTCGGTTCAAGCCGAACGACGGCGGCGCAGAATCAGCGCCACACCGGCCGCGAGCAGCGCAAACGACATGGGCTCGGGAACGGGCATGGACGGGAGCGCATGAAGCTGAATCGTGAAAGGCTCCGTGGGGTTCGTGTAAACGCCTGGGTCAGTCCCCTGAACACTGTCCACACCACCCCACACGATGTTGTAAGTGGCCAGACCGCCATTCTGCACCACCCAGTCCAGCGGGGGCGTCTGCTGGCTGCCTGGGGCGACGGGAATCGTCCAGTCATTGCCGGTCAGGAGCGCCCACTGCGTGGTCGGGCTCAGCGCCTTCGTGTTGTAGACCCAGAGGTAGGCCTGCCTGCCCAGTTCGGTTGAGGCGGTATTGCTGGTGAGGTCGATGCTGCTCCCGAAATAGCCGCCATCGTAGACGTGGCCGGGCTCGGTATAGGTTCCGGGTTCAAACTTGCCGTTCGCCGCCGTGGCCTTGTCGAAGGACCTGAACTTCGTCGACCACTCGGAGTAATTGGCCGCCGTCGGCACAAAAACCTGCCCTTGGGAGTCCAGTCCGAATGTTCCCAGATCAAAAGTAAAATCTCCGTCCGCCGCTAGATCAGTCACACCATCCTGCTCGAGAAAAAACGAAAGAACATCACTGTTCCAGTTGATCGTGATCGCCTTGGCACGGGATGGCAGCAGGACCGCAAGCAGCCCGAGCAGCAAAAAGGGAGATTTGGTGCAGATTTTCTTCATGGATGAGAGGGTGAATTAAATTGAATCGACGCTGAGTAAAGAGGTTGATTGCGTTCAACAGAACGACGGAGCAGGATTTCCAAGATGTGCCCGAGTCTGTATTCCAGTGAAATCCTGCTGTCCCCTCCCCGGTGGAGTTCACCAAGAGTCGGCAAAAACACCTGAATCTCAATACACAAACTTCGGAAGATGCCTCTGTTCCAGAGGGCACTTTGCGTTAAAAAAACCAAATTGTTCCACATATTACCTGTTGTTATGGATTTTATCAACACTTTTTACCACAATTCTTACTATCCACATTTGCGAATAATTGCACATTTGCTTCTCGCCATGGTGCTAGGCAAACGCAGGAAAATTGCGCCCGATGCAGGCGTGCGATGGGGAGGCGCTCCAGCAGCGCACGGGCCGCCATCAAAAAAAGAAAAACAGGAGAATGGCATTTTCCACTTGAGGAGTTCCAGGCCCGGTGTATTGCTTTACTCCCCTTCGCGGGGAACCGAGATGCTCTGGTGGCGGAATTGGTAGACGCGTATGACTCAGGATCATATGGGGTAACCTGTGGAGGTTCGAGTCCTCTCCAGAGTACCATCTCGGAACAGCAGCAGGCCGTTTGAAAGAATGGTCTCGAAAAAAAACCCGGATGTCACCATCCGGGTTTTCTTTTGTCGCGTAATCAACGCCATGCAGGATCCAGCGTTTGTACAACAAGCTTTCTCGGACATCGCCCCGCGCTATGTCCTGACCAACCATGTGCTCAGCCTTGGCATTGACGTGCTATGGCGGCGGCGGGTGGCCCGGCTGGCGGCTGATGACAAACCGCAGCGCATCCTGGATCTCGCCACCGGCAGCGGGGACTTGGCCGTGGCCGTGCTGGAAACCTGCCCCGGAGCCCACCTCACGGCAGCGGATTTCTGCGAGCCCATGCTGGAGCACGCCCGGAAGCGCGGGCTGACGGACACCCTCGTCGCCGACGGAATGGCGATGCCCTTCGAGGACCAGACTTTCGACCTCGTAACCATCGGATTTGGCCTGCGGAACATGGCCGACTATCCGAAAGCCGTGCAGGAAATGCGCCGCGTCTTGAAACCCGGCGGACGCCTCCTCGTGCTCGACTTTTCCCTGCCGGAAAACATCCTGCGCCTCCCCTACCGCTTCTACCTTCACTACATCCTCCCCATGGTGGCAGGCTGGCTGACCGGGCAGCGCCAGGCCTACGAATACCTCGGCGGCAGCATCGAAAAATTCCCCTCCGGCGCCGCGATGTGCGACCTCATCGCCGCCCGGGGCTTTCGCGATGTCACCCAGGAGCCGCTCAGCTTCGGCGTCGCGTCCATCTACTCCGCCTTCCGCGCCTGACGCTTGACCGCACCCCGGAGCAGGCTGGCGGCTCATTGCGTGGTGGATGGCACTTCATGGAAGACCAAACCGCACTGCCCTCCCCGCCTGTCCTCACCTTGGACCAGCCAACTCACGTCCTATCGCTCCGCCGATCCCCAAACAGGCCACCGCTTTCCCCCGCCCCCATTTCCCCCTGCTTGATTCGCTTTTATTCGCGTCTCTTGGCGTCTCTTGGCGTCCATTCGCGGTTGACCCGCGCGCCCCGCCGGGCCCCTGCGCCCCGCAAGCCGGGGCACGGAGGCGGGTTGGCCGTAGGCAAGACCCGCCCCACTTTTTCCAGCCAAAAAAAGCCCCGTCCCACCGGAGTGCGGCGGGACGGGGCTCTGGCTGAAAAAAGCAGCGGGCGGAATCACCCGGCGGCCTGGCTTATTTCCCGGCCTCGGGCGGGGTGGCGCCGAGGGGGCTGGTGGGCTGGGCGACGGGGTGGGCCTGGAGGTAGGCGTCGATGTCCTTCGTCACGACCAGACGGCCCCACATGATGGCGCCGTGGCCGGGGAAGGTGCAGACGAACTCGTATTCAGCCTCGCCGGCGGGGGCGGTCAGCTTGAGGGTGTCGCGCTCGCCGGGATCGATCATTTTTGTTCCGTCCAGCACCTTGTCACCGCCCGGGATGTAGATGCGGCCGCGGCCATCCTTGGCCATCGGATTCATGGTGAGGGCGGCGGTGCTGACCTCCATGTGGCTGCCGGGTTTCACGACGACTAGGTTGTGGGGCATGGCGTCGTCGTTTTCGAAGATTATCTCAAACGGCTTGCCCGCCTCGACGACGAGGCGCGGGGTGTCGTAGCGCATCTGCTCCCGCACGGTCTTGACGACGGAGACTGCGACGCTCATGTCGCGCAGGGTTTTGCGCACGGTGCCGGCCTCGGTGGCGGGCAGGAGTCCGGCGAGTTCGGAGGCGACCTGGATGGTCTCCACGAACTCCTGGCTTGTACGGTCGGCGACGGCGACCGTCTTTGCCCAATTGACGAGGGCCCCGATGGTGGGCGCGGCGAGGGCCTTGTCCCAAGCGGTGCGCGGCAGCTTCATGAGGGAGGAGGCGGCGGCCTGGCGCTGGTCGGCCTTTTGGATGAGGGCGGCGAGGGCGGAAAAAACCTTGCCGGGTTCCGCCGCAGAAGTGGCCACGGCGGCGGAGATGGCGGCGCGGCGCAGGGCTCCGGCGGCATCGCTGCCGGCTTTGATTTCAGCATGGCCCTCGGGCGCGGGCAGGCCGGCCTTCTGGAAGGTGGCACGCTTTGATCCGTCGAGCAGGGTGAGGGTGAAGCCCTCCAGGCGCCTGCCCAGATCGCCATCGCCGCGGTTCCACACGACGAGTGACTCGACGGGTTTCTCGGAGCCAAGGTCGAGTTCCCACCAAGGATTGTCGGTGTTCTCCTCGGTGTGGGTGGCGCCGTTGTCGCTATAGCTGGGGCTGGTGTTGCCGTCGATGGCGCGCTTCGCCTCGCCGCTGGCGCCGACGTTTTTCTGGGTGGCGGTGCCGGAGGGGGCGATGTTTTTCCCGTCGGACATGACCTGGACCTCGGCCAGGGTGAGGGTGCCCCTGCGCGGCAGCTCGATGCGGACGAACCGGGCCACCGGGGCCTTCGCCCCGTCCAGCTGGGACTGGATCTGGGCAGGCAGCGGGCCGAGCACGGGCAGGGCCTTCTGGAAGGCGGTGGCGCGGAGCACCGGGTCGCTGATGGAGGGCACGGCGCTCAGGAAATCCGTGAGCGCTGCGGGTGACTTGACGGCTTCCATCCACGCGGCGTCGATGCTGCCCGAGGCGGTGATGAGGGCGGCGCGGGCGGCCTGGCGCAGGGCGGTCGGGCCGCTGGCGGCCAGCTTTTCCAGCACGGCGCCGGAGGCTTTCAAATCCGCCGCCGGCTGGCGGACGAGGATGCGGCTGAGGTCTTCCACGGTCTTTCCACCATTTCCAGCGATGGACTGGAGGATGCCGAGCAATGTGGCGGTGGCGGAGGTGTGGCTGGACTCACTGAGGGCGGCAAGGGCGCCGAGGCGGTCGGCTTCGGGCACGCCGGGGCGGGTCATGAGCGCAGTGTAGACGGCGGGGCCCTTGGGCAGCCTGCCCAGGTCGGCCGTGCTCACGCTGCCGAGCACGTAGTTGATGGCGGCACCATTTCCCGCACCGAGCGGCTTGCCTTCGGAGACGGCGGGCTTCCACCACTGCTCCAGCTGGCGCATGGTTTCCTTCATGGTGTAGTCGAGCCAGTAGTCGGTCGGCTTCGCGAGCGCGACCAGGGCGGCATCCGCAGCCTCCCACTGGCGGAAGAAGGAGCAGGCACGCACGGCCTCGATGCGGACGCGCGGGGCGTCATCCGCGGCGGCTGTTTTCAGCAGGGCCAGGGCGCCAGGCACGCGGTCGCGCCAGTAGCAGAGGACGCGCACAGCCTGGGCGCGGGCGCGGGGCTCGGGGGAGGCGAGCACGGCCTTCAGCAGATCCGCGTCGACCACATTGTGCCATTGGTGGACCCAGAGGCCCTCCAGCCGGTGGTGCTCGTATTCCTTGTCGCTCTTGTCCAGCGCAGCCACCCACGCCTTCGTGGCGGCGATGACTTCCGGAGTCGGGCGCTTGTCGAGTTCGATCTTGGCACGGCGGCGCACTTCGTCCTCGGGCGTCTTCAGCGCCTCCAGCAGGGCGGGGATCGGCTGGCCGTCGATCTTTACCGGCGTCAGCAGCTTCCCGTTTTCATGCGTCATGCGGTAGACGCGGCCGTGCAGGTGGTCGCGGTTCGGGTCGCGCAGGTGGTGCTGCATGTGGCCGATGATGGCGTTCGACCAGTCCATGAAATAAACCGAGCCGTCCGGTGCCACGCTCACGCCGGAGGGGCGGAAGTTCGGGTCGTCCGAGATGACGAGATGCTCCAGGGTCTCGCCCTTCATGCCGGCTCCGTCCTCGCTGATCTTCGCGCGGAAGATGGCCTGGAGGGAGATGACGTTTGTGTTGAGGAAATTTCCCTGAAACTCGGCGGGCCAGGCGCGGCTGCTGAGGATGTTCGTGCCGGGGCACGGACGGGAGGGGCGGTTCCACCATGGCTTCACGCCGGGGTGCTTGTTCGGCTCGTCGAGGAAACCGCTGGAGGCCGGGCCCCAGTAGTTTTCGTTGCCGGTGGCGTCGGTGATGTAGTCGTTGCCCCAGTAGTCAAAGACGCGGCCGTGCGGATTGGCGAATCCGTAGGCCATGTAGCGCTCGAACTTCGCGGTGCGCGGCTCGTAGCGGTAGATGCAGCCGTCCACGTTGCGCACGGGGCCTTCCGGGGTTTCCACCTGCGTGCGGTGAAAGACGCCGTCGCTGCAGTAGATCGCGCCGCCGGGCTCGTAGCACATCGAGTTGGTCTCGTGGTGGGAATCCGAGGCGCAAAGGCCGCTGAGCACGCGCTCCTTGGTGTCGCCCCGCCCATCGCCGTCCGTGTCGCGGACGAACCAGAGGTCCGGCGACTCCATGACGAGCACGCCGTCCTTGTAAAACTGGAAGCCGGTCGGGCAGTTCAGCCCGCCAATGAACGTCGTGCACTTGTCAGCCTTGCCGTCGTTGTTGGTGTCTTCGAGGACAAGCAGCTTGTCCCCTTCCTTGCTCCAGGGCGTGCGCTCCGGGTAGTTCAGCCAGGCGGAAACCCAGAGCCGGCCCTTCGTGTCCCACGCCATTTGCACGGGGTTCACCAGCTCGGGGAACTCCTTCTCACTGGCGAAAAGCTGCACCTTCACCCCCTTGGGCACGGTCATGTGCTTGATCGCCTCCTCGGGGTCGAGGAAAGGCTTCGCGTCAGGCTTGTTCGTCGGCACCTCGGTCACCGGCGGCGCATTGCTGTCGTCCACCTTCACCGCTGCAGGATCAGCCCCCTTCGCCACGGCCCAGACTTTTTTGTCCCGGTTGGCCGTCATCACGTCGCGCACGGACATTTCCTCCTGCATCACTTTGAAATTCGTGATGCCATTGTACGAAAGCGATGACCGGCCGCCGTAGACATTGTAGCCGTCCACGGTGCGGTAGCGGCTGTGCCACATCTCATTTTTCTCCAGCACCGCCTGTCGGATTTTTTTCACCGCCGGGTCATCCGCCGCCGGGCCGTCCGCGCCGAAGAGCGCCTTGTACTGCACGGGCGCCAGCAGCCTGTCGCCCTCATCCTTCATGTGAATGCTATTGAAGGTGAGCGGAGCCTGCGCCGCCGCGTAAAGACGCTGGCTGGGTCCGTAGAGATCGACAAACTGCACGTCGTTCGCCTTCGCCACTTCGGCCATGGCGTCCACATAGTAGCGCAGCCGCTCGTTGGTCGCCGCGCCGTCGTTGTGGTTGCCGTCCTTCAGATTTTCCGCAGCGATGGGGGAAAACAGCACGATGCGCGGGTTGCCCTTGCCGCTGTAGTTTTTGCCCTTCGTGTCCTTGAGGTACTTGTCCAGGTCGGCCTTGAACTTCGCCAGCCCCTCCTGCCCCTTGAAGGATTCGTTGAACCCCCAGTAGGCGAGGATCACGTCCGCCTTCACCTTTTCCAGCCACTGGTCGGGCGAGCCAAATCCATCCGGCCGCTGGCGCACGGTCAGCTCGTCCGTGGCGAAGGAAAGGTTCCGCACCGTCAGATCCTTGTCTGCATTTGACTTCAGGATCATGGCCTCCAGCCAGCCGAAGTGTTGCATGCGGTCGGGCAGCGTGTTGCCAACGATGGCGACGTGGTCGCCCTTGGCCAGTTCAAGTTTCTCCGGCGGCGCCGCCTGGAGGGATGCTGCCGCGAGGGCGAGCAGGATTGGAAGGCTGTGCTTTTTTTTCATCGGGTGTTGGGAAAACGGGAATTGGGTGGGAATCAGGGAATCCTGGACGCGGTGATGAAAGCCGCCAACCGCCCCCCCGTCAAACCGCGCTCCGTCTTAGGGGGAAACCGGAGGGCCGACGCGGCGCACGAAAAAAGGGCGGCACCCTTTCGAGTGCCGCCCTTGCGTTTTGATGGTGGTCCCGGCTCCTAGCGGCCGAGGAAATCAGAGAAGCTGTTTTGCCAGTCCTTGCAGTAGAGTTTCATGGCCCGGGATTGAACGTCGCGCAGCTTCATTTCATGCATCTCGTAACTCTCGGCATGGCCGGGATCCTGAAGCTTCAGGCGGGTGATGTAGTCGAGGAGCGTCTTGCACACCTTGCGCAGGCGGAACACTTCGCCCTTCGTGTCATTCGTGTTGCGGGCTTCGAGGATGATCCGCTCGATCAGGCGCTGCTCGCGGTCCGCCCAGAGGATGGCATCGCCGAGCTTGGCAGGGCCGCCTTCCAGCGAACCGTCGGAGTAGATGCGGGGCGATTGACGCACCGGGTCGGAGTGCTTGTTGGGCAGTTCGGAGATGAGCTTGTCGCCCAGTCCGTCGGTCTCGGGTTCAAGCACCGTCGGGGTGATCCAGATCATGAGGTTCTTCTTGTGGCGCTCGCGGCGGAGGTCTTTGAAGAGATTTCCCACGAGCGGGATGCTGCTCAGGAGGGGGACTCCCACGCTGTCGCGAGAATCAGAGGCTTCATCCAGACCGGCAATGGCGACTGTGTAGCCGGACTTGACCTGCAACGGCGCGGTATACATCCGGCTGCTGGCCTTCGGGTAGCGGGCTCCGCCGATGGGCTCGTATCCGGTGATGGTGGAAACCACGATGGAGAGAGTCAGCTTGACCGTTCCGTCGCCCTGGCGCTTCGGCAGCAGGTTGATCGTCGTGCCGATGGGCAGATACTGCACCGTCTGCGTAGTCGTCGCACCAAGGCCGGGCGAGGTTGCAGAGCTGGAGGCCAGCACCGGCTGGTTCACCACATTGCGGATGACCACTTCACGGTTGTTAAGGGTCACCACACGAGGGTAGCTCACGTTGGTTGTCTCAGAATCGTTCAGCAGGAAGCGAATGCGGGCACTGACATCAGTGGCGCTCAAGATGGCCGTCTGCGGAAGCAGGATGTTGGAGAGCGACTTGTTCAGGTCAAAAGGAGGCGTCTGGAAACCACCGCCGGTCGAGCCGTCCTGGCTGAGTCCGACGTTGATGTCAGACAGAGTTCCAGACCAGTCCACACCCATTTCCTTGCGGGGATCCTTCGTGGATTCGAAGAACTTCGTCTCCACCGCGATCATCGGCTGCGGACGGTCCACCTTGCTCAGGTATTCCTCGATCATCTGGTGCTGCGCACGTGTCGCCACCACGAAGAGGTAGTTGTTGTCGCTGTTCCAGAGGACAACCGGCTTGGATTCGGCTTGTTTGCTGCCGTTTTCACCGGGCGTCGTATACATCCGCTGCGGCGTGGCCATCGGATCGCGGCCAAACAGGTCCACGTTCGTCTCGCGGGTGATCATCGCGTCAAAACCATTGGTCGGAATGCCAAGGAGATCCTTGATGGCGTCGGTCAACTCATCCGCATTCGCCGCAATGTGAGGCACATCCCCGCCATCCAGGCTGATGTTTCCACCCGAGGCACCGCCGCCACTGGCACCACCGCCCGAGGCTCCGCCACTCGCCGCCCCGCCACCGCCACCGCCACCGGCACCTCCGCTCATCTGGGACTTCGAGGCAGGGCCGAACCCGCTGCCCACACTCGTGACAGACTCCTGCGAGTTGTACTTGATCTGATAATTGCGGGCGATCAGCGACTTGTCATCCAGCGGGCGCATGAACCAAGTCCCCTGGTCGTAAATCAGCGCAACCCCGTGCGTGTTGGCCACCGTCTCCAGCGTCGAAAACGGGCTCGCCACCATGCTGAAGGTCACCAGAGTCTGCTTCGCCATCCCGTCCTGCCCCTCGGGCAGACCGAAATACGAGATTCCCGCATCCTCGGCGAGGAAGCGCAAAACGTCGTTCAGCTGGGCCTTGGCAAATTCATACTTTTGCGGCATTTGCGACCTCAACTTCATGGCTTCACGTTCGTAAAGCGGCGAAGATTGCAGCAAATCCTGTCCTCCGGTCATGGCACCGCCGGATGCGGAGGCGCCAGGTTGCCAGAGCGTCAGTAGCGCCGTCAGCGTCAGAAGACAGCGCGATGCCTTCCCTGGTGCACAGGCACTTAAGGCAGTGGAAATGGTGGTGGTGGACTTTTTCATGGGATGACTGGGTCGGTGTGGGCATTTGCCCTCAGGATTCCGGAAATTCTAGTATTTATGGAGAGAAAATCAACACCTATTTATGATTTATTGCGTTTTTTATCGTTTTCCATAATTTCCACCTATTCCACATCTCCAGCACTCCCCGCCAGATTTTTGATTTTAACCGTTTATAATCATATAATTGGCTTCACAGATGAAGATTTTCACCTCCGACCAACGCTGAAATGAGGCGGCTCTCGCACCTCGGAAAATTTACCGCCGCCACTGTCCCGGCTTGCAGCCGCGCACAGGCCGGCCATGGATTAGAGTGCACATGAATCCGGCCAGCCAAGACTCCCCCACCGCACAGATCCTTGATTTCCCCTCCCTTGTCGGCCATACCGCCTGGCTGGCACACGGCTTCACCGGACGCGTGCCGGGGGTGGAAATCACGGAGGACCGCGCCGCCACGCTCTCACGGCTGGAAGAGTCGCACTTGGCCGCCGTCGCCGCACTCGGCTTTTCCCCAGCCTCCCTCTGCCGCGCCGAGCAGGTGCACGGGCCGGGCGTGGCCGTCGTGGAGACTGGCGGTGGCATCTCCCCCGGGGTGGACGCCCTCGTCACAGCCACACCGGGGCTCCTTCTGGGCATCCACGTTGCCGATTGCGGGCCCGTCTGGGTGGTGGATCCGGCCCGGCGCGTCATTGGTCTCGCACACTCAGGGCGGAAGGGAACGGAGGGGCGGATCACGACCGCCACCATCGAGTGCATGGCTTCAAATTTCGGCAGCCGGCCGGCCGATCTCATCGTCCAGCTCGGGCCGTGCATCCGCCCGCCATGGTACGAGGTGGACATCGCCACCACCATCGTCCAGCAGGCCGTCGACGCCGGGGTTCCCCGCGCGCAGGTCCACGACTGCGGCATCTGCACCGCAGCCGGGGTGGACCAGTACTACTCCTACCGGCGGGAAAAAGGCCGCACCGGCAGGATGCTCGCCCTCTTGGGCATCAGGAAGTAAATCAGCCAAAAAGCTGCGCCGTCCGCGCCGCCAGCCGGGCCAGCACCGCCTCACGTCCGAGCAATTCCAGCGCCGGCATCAGATCCGCCCCGTGCCCCTGGCCCGTGATGGCCACCCGCAGCGGGAAAAGCAGCGCCCCGGGCTTCACGCCCAGTGCTTTCGCGCTCGACTCCACGCTGGCCTTCAGGCTTTCCGCCGTCCAGACCTCCAGGGTGGCAAAATCCCCCGCCACGCGCTCCAGGCCCGCTTTGGTTTCCGGTTTCGCCGTCGCCTTCGCCCGCGCCTCCGCCTCGACAGAAGCCGCAGCATCGAAGAGCATGGAAAAGTGCTCCCGCAGCTCCGGCAGGTGCTTGATCTTCGGTTTCAGCAGCACGATCGCCGCATCCAACTTGTCCGCCGGCACATTCTCGACCGGCCCCAGCCACGCCTTTGCCCGCGCCGTGAACGCCTCCGTGTTTTCCGCCGCCAGATACTGGCTGTTCAGCCACAGGCACTTTTCATAGTCAAACTTGGCCGCCGAGCGGTTCAGGTGGTCCCAGTCAAAGAGCGGGATCACCTCCTGCACAGACATCACCTGGCGGTCGTCCTTCGGGCTCCAGCCCAGCAGGCAGAGGAAATTCACCACTGCTTCCGGCACAAAGCCCTCCTGCGCGTAGCGACCCAGCTCCGCCCCCTGGTCCCGCTTGCTCATCTTCGACCCGTCCATGTTCAGGATGAGCGGAATGTGCGCGTAGACCGGAGGCTCCGCCCCCAGCGCCTGGAAAAGCTCGATGTGCTTCGGCGTGTTCATCAGGTGGTCCTCCCCCCGGATCACGTGCGTGATCCCCATTTCCAGATCGTCCACTACGTTGACAAAGTGGAAGATCCACCCGCCGTCAGCCCGCCGCAGCGTCATGTCCGCCTCGGGCTCACCGTCACGGTTCTGCGCCCTGCTCCGGTCGATCTCGATCCGGCCGCACACCTGGTCATCCATCACGATCGGCAGCCGCGGCAGCCGGAACCGCAGCGCCCCGGACTCATCCGTGTACGCATGGCCCGAGGCCACCAGCCGGTCCGCGTGCTTCTGGTAAATGGCCCCGCGCTCGCTCTGGTAGTACGGCCCGTATTCCCCGCCCACCTCCGGGCCCTCGTCCCAGTCCAGCCCCAGCCAGCGCATCCCGTCCAGAATGGCCGCAACCGCTTCCGGGGTGTTGCGCGCCGCGTCCGTGTCCTCGACCCGCAGGACAAACGTGCCGCCGTTGCGGCGGGCAAACAACCAGTTGAACAGCGCCGTCCTGGCCCCCCCGACGTGGAGGTACCCGGTGGGCGATGGAGCAAAACGAACACGTACAGGCTTCGACATAGCCGTCCGCCATACCACCGCCCCGCCCTGCGGGCAAGCGCCGGACCCGTTCCCGCGCCATTTTGCCCGCCCCAGCCTCCGCCGCGCCGCCTACTTGGCCGCGCCCGGCTCCCACACCCGCTCCACGGGCGAGGTCTTGATGCTCACCTGCTTCACACCGAACCTCCGCAGCTTGTCAAACACGCCCAGCACCATTTCATACCGCGCGTTCTTGTCGCCCTGCAGCTCCACCGCCAGCTCGATGTTGTTCCCCTTGGCCATTTTCACCCGCTCCTCCAGGCCAGCCAGATCCACCGCCTCCTTGTTGAAATAAATCTGCCCTTCCGCGTTCACGGACACGGCCACATTCACCGTCTCCATTTTCGTGGCCGTCGCCGCACCCGGCAGTTGCACCAGCATGCCCAAGTTCTTCACCATCGCCATCGAGACGAGAATGAACGTCGCGAGGAGGAAGAAAATGATGTCGATCAACGGAATGATCTCGATCCGGGCCTTCTTCCGGACTCTGGCGGTGGACATTTTCATGCGTCAGCGAGCGTTAGATGGTGGTGGCGGCACTGGCCTGGCCCTTCACGGCGATCTCCAGACGCGTTGCCGCATCCTCCAGCTCCCGGCGCACTTTTTCCTGCAGGCGGACGAGATAGTTGAAGGGAATAAGACAGAGAATGGCGATGGTCAGACCGCACGCCGTGGCGATGAGCGCCTCGCCAATGCCGCCCGTGATGCCCGCCGGCGAGGAAAGCTCCTCCCCGCCGATGCTGGCGAAGGCCTTGATCATCCCCGTCACCGTTCCCAGCAGTCCCAGCAGCGGAGCCACCGTGATGACCCCGTCCAGCACCGCCACCCCGCGTTCGTAATCCTCCAGTTGCTCCGCACAAGAATTTTGCAGGCTCTCGGTCAGTGCTACGTTCCGGTGCGGCATCGCGTGCGCCAGCACCCGGATGACCCGGTCCGAATTAAAAAGGTCCGGCTCCGTCAGCTCCGGCTCATACCCCTGCTCGATCTGCTGCATCAGCTCATGCCGTCGGCCGGGGTTCCGCCCCTTCCGTTCCTTGTAAATGAACATCACACGCTCCACCACGGTGGTCATGGCGATCAGGGAGCAGATGAGGATCGGCCACATGATCGGGCCACCTTTGAAGAAATAATCCAAGAGCATGGGCGGATTCATGGCGGAAAGCCCATCGTTTGCCAATACAAATTTTCGTCACATGCCCGGAAGTACGAAAAAAACTTCCCAAAAGCGCCGTCTGAGCGCCTTTCCTGCCGCTACCGGCGCGAGAATCTCATCGCAGGCTTCGTCATCGCCGAGGCATAGAAAATGTCCGCCGCTGGATCCCACGTATAAAACGGCCCCGTCCGGTGCACGACAAACCCGTCCGGCAGCGGCGCCGCCTTTTCCCACGTCCGACCCCCATCCCTGGTTTCAAAAAAACCGCCTTTCCCCGCCACGGTGAAGTGCTCCGTCGTGTCAAAAAGCGGCCCATACGACGCCTCCACCGGCATTCCCGCCAGCTGCCACGTCGCCCCCTTGTCCCGGCTGACGAGGATCCCGTGGCCCGTCGCCCACCACACCGCCCCGCCGTAAACCACCGGCACCGCCGCCCACGGCGCCTCCGCATGCACCTGCGTCCACGTCGCCCCGGCATCCGTGCTGCGGAAAATCCCCGCCTCCTTTTCCTTCGTCGCCAGAAACGTGCTCTTGTCGATCACCCCGCACCCGCTGAACCCCTTCTGGAGGTCCGTCCACGTCGCGCCCGCGTCCCCGCTCGTCGTCAGCACCCCGCCGCTCTCGTGGCGCAGCGCCAGCAGCCGACGGCCCGTGTCCGTCCAGTCCACCGAGCCAAAGTCAAAGTGCGACGTCGTCCATTTCGACCACGTCACCCCGCCGTCCACCGTCATCGCGCAGTTCCCGTAAACCATGAAACATGCCAGCCGTTTCCCAGCCGGGTCCGCCTGCAGCGCCCAGCCCGTCTCCCCCCGCCCGCCCACATCCTTCCCGCTGCATTGCGCGAAGGCCGCCCCGTGGTCCGCACTCCGCCACAGGCCCAGGTCATTCACCACCATGTAGACTCCCCCGTCCTTCCGGTCCACCGCCACCCCAGCCGTCGGCCCCGCGTAGCCCGGCTTCAGCCCCGACGTCACCGCGTCAGAGATGTTCACCCACTCGCCGCCACGGGCCAGCGCACACGTCATTGTCAGGAGAAAGAAGGGAAGTTTCATTTTTTAAGTTGGCTTGGGGTTTTTCGTGCCCCGGAGCGGAGCGCGGACATCCTGCGCCTGTTCCGCCGTTTCCACAACCCCGCAGTCCACCTCCTCCTTGACACCAGCCCCCGTGGCGTGGAGCACTCGGGCTTTCCACTCATGCCACGCTGGTTCCACGTCCTCCTCATCCTCGCCACCCTCATCCTCGGGGCAGTTGGCGTCTCCCGCCTTTCCTGGCAGGTGGAAATCCTCGACCTCCTCCCCCGCGGCCTCCCCGGCCTGGAGGGCACGCGCCTCCTGCGGGATGCCTTCCAGAAAGCCGACGAACTCATCATCACCGTCGAGGCCCCCACCTCCGCCCTCGCCCAGGCCGCCGTGGACTCCCTCGTCCCCCGCCTCAGCGGCCAACCCGACCTCTACCAGCACATCCGCCACCGCCCCGCCTGGGAGAGCGATCCCCAGGAGTTCGCCGAGATGGCCGCCTACGCCTGGTGGAATGCGCCCCCCGGCCGCACCGAGGCCCTCACCCGCCGCCTCTCCTCCGGCCAGATCACCGGGGAAATGGACCGCCTCCTCGAAAAGCTCGCCACCTCCACCGACGGCCAGGACATCGCCCTCGGCTCCTACGACCCCCTCGGCCTCACCTCCATGCTCATGGCCGGGCTCGATCCCTCCGCCCTCCAGAGCAGCGGCGGCGGTGCCAGCGAGTTCTCCAGCGGCGACGGCACCTTCCGCCTCATTTACCTCGATCCCGCCCACCCCGCGCCCGGCTACCGCGAGACCCACGCCTGGCTCACCGCCCTCCGCGCCGACCTCGACGGCCCCTGGCGCGCCGAGCATCCCGAGTTCGCCCCCGTCCGCCTCGGCCTCACCGGAGAGCCCGCCTTTCGCGCCGAGATCGCCACCGGCATGGAGTCCGACATGAAGCAGTCCATCGGCGGCATCACCTTCATCGTCGGCTTCCTCTTCTGGCTCCTCCACCGCACCCTCAAGCCCCTCCTCCTCCTCATGGCCGCCATCCTCTGTGCGAATCTCCTCGCCCTTGGCGTCGCCGGCCTCCTCTACGGTTCGCTCAACGTCATGTCCATGGGCTTCGCCGCCATCCTCACCGGCATGATCGAGGACTTCGGCGTCATCGGCCTGCACGACTCCCTCGACCACCCCCGGGAAAAATTCCGCGCCATCCTCCGCCGCGTCCTCCCCGGCATCTTCTGGAGCGCCGTCACCACCGCCTGCATCTTCGCCTCCCTCGGCCTTAGCGCCCTGCCCGGCATCTCCCAGCTCGGCATCCTCACCGCCCTCGGCATCCTCATCGGCGCCGGCGTCATGCTCTTCGGCTTCCTCCCCCTCGCCATGCGGTGGAATTCCGCCAGCCACGCCCGCCCCCCCGCCACCGCCGCCCCGCCCGCCACCGGCCTCCTCGCCCGCGCCCCCGCCTGCCTCGGCCTCTTCCTCCTCATCGCCGCCGCCACCACCCTCGCCCTGCGCGGCCTCCCCCCCGTCCACCGCGGCTCCAGCGTCATGCGGCCCACCAACAGCCCCGCCTTCGCCGCCTTCGAGACCCTCCAGGCCCGCCTTCAGCCCGCCGACCAGACCGGCGAGTGGCTCCCCCTCATCCTCACCGGCACCGACGAAGCCTCCCTCGCCCGCACCGCCGCCGCCGCCCTCGCGGAAATCAAAAACGCCCAGTCCTCCTCCACCACCCCCGGCGGCGAAATAAAAAGCTTCCTCCCCGTCGAACTCATCCCCCAGCTCGACCGCCAGACCGCCAACCGCCCCGCCCTCGCCGCCCTCGCCGCAGAAAAATCCCGCCTCACCGCCGCCGTCACCACCGCCGGGTTCAACGACACCGCCCTCGCCCTCGACACCCGCATCCTCGACCTCTGGGCCGCCTGGTCCGCCGCCCCCCCCACCACACAGCCCCGCTGGCCCGCCGATTCCGTCCTGCGCAGCACCTTGGGCAAATTCCTCCAGAACCACCCCGGCCACCCCACCGCCGCCGGCTTCCTCCGCGTCCCCACCGGCGCCCGCCCCTCAGACCAGCCCCTCGTCGCCGCCCTCGAGAAAATCCCCGGCGTCCACCCCGCCGGCTGGTCCTACCTTGGCGAAAAACTCGAACCCCTCCTCCAGCGCGAGGCCACCCGCGTTTGCCTCCCCGCCGCCGCCGTCCTCTTCATCCTCCTCTTCTTCGTCTTTAAAAACTGGCACGAGCGCCTCCTCGCCCTTGCCAGCCTCGCCTTCAGCGCCCTCCTCCTCCTCGCCGCCATGCAGTGGCTCCACCAGTCGTGGAATTTTATTTCCCTCGCCGCCATCCCCCTCAGCCTCGGCCTCGGCCTCGACTTCACCATTCACATGATCTACTCCCTCCGCCGCCTCGACGGCCCCGACGCCGCCTCCTCCACCGGCCTCGGGCGCGCCCTCGCCTACTGCGGCCTCAGCACCGGCCTCGGCTTCGGCTCCCTCGCCTTCTCCGGAAATGCCGGCCTCTCCTCCCTCGGCTGGTGCGCCATGTGCGGCGTCCTCGCCACCCTCTTCACCGCCGCCTTCCTCCTCCCCATCGCCTGGCAAAAAACCAGGCCCGCAAAATAGACAACCCGCGCCGTCCTCCCTATCCGCCCTATCCACCCCCTCCGCACTATCGGTCCTATTGGTCCCCTCCCGCCCATGCGCCTTGCCAGGCAGTGCCCCATGATCGATCAGCTCTTTCAGGAGGGGGAGTCCCGCAGCTTCTGCGAAAAGTGTCGCCACCACGTCCACGACCTCAGCGCCCTCACCGCCCCCGAGCGCCAGGCCCTCATGAAAGACCACCGCGCCGGGAAACAAGTCTGCGTCGCCTGGCAGGTCGACCCCGCCGGCCTCCCCATCCCCGGCCCCCCGCCCGCCCCCGGCCCGCTCCGCCGACTCCTCTCCCTCCTGCTTCCCCTCAACCTCGCCGGATGCTCCACCCTCAGGCCCCCCCAGCCCTGCGAGAAACCGGCCACGATAACCTCGAACGCCACCAGCAAAGTGCGAATTTCCCGCACCGGGGGCATGCCGAGCCCCCCGCCGTAAAAATAAGGGCACCACCTCCCGAGCATCGCGCACACCGGTCGCAGTGCCGGTTTCCGGGAGGCCCCACTTTTCCCCCTGGCAAATGCGCCGGGGCCACGCATGGGTGCGTGCCGCCATGCCAGTGACGCAGACCAGCCAGATTGCCGAGATCCCCGGGGTGTCCGGACGGATGCTCACGGCCTTGTCGCGGGCGGGACTGAACATCGTGGCGGACCTGCTGCACCATTTCCCGTTTCGCTACGAGGACAGGCGGCGCTTCGAGGCTTTTCCCCGGGAGGAGCGGGCGGAGCCGGTGTGCCTGCACGGGTGGATCACGGACGCGGGGGTGAAGAAGATGGGCTACCGGAAGTTTGTAGAGATCCGGGTGGAGGCGGACCCGTCGAACGGGCTGATGGCGCCGGTGTTTGGCCGGTTCTTCAACATGCCGTGGCTGGCGAAGTCCTTCGCTGCGGGGATGGAGATCGTGATGTACGGGAAGGTGAAGGGCAAGCGGGCGGGCCTGACGATGGACCACCCGGACTATGAGATCATCGACCCGGACAAGCCGGAGGACGAGTCCGTGCACATGGGGCGGATCGTGCCAGTCTACCCGCTGCACGACGGGCTGCAGCAAAAGCCGCTGCGGGCGGTGATCTACGCGGCGCTCTCGGAGCTGGACGCGGGCACTGTGCGGCCGCTCCTGCCGGGGACGGACCCGACGCTGCGCATCCGGGCGTTTCGGGACATCCATTTTCCCGCCAGCCAGGAGGCGCATGAGGAGGCGCGGCGGCACCTTGCGCTGGAGGAGTTTTTTGCCCTGCAGCTGAATGTGCTGAAGCGCCGCCAGGGGATGATCTCGCGCCCCGGGCAGGCGCACCGGGCCCCGGGCACGCTGCTGGAAAAGTGGAAGGCCACGCTGCCCTTCGCGCTCACGGGGGCGCAGGAGCGGTCCATCGCGGAGGTGCGGGCGGACATGGCGGCGGGCCAGCCGATGAACCGCCTGCTCCAGGGGGATGTGGGCTCGGGCAAGACATTCGTGGCACTGGCGGCGGCGCTCATCGCGGTGGAGTCCGGCACGCAGGCGGCCATCATGGCACCGACGCAGATCCTGGCGGAGCAGCACTACCTGAATTTCATCCGCCATCTGGAGCCGCTGGGCGTGCGAATAGGCCTGCGCACGGGATCGCGCAAGGAGGACGCGGCGATGCCCCTTTTTCACGGCGGGGAGGACGGTCCGTCGCAGATCATCATCGGCACGCACGCGCTGCTTTTCGAGGAGGGGGCGTTCGAAAAACTGGGCCTCGTGGTGATCGACGAGCAGCACAAGTTCGGCGTGGCCCAGCGGGCACGTCTGGTGAGCCGGGGCATCGCGCCGGACGTGCTGGTCATGACGGCCACGCCCATCCCCCGCACGCTGGCCCTCACACTCTACGGGGACCTGGATGTCTCCATCCTGGACGAAATGCCGGCCAACCGGGGGAAGATCACCACCGCCGTGCGCGCCGGGGTGGACCTCGTGCAGGTGGCCGCCTTCATCCGCCAGCAGCTGGAAAAAGGCAGGCAGGTTTACATCGTCTACCCGCTTGTGGAGGACAGCGAGAAACTGGAGGCCAAAGCCGCCACCACCGAATACAAAAACTGGCAAAAGCGCCTGCCCGGCGTGCCCATGGGCCTGCTGCACGGGCGGCTGAGCCCGGAGGAAAAGGACGGCGTGATGGCCGCCTTCCGCGAGGCAAAAACAAAGGTGCTGGTGGCCACGACGGTCATCGAGGTGGGCGTGGACGTGCCGAATGCCAACCTGATGCTCATCTTTAACGCCGAGAGGTTCGGTCTGGCCCAGCTGCACCAGCTGCGGGGGCGGATCGGGCGGGGCGAGCACACGTCATATTGCGTGCTCGTCGGCCCGGAGGAAAATGACGAGGCGATGGAGAGGCTGAAATTTATGGAGCAAACGCGGGACGGCTTCGTCATCGCCGAGCACGACCTGAAACTGCGCGGACCCGGCGAAATCCTGGGCGAAAAACAGTCCGGCCTGCCAGGATTGCGCCTCGGCAGCCTTGTCGAGGACGGCCCGCTCGTCTTGGAGGCCCGCCGCGCCGCCGCCGCCGTGCTGAAGGACGATCCCGAACTGCAGAAAACGGAGCACCGCCACCTGCAGGCCCTGATCATGTCCAGCGAGGACGCCGCCGGGATCAACTGAGGGCGGCAAATGAAGGCGGAGTCCGTTTTTGCCGCCGCCTCCGGGCAGCAAAAAACCCCGGCTTTGGAGGCCGGGGTTTCGGAAAAAAGATGGTGCTCGAGGCGGGACTCGAACCCGCAAGCCTTGCGGCACATGCCCCTCAAACATGCGCGTATACCAATTCCGCCACTCGAGCAGGAGTGTTGAAGCAGGGGAGGAATCTGATACGCGGCATTTGCCCCACCGCAAGGAAAGTTTCGCACTTTCTCGCACGATTTTTCTGTGGGGCCCCTCCCCTGCCCGCTCCAGGGCGCAAAGTGCGCGAGGGGGAAAGGGCTGGTGAGCGGCTGGACTGCGCCTCGTCACGCAGTTTTCGCCCACCCGGAACCTGATTCGGATTGGAATGATCCAACGGGTTCTTGAGGAATGCTATTGAATGCGGCAAGCAGCGGATTGAGACTGCGGCTTGGTGATTGACCCTGACCTCTTCGAAAATCTTCTGCTTCCCGCTCACCGGCCCAGCCGAGGTGCGGACGGCCTTGCGCGCCGGTCCGCTGTCCCGATCTGGTGCCGGCGAAGCGCATTTTTTCTGCTTTCGGGGCCATTTTTTGCGCTGACGGCGTGGGCAGGCGGTTCCTCGAAAAAGAGCGATCCCGTGTCGCCCAACGGAAGGTTTGAAGTCCGCGTGAACAAGGTGACAGACAGCGACGGGAAGGCTGCTGATCAGCTGGGAATCCGGGACAAACTGACTGAACGTGACCATGACGCGAGCCAGATCGCCTATGAGGCCCCGCGTCTGGAGTTCGCAACCAAGTGGTCGCCTGACGGTCTCATGGTGCTTGTCGATTCTTGGTTCTCTGACAATTCGGAACACAACCGTGCCGGGGTGTTGCGCTGGCATCACGGCAGGTTCACCCCTCAATCCTTGCCCGAAGGAGCCTCGACTCTGGGCTGGCGTGGCAACGAAAAGCTCGCCTGCAATTTACCCATCGCCCGTGTCATTGACCTGTCCACGCGGCCTGCCAAGCCTCCACCAGACCTCAATCTGCTGAATTCGGAAATGCAGACCCTTCGAGAGCCGGTCGAAACCGTCGAGTCTGTTTCCCCGGACGGGAAGTTTGAAATTGTTCGGCTGCTCCAGGAATCGCCTTGGATTCAGGCTTGCGTCCTGCGTGAGGCGAAGTCGCACCGGTTGATCCAGGTGTGTTTTGCCAGGGTGCGGGGTGGCGACTTTTCATGGAGTCCCGATTCGAAGTACGTCGTTTTCCATCACGAAATTGAGGGGGCCGGCGTTCATGAGCGGCCCGGCTGGTTTGTTCTCAAGTGGAACGGCAGGGCTTTCGACGATGTGCCCATTGGCGGGACGGATGTGTATGGCAAACCAAAGTGGCAGCGGCCCGGCAGGCTTGCATGCAGCGTGAGGTCGGAACGCGTTCTCAGCTGGAACCCACGGCGGAAAGCTTTTGAGCCCTGAATTCGAAGCGCACGAGGACGGCTTTCCCTGCCATCCTGTCGGGCCAACACGACTTCAGCGCCAGGACCCCGGTCCGGCGGCAGTCTGCGCACATCTCCATTTGCCCCTGGGGGGCAGGGCGTCTATGTCTGGGGTGGCGAACGGATCCGAAACGACCGCTTGGGCGGCCCGCAAGGGTGCCTGAGAGGAAAGTCCGGACACCGCAAGGCAGCGCGCCGTGCGACGAGTGCGGGAGGCGGGGGCGAAAGCCTCCGTTGACGGACAGTGTCACAGAAAACAAACCGCCTCCGGATTTCGGTCCGGCGGCAAGGGTGAAAAGGCGGGGTAAGAGCCCACCGCCCGTCTCCGCAAGGAGCGGGGCACGAAAAACCCCGCGCGGTGCAAGACATAACAGGGAAAACAGCCCGCCTGGCTGGCGGCCGGGACCGAAAGGTTCAGGTCATAATCCCGGGTAAGTCGCACCTGGCTTCGGCCAGGCATCCGGTCGCGAGACCGGGTGAGAGGAATGGTCGTTGAGCCGCCGGGTCCGCAAGGGTCCGGCGGGGGACAAAATCCGGCTTATGAAGATCCGTTCGCCACTTTTCTTCACAAGGCCGCCGGGCGGGCGAAACCCGGTGGACGGGGCGGGCGTAGGATGCATCATGCCCCCCGGCATCCTGACTTTTTACCCATGAACACTCCTGATTCCCCCTCCCCCCGTGTCTGGCTGATCACCGGCTGCTCCAGCGGCCTCGGGCTGGCGCTTGCCCTGGCTGCGCTGGAGCGCGGGGATCACGTGGTGGCGACGGCGCGGAAACCGGAAGCGCTGGCCGGGCTGGCTGCGGGATTTCCCAACACCTGCCGCACACTGACGCTGGATGTGACGGATGCGGACCAGGTGAAGGCGGTGGTTGCCGCTGCGGTGGAGACGTTTGGCGGGCTGGATGTGGTGGTGAACAATGCGGGCTACGGACTGGTCGGCGCCTTTGAGGAGCTCGGGGAGGAGCAGATCGAGCGAAATTTCGACACGAATTTTTTCGGAGCGCTCTCGGTCATCCGCGCAGTGCTGCCGGTTTTGCGGGCGCAGGGCAGCGGGCACATCGTGAACATCTCGGCGGCGGCGGTCATTTCGAACTACGCAGGCTTTTCCATCTACGGAGCGACGAAGTGGGCGCTGGAGGGCGTGTCCGAGTCGCTGGCGGCGGAACTCAAACCGCTCGGCATCAAGGTGACCGTGGTGCAGCCGGGGCCGTTTCGGACGGACTTCATCAGCCGCTCCCTGGAGCGCGGGGAAAAGCCGGACAGCGCCTATGACAGGACGAGCGGCAAGTTTATCAGCTTCCTGGATTCCATGAGCGGCCGCCAGCCGGGTGATCCGGCGAAGGCGGCAGCGGCGATATTGGCAGCGGTGGACTCCGCCACCCCACCCCTGCGTCTGGTCCTGGGCAAATACGCGAACGACAAGGTGAGGCGAAAGCTGGTCGACATGGCGCGGGAGCAGGCCGCGTGGGAACCGGTGGGGCTGCCGACGGATTTTTCTCCTGGGGCGTAAGGAATGAGTCGTTGCAATGCGTTTCCTGTAGTCTACTTGGGCGCAATTGGAGGGTCGGGCATTTTGGGTGGATTGGCAGGATTTGGCTGGCCGGCAGCCGCCTTCCTCAGGCGGGTTTGTTCACGAATCCAGGCCAGGTATTTGGACAAATCGTAACCAAATTCCGAGGCGATGGCAGCCCGGGCGTCTCTGACTTCTTGAACGATGGAATCGGTTTTCATGGTGCTGCGAGCAAAAGTTCAGGTGTGCAAATGACGGGGATGTGAAGGCGATGGTACTGGCAATACTCGATCAGTTCCTTTTGGAGAACCGGATTTGCGAGGTGGGTGCAGTTCCAGGTGAGGAGGTAGGTGATCCGATGGAGAATGGCCACTGCCAGATGGGTGGCGTCAGCCTCGGCTTTTTGGGGAATTCCCAACAGTTTGATGAGGCTCCCGGAGAGGGCATCGGCTTCGAGTGGAATATCCAAGTCCGGGATGGAGTCGAGAAAATGCAGCCGACGGGCCGCAGCTTCAGCATCGCCCCTGGATGCCTCGTTGCGCACTAGCAAGGAAGTGAACAATCTATATCGCACTCGTTCGGAATCCCACCATTCACGAGTAAATTTCTGGTGTTGGGCCATGACAGGCTGCCTGCTTGGCCATGCAGCCAAGTAGCTCGGAATCGTGGTCTCTATGTAGACGGTCTCCATCGCAAGGAAGCATACACGCTGGCGGCAAACGGTAAAGCACGCGACGAAACGGAAACGGCGGCTGTTTTGTAATCCGATCCCCTTTGAGCGGGAGGAAAAAGGAAGTGCCGGAGAAAAATGGTGCGCGATGCAGGGTTCGAACCTGCGACTTCTTGCGTGTGAAGCAAGCGCTCTACCACTGAGCTAATCGCGCGGGGAGGCAGGAGGGCGAATCTATGGAGAAGGACGGTGGGCGCAAGGGGGAAGTGGAAGATTTTCGCCCGGATTTCTGAAATTGGGCTGCCGTGGAGCGAGTCGCTTATTTTTTCAGGGCCCGCTCCTGGGCTTCGTTGAGCTTGATGACTTCCGGGATTTCCTGCTGGAGGGGATTGGCACCCGGCGGGAGGGCGGCTGGCGGGGCGGGAGTTTTTGGGGAGGTGGGCTTGTCGGTGACGGTGACTTCGCCACTGGCCTCAGAGCGCCCGAAGGCGGGGGAGTCGGGCTTGGGCTCTGGCCGGGGTTCAGGTTTGGGCGCGGGCTTTGAGTCCGGGCCGGCGAGGGACTGGCGGTTGGGGGAGTCGAGGGCGGAGTCGTCGACGGCGCGGCGGCCATTGCGGCCGGGGCGGAGCCAGACGGTGCGGAGGAGGTCTCCGGATTCAGCCGAAAGGTGGATGGAGGCGAGAATTTCGGCGTCGGCGCTGAGCAGGGTGAGGGTCCAGACGGGTTCGTCCGAGTACTCGCGGCAGTGGAGCTTGTAGTTCACGCCGTCGAAGCCGACCTTGGCATCGCGCGCGACCTGCTCGGCGATGGCGAAGGCCTGGGTGGAGTCGAGTTTGAGGCGTTTTCTGGCGATGAAGCCCTTGGGAAGTTTCTCCGGGTAGTACTCCCGGCTGACGCCCTCGTCCGTGACGCGGCGGTCGCCGACCCAGAACTCGTGGGGCTGGCCGCCATGGGCGGGGTCACCCAGGGTGACGCGCCACTCGGCCGGCTGGGGATCGGCCTGGGTGCCGGTCATTTCGATGAGGTGGTCCGTGATGTCCGGCCCGAAGCGTGCGCGGAGCCGCTCCAGGCAGGTGTTGGCCGGGATGGACGACTGGGCGTGCAGGGCTGCGGTGAGCAGGAGAAAAGCGGCGGTGAGATGCGTGGTGTTCATGGCAGTTTTTGCGGGGGTGGATGGCAGGTTCCAGTGTTGAGGCGCGCTCATTGTTCGATCCGGTCTGCGAGTTCCTGCTTTTTTTCCTCGCTGAGGAAGGTGGAGGAGTCGAGCGCGGCGCGGGCGTGCCCGGCGGAGTCCCAGTCCTCGAGGATGGTGCCGAGGAGTTCGTCGCGGGTTTCTGGGTCGGTGATGCGGGCGGCGTGCTGCCAGGCCTCGGCGGGGAGGTGGGCGGAGTGAAAATACTCGGCCACGCCCTGGCTGGCGGCGTCGCGCTGGGGGCCGGGCGGGAGGGTGGCGGCCCAGGTGGCGGTGGCGGCGGGGTCGGTGCGGTGCCATTCGGCGGCGAGGTTGCGTGCGGCGGCGGCGCGGGCGGCATCGTCAGGCAGGGTCTGGAGCCAGGCAAGGCCGGAGGCGGGATCCGTGGCGGCCCACTCGGCGGCGGCGGTGGCGATGCTGCGGTCGCGTCCGTGGCCCGGAGGCAGGGTGGCCAGCCAGGCGGCAGTGCCGGGGAGATCTTTTTCGATGAGGTTGCTGGCGTGATTTCCGACCGCCTCATCCATGTCCCTTCCGGGCAGACGGGTCAGGAACTCCTGATAGCCCTTGGCACTCGGAAACCAGGAGGGTTCAACAATCTTCCCGACCTGGGCGGGCGCGAGAGCGGTCAACTTCTCGATCCACGGCAGCATCATTTCGGGGTTCTGCTGGGCTGACTGACCGGAGTCGCCGAGCACGGAATTGAGGATTTGCCCGATGAGCTGGGGGGCTTCATTGCCACGGGTGAGTGCCCAGGTGAGACCGGCTTCCGGGTCTTTCCGGGCGAAGGCTCTGGAGACTTCGTAGTTCAGATTCCAGCCGGACACCGGCAAGTCGGCGGCCAGGGCGAGGGCGCGGGGGAGGTCGGTTTTGGCTATGGCCGCGGCGACTTTGGCCAGGGTGGCATCGCGCTGGGCCTCGGTCAACTCGGGGTGGGTGGCGAGGTACTTCAGAGCATCTTCAGGTGCCTTGGCGGCCCAAGTTTTGAGGAGTTCTCTCACGAGACCGGGCACGGCGGCGGAGTTCGCGAGGGCGCCGGCGGGGTCTTCGTCGACCATGGACTTGAGCACGGCACCGAGAGTCTCATCGCGATGGGGATCTGTGGCCGGCAGCCCCTGCGCCCAGGCGAGGGCGGCGGCAGGGTCTTTGTCGGCCCAGCCGGAGGCGAAAGCGTCGCGGGCACCGTCTTGCAGGGAATCCGGCAGGCGGGGGAGAAAGGCGAGGGCGGCGGCGGGATCGTTGCCTGCGAGCTTCAGGAGGAAATGGGAAGCGAGCCCGGAGGAAATTTCACTGTCCGGGTGGGCGGTGAGATGGGCAAGGAGGACGTCCGGGGAAATGCTGGAGGCGATGGTGCCATTGAAGTCGTCGCACCCCTCCTTTTCCACCAGCTGCAGAAGGCGTGCGGGGTCCCGCTCCAGAAGGGGGGTGAGGATGAGGGCGAAGTCGGCGGGGTCGCCGCCATATTCGTCCTGAGAGTCCATGAGCCAGGTGAGGGCGCGGGCGGGATCGACGTGGCCCCAGCGCTGAAGGAGGGAGTGGCGGGCGAGGTCGATTTCGTTTTCCGGGAGGGTGTCGATCTGGTCCAGCAGGCTTTCGATTTCTGCGGAGGAGGTGAGGGAATCCAGACGCGAGAGGGCGGCGAAGCGGGCTCCTGGTTTCTGCCGGGCGAGGGCTGCCACGTCGATGTGCTCTGAGGCCGTGTGGGACCGGGCACGCGGCGGAGCGGGCGGTGCTGCGGCGGGCGCAGGCACGGCGGCGGGCCGGGGCTGGAGGGCACCGGTGGCCAGCCACGAGCCTGCGGCGGTGGCAAGGAAGACGGGCAGGGCGGGGAAAAGTTTCATGGCGGGTGAGGCGGGCCTCGTGGAAGAGGCTAGTTGCCCTGAGTACGGTAAAGTTTCAGCTGATCTTCCAACTTTATGTTTTTCATCGGGGTGGTGACCGCTTTGTGCAGCACCTCGCGGTCCGCCTGGGGCAGCGAGGACTGGTCCAGGGCCAGCCGGGCGGCTCCGGGGCTGCGTTGTTCCCAGGAGCGCAGGGTTTTGACGAGGAGGGGATCCCGCCTGGACGAATCCTGAAGCGTCTGGCCCCAGAGGAAGGCGGCCTCGAAGTCCGGCTGCTGGCTGGAGCGGAGGAAATTGGTGAGCCTCACGACGGAGTCCTCGCGGGCCGGGCCGGGGGGCAGGGTGGCTACCCACTCCGAGGCGGAACGGGGGGAGGAGCGGAGGAAGGTATCGAGGCCGCTTGTGAGGTTGCTTCCTGTGACGCCCTCCTTCACGAGGAGGTCGAGGGCGGCGGTTGGGGATTTTTCCATCAGGATATGGGCGGCGGTAGAAATGTAGTCTTTCCGCTGGGCAGGCGCGAGCCCGAAGGATTCGAGCCGGGCGAGGGCCGCCCGGGGATCCCGCCTGGCGAGGTTTTCCCAGACGATTTGAATGGCGGGACTGCCAGGCGAATCCGAATGGGCCCGCACCCAAGCCAGGGCTTCTTCCGGGCTTTTCTCCGCGAGGGTGGAGGCCATGGCGGAGACGGCGTTGTCGAGAGCGTCCCCTTTCGGCAGGATGGCGAGGGATTTTTCCGCTGCCGCGAAATCCCGGCCGGCCCAGTCACCGAAGAAGGATGAGAGCAGGGTGTCGCGGGTCTCGTCCTTGTTCTCCGGCAGGGCGGCGATGGCGGCCAGGGCGGCGGCGGGGTCCCGGCGACCCCACTCGGTGACGATGGCCTCGCCGGCGTCGCTGGCATTGTCCCAGGCTCCGGCCATGCTGAAGGTTTGCTTGAGGGCGGCGGCGGGGTCGATTTTCCCCCACGCCTTCAGGGTGCGGGTGAGGGCGTCGGTCACTTTGTCGATGCCGTCGGGCGAGTTTTGGTCCTCGTTTGCCGTGGTGGCGATGCGGCGGTAGCCGGCGAAGAGGGATTCGCTCACATTCCACCCCATGCTGGCAAAGAGGGGGATGGCATCCTCCGGATTCTCCGAGTGGGCGAGGGTGACGGCCACTCCGGCCAGGGCTTCATTGCGTGCGGTGCCGGGGGGCAGGGCGGTGGCCCATTCCCTGGCGGCGGCGGTGTCCTGCCGGGCGTATTTTTTCGCCAGCACGCCGGACCAGCGGGCGCCGGTGTCGCGCGGCAGCTGGGTGAGGAGTTTTTTCGCCATCTCGACATCCCGCCCGCAGACGCGGCGCATGACGGCCCCGATGGCGCTGTCGCGGGCCTCGCCGTCCGTGAGGGCGCGGGCCCAGTCGAGCGCGGCTTCCGGGTGGGTGTTCGCCAGGGCGGAGAGGAACCGGTCGCGGGCCTCGCCATCCCGGCTGAACTGGGCTCCGGCCTGGGCGAGGGCGGCTTGGGGATCGACGGCGGCGAGAGCGGAGAGGAGGGCGACTTTGTCGAAATCTGGGGGCAACTCCGCTGCGTGAGCAGTGGCCTCGGCCCAGGCGCGGCGCGGGTCGGTGGTGGCCAGACCCTGGATGACGGCGAGGAGGGCATCCGGGCGCGTCTTTTCCGGCAGGCCCAGTGCGGCGGCCCAGGCGGCGGGGAAATCAGCCGTGGCCCAGGTTTCAAACAGGGGGGCGGTGTCCCAGCCTTCATGGGTGCTGGTGAAGGCGAGGGCGGCGGCGGGATCGACCTCGGCCCAGCGGGAGAGGAGCAGCCAGGGCAGTTGATCGGAGTGTTCCGCGGTGGAGGCTTCAATTTGCGTCGCGGCCTGTCCGCACTCATCGCTGGTGGCGCTGGCGAGAAACCGGGCGAGGAGCATCGCCTGCCGCGTGAGGTCTTTTTCTGCGAGGATGGCGGCGAGGGAGGGGCGGACTCCTGATTCGGCGGCGGCTCCGGATTTCCCCGCGCCGGGTGGGGCGGGTGCCGGGGAGGTCGCCCGGGTGCCGGCAGCTGCGTGGGTGGTGGCCGGGGTCGGGGCCTTCAGGAAAATGCGGGCCCCGCAGCCAAGCGCGGCCCCGGCCACCAGAGGCAGCAGGACTGTGGACCATGGACGGGAGGCAGGCATGAGGGCGTGGCGAAAAAGGGCGGGCTCGGCAGGACTGGGGCAGCAGGGGGAGCGTGGCAGGTTTCTGGTTTCGAGTCAATGAAGACGAGTGAGGACGCAAGGGCCGGCGATTTTCCTGGAGGAAAAGCGGTCGGGGGAGGTTGGCGGCGGAGGGGCGGCGGCCTGGGGTTGACCAGCGGCGGAGGCCCGGCATGGTGGCGCTATTATGCGCGTCCTCGCCCTCTTGCTTGTTGTATTCCTCCCCACGGTCGTCACAGCGGTGGCGGCTCCGCCTCCGAATGTGGTGCTCATCATTTCTGATGACCAGGGGTGGAAGGACTATGGATTCATGGGTCATGCGCAGATCAAGACGCCGCACCTGGACAAGCTGTCGAAGGAGAGCCTCGTCTTTAAGCGGGGCTACGTGTCATCGAGCCTGTGCTGCCCGAGTCTGGCGAGTGTGATCACGGGGCGGCACCCGCATGAACACAAGATTTGCTTCAACGACCCGCCCTCGGCCACGGGCGACAAGGTGCCGGGCGGGGCGGTGAAGAGCCCGGATTTTCTGGAAAACCGGAGGGTGATGGCCTCGTTCATGGAGCAGTCGGCCACGCTGCCGCGCGTGCTGGGAGCGCAGGGCTACCGGAGTTTTCAGGCGGGAAAGTGGTGGCTGAACAGCTTTCACACCGGGGGATTCACCGACGGTATGACGCAGGGAGAGGCGAAGAAAGGCGGCCGCCACGGGGACGATGGGCTGGACATCGGGCGGAAGACGATGGAGCCGGTGTTCGATTTTGTGCGTTCGTCGGCAAAGGAGGCGAAGCCGTTTTTCCTCTGGTATGCGCCCATGATGCCGCACCAGCCGCACAACCCGCCAGCCCGGCTGCTGGACAAGTACAAGGCGGTGGCACCGACGCTCGAGGTGGCGAAATACTGGGCCTCGGTGGAGTGGTTCGACGAATCGTGCGGCCAGCTCCTGGATTTCCTGGACGCGCAGGGGCTGCGGGAGAACACGATCGTCGCCTACTTCACGGACAACGGGTGGATCCAGGACCCGGACAAGGACAAGTATGCGGCCAAATCGAAGCAGTCGCCCTACGACGGCGGGCTGCGCACGCCGATCATGATCCGCTGGCCCGGCCACGTGGAGGCAAAGGAGTCCCCCCGTCTGGCGACGGCGCTGGATCTTTTCCCGACCCTCTGCACCGCGACGGGAGCGAAGGCACCCGCCGGCCTGCCGGGGATCAATCTGCTGGACCCGGCGGCGCTGGAGGGGCGGAATACGCTGTATGGAGAATGCTTCACCCACAATGCCGTGGACATGCAGGATCCGGCGACGAGCCTGCGCTGGCGGTGGATGATCGACGGCGACTGGAAGGTGATCCTGCCCGCCCCGCAAAATGAACCGGACGGAAAACCGGAGCTGTACCAGCTTTCCAAAGACGCCGACGAGGAGCACGACCTGGCCGCCGAAAACGCCGACCGCGTGGCGGAGATGCGGAAAAAGGTGGACGCGTGGTATCCGGGAGAGGTGCGGAAAAAAGAGGTGAAGTGAGACAAGGAAAGAGACCTCGCAAGTCTCTGCGCGCCCCAAACCAGGGGGCTGAGCGCGGAACTGGCAGAAGGGTGGAGGGCAGGATGATGGAAACACAGCTGCTGGGGCAGCCTGGGTTTTCTCTTTCCGCCCCCGGCAGACTGGGAAAATCCCGCATTGCCCCGGTGCGTTGTTGCCGCTTTGTTGGGGGCTGTACGGAAACTGAAATCTGCCCATGAAAATCCCTGCCCTGACGCTGACCCTTTCTCTGCTGTGCCCCGTGCTTGCCCGCGCGGAGGCGAAGGTGGACTTTAACCGCGATGTGCGGCCGATCCTTTCGGACAAGTGCTTCCGATGCCACGGGTTCGATGAAAAGGAGCGGAAGGCGAAGCTGCGGCTGGACACGCCGGACGGTGCGGTGCGGGTGCTGGACGGCCATGCGGCAGTGGTGCCGGGGCAGCCGGAGAAGAGCGAACTGGTGCGCCGGCTGAAGCCGGAGGATCCGGAGGACATCATGCCGCCGGTGGAAATGAAAAAGCCGCTGACTGATGCTGAAAAGGCGACGCTGACGCGGTGGATCAAGGAAGGGGGGGCCTACAGCGCGCACTGGGCGTTCATCCCGCCGCAGGCACCTGCCGTGCCGGCGGTGGAGGCGGGGGCCGGGGGAAATGCGGTGGACTCGTTTCTCCGCGCGCGGCTGGTGGATGAAAAGCTGGCGCCGGCAGCGGAGGCGACGCGCGAGGCGCTCATCCGCCGCGTGACGCTGGACCTGACCGGGCTGCCGCCGACGCTGGAGGAGGTGGACGCTTTCCTCTCGGACACGACGCCGCAGGCCTATGAAAAGGTGGTGGACCGCCTGCTGCAGTCCCCGCGCTACGGCGAACGGATGGCGCTGCACTGGCTGGACCTGGCGCGCTATGCGGACACGCACGGCTACCACCTGGACTCGGGCCGCGACATGTGGCCGTGGCGTGACTGGGTGATTTCCTCCTTCAACCGGAACCAGCCGTGGGACGCCTTTGTCCGCGAGCAGCTGGCCGGGGATCTGCTGCCAAACCCGACGCAGGACCAGCTGGTGGCGACAGGATTCGTGCGGAACAACATGATCAATTTCGAGGGCGGGGCCATCGCGGAGGAATACCTCACGGCCTACATCATCGACCGGGTTAACACGACGGGCACTGTGTTCATGGGGTTGACCATCGGCTGTGCCCAGTGCCACGACCACAAGTACGACCCAATCACGCAGAAGGACTACTACAAGCTCTACGCCTACTTCAACGCAGTGCCCGAGAGCGGGCTGGATGGCAACAAGGGCAACGCCGCACCGGTGCTGGAGCTGAAGCCTGCGGACCACGACGCCCGCAAGGCGGAGCTGGCCAAACAGGTGGCCGTGCTGACTGAGGCGGTGAAAAAAGACGAGGCCGCGTGGCAGGTGCTGGAGCCCCGGGATTTCAAGTCCACGGGCGGAGCCACGCTGACGAAGCAGGCCGACCAGTCGCTGCTGGCCGGCGGTCCGGTGCCGGACAAGGATGTGTATGAATTCACCGCCACCGTGCCGCCGGGCGGTGCGGGCAGCCTGCGGGTCGAGGTGATGACGGACCCGTCGATGAAAGGCAACGGGCCCGGGCGCGCTCCGAACAGCAGCTTTGTCCTGAGCGAAGTCGAAGCTGAGGCGAAAGGTGCGAAGCTGAAGCTGAAAGACGCGGCGGCGGATTACAACCAGGGTGGCTTCGAGGTGGCGAAGGCGATCGATGGCAAGCCTGGCACCGGCTGGGCAATCGACGGGCCGGAGCGGCACGCGGCGGGCATGGCGTGGTTCGCCCTGGAGAAGCCACTGGCGGCGGGTGCGGAGGTGCGGGTGCGGCTGAAATTCGAGGCGCTCGGCCAGCACGAGGCTGGCAGGGTGCGTGTCTCGGTCGGGCCGGCGGCGGCCACGGGGAGCCGGGCGGAACTGGCGCAGGCGCAAGCAAAGCTGGAGGCCTTCGGCAAGACAGTGCCAACGACGATGGTCATGCGCCAGATGGACAAACCGCGCGACACGTTTGTCCTGATGCGGGGTGAATACGACAAGAAGACGGACAAGGTGGAGCCTGGAGTGCCCGCCGCGCTGGGCTCCCTGCCCGAGGGCGCTCCGGCCAACCGGCTGGCGCTGGCGAACTGGCTGACCGCTCCGCAAAATCCGCTGATGGCCCGTGTGACGGTGAACCGCTTTTGGGCGATGATCTACGGCACCGGGCTCGTGAAGACGCTGAATGATTTCGGCTCCCAGGCTGAGATGCCGAGCCATCCGCAGCTGCTGGACTGGCTCGCCACTGAGTTCATCCGCTCCGGCTGGGATGTGAAGCACCTGATGCGGCTGATGGTCACCTCCGGCGCCTACCGGCAGTCTGCGGCGGTGAGCCCGGCCCTGCAGGAAAAGGACCCCGGCAACCGCCTGCTCGCACGCGGGCCGAGGTTTCGCCTGGCGGCGGAGTTCATCCGCGACGGTGCTCTGGCCGTGAGCGGGCTGCTCCATGACCAGATCGGCGGCCCCAGCGTCTCTCCCTACCAGCCGGCCGGCCTGTGGGAGGAGCTGTCCTCGCGCGGGGACTCGAAGAACTGGTCTGCGCAAATCTACGAGCAAAGCCATGGGCCCGACCTCTACCGCCGGGGCATGTACACCTTCTGGAAACGCACCAGCCCGCCGCCCTCGCTCACCACGTTTGATGCGCCGGACCGCGAGATCTGCTGTGTTTCCCGCGACCGCACGTGCACGCCGCTCCAGAGCCTGATCCTGCTGAATGACCCGACCTACGTGGAGGCCGCGCGCGTGTTGGCCGGGCGTCTGCTGTCCGCGCCGGGCACGGATGCGGAGCGGGTGGTGCGTGCCTTCCGCCAGTGCACGCAGCGGCGCCCCACGGAGCGTGAGTCCGGCGTCCTGGCGAAGCTGCTGGACCAGCAGAGGAAACGGTTCGCCGCAGACCCGGCGGCGGCGGAAAAGCTGATCGCCACGGGTGAGAGCCCGCGCGAATCCGGCCTGTCTGCACCCGAGCATGCGGCGTGGACGAGTGTCTGCTCCGCCCTGCTGAATCTGGACGAGACGGTGACGAAATGATGCGGGCCGCAGCGGAAAAAGTGGTGCGGCGGTTGTGCGCGGCGGGGCACCAGGCGTGCTTCGCCGGGGGCTGCGTGCGCGACATGCTGCGCGGTGTGGAGCCGAAGGACTACGACATCGCCACGAGTGCCGTGCCCGCCCAGGTGCAGGCGCTCTTTCCCGGATCGCAGGCGGTGGGCGCCCACTTTGGCGTGATCCTCGTGCGCGTGGATGGCTGTGATTTTGAGATCGCCACCTTCCGCACAGACGGCGCCTACCGCGACGGCCGCCACCCGGAGGACGTGCGCTTCGCCACGCGCGAGGAGGATGCGCAGCGGCGGGATTTCACCATCAACGGCCTCTTTTTTGACCCGGTGGCCGGCGAAGTGATCGACCACGTGGGCGGGCGTGCCGACCTTGAGGCAAGGGTGCTCCGGGCCATTGGCGATCCAGCGGCGCGCTTTGCCGAGGATCACCTGCGGCTCATGCGGGCCGTGCGTTTCGCCACGGTGCTGGACTTTGAAATAGAGCCCGGCACCTGGGCCGCGCTCGTCGCCGGGGCGGAGTCGCTGCGGCACATCGCCGTCGAGCGGGTGAGGGAGGAGTTCATGAAAATCATGCTCGCTCCGCAGCGCGTGCGCGGGTTCGACCTGCTGGTCGCGAGCGGGCTCATGGCACAGATCCTGCCGGAGATCCTCGTGCTCCAGGGCTGCGAGCAGCCGCCGCAGTTTCACCCGGAGGGCGACGTCTTTGTCCACACGCGGCTCATGCTTTCCCTGCTGCCGGCGGAGGTGAGTGCGCCGCTCGTGCTCTCCGTGCTCCTGCACGACATCGCCAAGCCCGCCACGCGTGTCTGGGACCCGGTGGCCGGGCGGGCGCGGTTCAACGAGCACGACAAGATCGGCGCGGAGATGACGGGGGAGATCCTGCGCCGGCTGAGGTTTCCCAACGAGATCATCGACGCCACCGTCGAGGCCGTGGCGTGCCACATGGCCTTCATGCATGTCCAGCAGATGCGCACGGCGAAACTCAAGCGCTTCCTGGCCCGGCCGCACATCGATGACGAACTGGCCCTGCACCGCGTGGACTGCCTCGGCAGTCATGGGAAGCTGGACAACTACGACTACCTGCAGGCCCGTCGCGAGGAATTCGCCAGCGCCCCGCTCATCCCGGAGCGGCTGGTGGACGGGCGCGACCTGATGGCCCTCGGCCTGAGGCCCGGTCCGCAGCTGGGCCGGTTGCTGGAGGAAATCCAGACACTGCAGCTGGAAGGCACGCTCACCTCGAAGGAGCAGGCGCTGGAGTGGGTGCGGACGCAGGCCGGGGAGTAGGGCTGGTCCCCTCCCCCACCAGAAAAAACCCCTCGCCACCCCGCTCATTTCCGCCACAGTGTGTGGCATGGCCGTCACGCCGCGCATCTTCATTTCCGCCACCAGTGGTGACCTCAAGTCCCACCGGGCCACCGTCGCCGCGGCGCTCAAGAAACTGGAGACCTACGCCGAGGTTCAGGACGACTGGCCGCCGGACTACCGCACGGTCCAGGCCATGCTGCGAAAGCGCATCAAGGACTGCGATGCCGTCATCCACCTCGCCGGCCTGCGCTACGGGGCCGAGCCCCGCGACCTCCCGCCCGGCGTCCCCCGCCGCTCTTACACCCAGATGGAGTACCACCTCGCCCGCGAGATGGGCAAACCCGTCTACATCTTCCTCCTCCCGGACACCTTTCCCTACGACGACGCCTCCCTGCCCGAGGACGAGGAAAAACGCGCCCTCCAGCTCGCCCACCGCGCCCTCATCAAGGCCGATCCCCACCTGCGGAATCCCGCGCAGAACGAAGCCGAACTCCGCGAGGCCGTCCTCTCCCTCCAGCCTCTGGTGGAGAAACTCCGCACCGCCCTCCGCCGCCAGCGTCTCTACCAGACCGGAGGCATCGCCGCCCTCCTCTGCCTCACCGGTGGCATCGGCTGGGCCGCCATGCGGGAAAAAAAGGTCAACCAGGAGCAGGGCCACGCTATTGCCGAACTCCAGAGACCCGAGACGGTCGAGGTCAAATACTTCAAGGAAATCCAGGCCCTCCGCAGTTCCTCCCCCCGCGCCGCCATCGCACAGTCCGGTGGCGGCACTGCGCAGGCGGAGCAGATGTCCTATGCCGACGCCCTCGCCGCTGTGGCCGAGGACCATGGCCTCACCGCCGAGATCCTCCGCGCCCAGCTGGACGCCTTCGCCACCCGCGTCCTCGCCGACCCGAAGGCCGACTCCTACCAGCGCGCCGTGGCCGAGTTCCATCGCCAGAACTACGCCGCCGCCATCACCCTGGCCACTGCCGCCGCCGAGGCCGCAGACCATGAGACCAAAGCACAGCGCCAGAAGTCCATCGACGCCTGGACTCTCGTCGGCGATTCGGAAAAACAGCAGGTCCACTACCGCGAAGCCCTCGCCGCCTACCAAAAGGCCCTCAAGGCCGGAGACAAGGAGGGCGATCCCAAACAGTGGAGCGACCTAGCCATGGCTGTGGCGAATCTTCAGGACACACTCGCCGACTACCAAGCCGCCGAGCCGCTCCACAACGAGATTCTCTCCCTTCGGGAAAAAGAATACGGCCACGACGCCCCCGAAACCGCCTCCGCCCTCAACAACCTTGCGACCCTGCTCCAGGCCACCAACCGTCTGACTGAGGCCGAGCCCCTCCTGCGCCGCGCCCTCCTTATTGATGAAGCCTCCCTCGGCAAGGACCATCCCAACGTCGCCACCGCCCTCAACAACCTCGCGCAGCTGCTCCAGGCCACCAGCCGTCTGCCGGAAGCCGAGCACCTCATGCGCCGCTCCCTCGACATCCTTGCCGCCTCCCTCGGCAAGGGCCATCCCAACGTCGCCATCGCCCTCAGCAACCTCGCGGGGCTGCTCCAGGGCACCAACCGTCTGGCAGAGGCAGAGCCACTTTTGCGCGGCTCCCTCGTCCTCTCAGAAGCCTCCTTCGGCAAGGACCATCCCGAGGTCGCCATCCGCCTCAACAACCTAGCGCAGCTGCTCAAGGACACCAACCGTCTGGCTGAGGCCGAGCCACTTTTGCGCCGCGCGTTGGGCATTTTGGTGGACTTCATCGTACAAACCGGGCATCGGCATCCGCATTTGGACGACGCGATCAAAAACTACCGCAGCCTCCTCACGAAAATGGGCGACCCGGAGGCCGTCATTGAGGAGAAGCTCGGCAAGCTCCTTGAGCCGATCCGGAAGAAGTGAGGGGCGGCGGTGGGTTTTCTGGCGGGGACGGGCGGGTGGGCCAGAGGGGGCGCGGGGGAACGTCCTCCCGCCGCCCCTGCCTCCTGATCCCGGAGGGATCACAGCCATTAGCGAGGCGTCGCAGCGAAGGATGAGCGCAGACGCCTCGAATCCCGCCCCCTCCGCCGGCGACTTTGGCAAGTCGAGCCACAGCAGAGCGCTCACATCACCGCATTTCCCGCCCCCCGTCACCTCCGGCATTTTCCTCCTCCCTCATTTGCTTTTATTCGCGTTGATTCGCGTCCATTCGCGGTTGACCCGCGCCCCCCGCCGCGCGCCCCGCCGTGCCCCGCGCCGCGCCGCCCGGGGAAATCGGTTGTCGAAGTGCCCGACAGCGCCTTAGTCATGGGGCATGAAGAGCATGACGGGATTTGGCCGGGGCGAGGTGACGGCGGGCGGGCTGAGGTTCAGCGTGGAGCTGGCCTCGGTAAACCGGAAGCAGAGTGACATTGTCATCAATGTCCCTCGGGAGCTGCCTGAGCTGGAGCCGCTGCTGCGGGGGATGATCGCCCCGCGGGTCTCGCGCGGGCGGGTCTCGGTGCAGGTGAAGATCGAGCAGGCGAAGTCGGCCACCTCGGCGCTGAAGGTGGACGCCACGCTGGCCCAGGCGTATGTGGACGGGCTGAAGGAGGTGGCGAAGGCGACGGGGCTGCCGCTGAGTTTTTCCGCAGCGGACATGCTGCGGGCGCCGGGCGTCTTCACCATGACGGGCACGGCACCGGTGGCGGACGATGTCTGGCCCCACCTGGAGAAGGCGGCGCAGAAGGCGTGCGACACGTGGGACAAGGCACGGGTGGCGGAGGGCGCGGAGCTGAAAAAGGACCTGGAGGCGCGGATGCGCACGCTGGCGGAGGTGGCGGAGGGCATCCGGAAGCTGGCCCCGCGGGTGGTGGACCAGCACCGGACGCACCTGCACAAAAAGCTGGCCGACACGGGGCTGGAGATCGACCTGAATGACGAGCGGCTGCTGAAGGAGATCGCCCTCTTTGCCGAGCGGTCGGACATTTCGGAGGAGAACGCGCGCTTCGAGAGCCACCTGAAGCAGTTTGGCGCGGCCTTGAAAAGCAAGGAGGCGGCGGGCCGGTCGATGGATTTTCTCTGCCAGGAGCTGCACCGGGAGCTGAACACGACGGGGGCGAAGGCGAGTGACGCGGAGATCTCGCACCTGGTGGTCCTCGGAAAGACCGAGGTGGAAAAACTCCGTGAGCAGGTGCAAAACATCGAGTAAAGGAGCGGCCCGTTTGCCGCCCTGGCAGGCGCCGCCCGAAACACCGAACACCTCAGCCATTTTCCCTGCATGGGTTTCAAAAGATCCGCCCTCCTCTGCGTCGTCTCCGGCCCCTCCGGCTGCGGGAAGACGACCCTCTGCCGCGCCGCCAGTGAATCCACCGGCTGCTACTACACCGTGTCCTGCACGACGCGCGCCCCGAGGCCGGGCGAGGTGCACGGGAAGGACTACTATTTTCTGACGGAGGAGGACTTTCACCAGCGGGTGGCCGCCGGGGAGTTTCTGGAATGGGCCAGCGTCTACGGCCGGTCCTACGGCACGCTGCGCAGTGAGGTGGCCCCGCATCTGGCTGCCGGGCGGGATGTGGTGATGGACCTGGATCCGCAGGGGGCGGCGACCATCCGCCAGCTGAAGGACGCGGACCTGAAGCTCGCGCACGTGGACATCTTCATCATGCCCGCCTCTCTGGAGGAGCAGCGCGCGCGCCTGGCCGGCCGCCTGAGCGACAGCGCGGAGGCGCAGGCCCGCCGCCTGGCCTGCGCCCTGGAGGAAATCAAACGCTGGAGCGAGTATGACTACACGCTCGTCAGCGGGACGCGGGAGCATGATTTGAGCGAGTTCCTCGGCATCCTGGAGGCGGAGCGCCAGCAGTCCCGCCGGCTCCAGCCGCCGTCCGGGCACCCGGCGGAGCTGGGGAAAATCAGCGCGCCGGTTTAGTGCCGCACCGGCCGCAGACGGAGAAAACCACGTGCCTCAGCGGCAGGCACGCAGGCCCGGCACTGGATGCGGCCTGATTCCCTCGACACCTCCTGCACGTCGGCGACCGGGGTCCACGTGACCATGTCGGGGCTGGCCTCGGGAACGAAGGTGGCGGCGGTCAGGCCGTCGATCATGGAGAAAGTCAGTTCCAGATTTCCCGCCACGCCCCGGCTGGCGCAGGCATCGTCGCAGCCGGGCAGCATCGGGTCGGAGCCGGCGAGGTATTCCTGGAGATTCGGCAGGCCATCGGCGTCGGGGTCGGCCTCATCCCCGCGCGCGGCTGGAGCAGGGATCATCATTTCCGCCCAGGCGTCGAACTGGCAGCCGGCTGCGGAGTCGGACGGGGTGGCGATCCGGCCGGTGGAGCCGTTCCACCAGGTGCCGGAGGCGGTCGTTTCCAGCCGGACGGCGCGCACCATGTAGCGGCAGCCGGGGCCGGGGCACGAGACATCCACGAACAGCCCGGCCTGCAGCAGCCCGCCGTGGCAGCGGACAAACGGCGCCCCCGAAACCTCCGCGCGGAACACCGCGTAACCGGCAACGCCAGCTGCGGGCGACGACTGCCACTCGATCAACGCGCGTCCGCCGCAGCACACGGCGCTCACCTGGGGCACTGGAGCGATGGAATTCAGGCGCAGGGTGGGGTCGCCCATCAGCCCGAGGTGGACCCCGCAGGCGGAAGCGCCTGGGGCGAGGTAGGTCGTGCCGCCGGGGCTCATCGCGCGCCGGGTGCACTCGCCAGCCGTCTGGCCCAGGGCCATGAGAAAGAGAGGAATGTTTGGCCGCCCACTCCACCATGCCGCCACGGAGGCGCCCGGCGCGGCGGTCATGGCGCGGATGAGGTTGTTCGTCGTGTCCCAGTCCCCGCTGTAGCTGCCCATGAGGAGATTGAAGGCGGCCCGCGTCGTGGCTGAGGGCAGCTGGGACGTCCCAGCCACGCCGGAAATCGAATCGTAGGAGCCGTAGCCGATGCCCGCCCCGAAAACACAAGCCGGGCCGGGCGTCAGGTAGTCGCCGGGCAGCACGCTGCCCGCTCCGGCCAGGGCGCAGGCCGCACGACGCGTGGCGGCGCTGAATCCCTCCGCAAACGTCGGCAGGTTGTCATCCACCAGCGCCCGCGGCTCCACCGCCAGCGCCCCGGTGCGCCAGGCGTGATTTTTTTCCAGATACCGCCGGAGCAGGTCCGCCTCCGTCAACGGGGCGAAAGCCGGGAGCCGGCTGAAATCCAGCCGCCCCACGGCCAGCTCCAGCGCGCTGGGAAACGTGGACGCGTCAAATTTCCCGTCACCCGGCACGTTCGTGTTCTCCGCACGCGCGGCGGAAAAATTCACCGTCACATCCTTCCAGAGGGCTTCATCCATGTCGCCGTAGTAGCCGTCGCACGGCCACGCCCCCCGGTGCTCCGGGTGGCCGTCCGGGTAAATAAGTCCGCTGTAGGGCACAGGCACATGGCCGATGAGGAGCACGGACTTCAGCGTCCGTCCGCCGCCCTGCCAGGCTGCCGAGATGCCGGCTTTCACCGAGGCCACCGTGGCCGCGGGCGGGATCACCCACTGCGTGACGCGCCAGCCCTCGCCAGTCGCATCATCCACCAGCCGCTGGATTTCCCGCCCCGCTGCCGCCGCCATTTCCTCCGTCACCACCAGCAGCAGCCCGCCGTTGTCCTCAGCCAGCGGCACCTCCCTGCCTGCCAGACAGTGGCCATACATCACCGGCAGCGCCGTATTGGCCGGGGAGGCAGCCAGCCGGTATTCCACCATCGTTCCGGCGGGCACCCCAGGATCATCGTACCCCGCAGCCGTCAACGGCAGCGTGCTCGTCTGGCCCGTGCCGCCCGCCACAGTCCGGTAAATCTTGCAACTCCTCAGGTCGCTTCTCCCCGCCCACGACAGCGCAATCCCCTGCCCTCGCGCCCCCGGCCCGGCCGTTATCTCCAAGGCCGTCATCGCCCCATAGTCCTGCCCCTGCAATTCGCCCCGAAATCCGGGCGCCATGGCAGTCAAGATTGCCAGAAATCCGGCAATTCTTGATGGTTTGCATTTGCTATGAAAAATCCAGTTAATCACGGTTGGCGTGATCGCTTTACTGGACTTCGTAAATTATGGCAACAACATTATTGAAATTGATTCCCGATTTTTGGAAAGGTCTCAAATTTGAGATCAAAACCCCGTCACCGACTCAACGAAACCACAGGGACACGCACGTGCCCGGGCACCACGAGGCCGGCTGATCCGGGATCACCCCCATCCCTGTGGGAGAAGGTGTCGCGCAGCGTTGATCCAAGCGGTCAGTCCCCGGCTCCTCCCCCATTCCCCTCCTCCCTTATTTTCTTCCCCTTAGATTCGCTCGTGTTCGCGTCGATTCGCGGTTGACCCGCTCCCCCAGGCCAGCCCTACCCCCGGAAATAAACCCGCTTCATCCCCTCCAGCGCCTTTTCCACCGCCGCCAGCCCGCCGGCCGGTGCCCGCATTTCCAGAGACACCCGCCCCTCATATTGCATTTCCCGCAGGGCCGACGCCGCCTGCTGGTGCGCCCGCCGCGCCGGGTCGAATGGCTCCAGCATCGGCTCGCTCACATGGAAGTGGCCCGCCAGCAGACCGTATTCCCACACCGCCTGGCCTGCATCCATGCCAGTCAGCGCCAGCTCACCCATGTCGATGTTCAGCGCCACTCCGGGCGAGTTCACCGCCTCCGCCAGCGCCGCCGCCTCCTCCAGGTTCAGGAGAAAGTCCGCACCGTATTCCTTAGGGTTCGGCGACAGGCACAGCCACACCCCGTGTTGCGCCGCCGCATCACCCACCTCCGTGAAAAAATCCACCGCCAGCTGAAATGCCTCGTCCTTCGACAGCTCCCCGCGCAGCCGGTTTTTCGGCGCGCCAAAGACCAGCGACCCGGCGCCCATCGATCCCGCCAGCCGGCACGCCCCCTTCAGGTAGTCCCGGCACGCCCGCCCGCCATCCCGGCCGAAGACCTGCAGATCCGGCCGGCCGTAGAGCAGCGCCTGAAACCCGCACACCCCCAGCCCCAGCTCCGCCAGCTCGTCCGCCTTCCGCTCCCCCTCGCCCGCCGGCACCCCCGCCAGGTCCGGCCAGAAGCGCGTCGGCGCTATCTCCAGCGCCTCCACCTCGTGGCGTTTCAGCATTTCATACGCCGCAGCGTCATCCTCCGGCCCCCACGCGATGTTCGACACAGCAGCTATCATAAAAGTCGCCCCTCCACGTGCTCGCGCACCGCCTCCTGCCACGCTCGCGGCATCAGTCCCGTCAGCGCTGTGAACCTCCCCGTCGCCAGCCCCGAGCGCTGCGGGCGCACCGCCTTCAGCCCCGGCAGATCCGCCAGCGATATCGGCACCACCCTTGCCGAACTCCCCGCCGCACGCAGCACTTCCTCAGCCCACTCATTCCACGCGCAGACCCCGCTGTTGCACAGATGCACCACCCCGCCGGCACCGCAGGAAATCAGCGCCTCCACCCACTGCGCCGCATCCACACTCCACGTCGGGCAGCCCCATTTGTCCGCCACCACCGGCACCTCGCCCCGCGCCGCAGCCTCCCGCAGCACCCACTCGGGAAAGGCCGGCCGCCCCGGACCGAAGAGCCACGACAGCCGCACCACCAGGTGCTCCGCCCCCGCCTCCTGCACTGCGCGCTCCCCCGCCAGCTTCGAGTGGCCGTAAACGCTCAGCGGCCTCGGCACGTCCTCCTCGGTGTACGGTTCCTCCTTTTTCCCGTCAAAGACGTAGTCCGTCGAGAAATGCACCAGCCTCACCCCGCGCCGCGAACACAATGCCGCCAGCTGGCGCGGTGCCTCCGCATTCAGCCTGTAGGCTGGCGCGCTGTCCCGCTCGCAGTCGTCCACCGCCGTGCAGGCCGCCGCATTCACCATCACGTCAAATTCCAGCCCGCCCAGCACCCGCTCCACCAGCCCCTCATCCGCCAGATCCATCTGCGCACGGCCCAGCGCCACCACCTCGTGCCCCGCCGACGCCAGCCCGCGCACCAGCGCGCTGCCCAGCCGTCCGCCCGCTCCCGCCACCACCATGCGCCTACCCCCCATGGCCGTTGCCCCCGTTCTTGTGCCCCGCTGTCAGCCACGCACCCAGCCTCGGCTTCACCGCCGCCGGATCCACGTTGAACCTCTCCCCGGACACCAGCTTCCCCTGCCAGCCCGCCTTCCTGACGCAAAACACCACCTGCGTTTTCCCCGGATGCTCCGCCAGCACCTTTGCCAGCTCGTCCAGGTCCGCCGCCGTGTGCCGCTCCGTGTCCAGGTGCAGTTCCAGCACCTCCGCAGGCGTCGGCAGCACGTTCAGCTCCGCCACCACCAGCCGCTTCATTTCAGACCGGCTGTCCGTTTCGATCCTCGCCTTCATCTCCACCACCGCACCCTTCACCACTTTGCTGGAGACTTTCTCCCACGTGTCATTCCACACCATGGCATCCCCGCCCCCTGTGAAGTCCTCCACCCCCATGATGGCAAAGGCCTTCCCCGCCTTCGTGTACTTCACCTCCACTGCGGAAACCAGACAGCCGAACGTGTACGGCTTCTTCCCCTCCTGCAGCTCGGAGAGGTGCGCCAGCTTGGTAAATTTCGGATGCTCCAGCGCCATCCGCCACCGGTCCAGCGGGTGCCCGCTCACATAGAAACCCAGCAGGTCCTTTTCATCCTGCAGCAGCTGCTCCGGCGACCACGGCGTCACCACCGCCGTTCCCGCCGCCGCCTCCCCGTTCTTCGGCGCAGCCGGCGCCAGCTCCATCATGTCGAAGAGGGACGCCTGCCCCGCCGCCCGGTCCTTCTGCGCGCTCTGCGCAGAGGCCAGCACCCCGTCCACCCGGGCAAAGAGCGACGCCCGGTGCTCCCCGATGAAGTCAAACGCCCCCGCCCTCACCAAGTTCTCCAGGATCTTCTTGTTGACGGATTTCGAGTCCAGCCGCGTCGCAAAGTCCTCCATCGACACATACTCCCCGTTCTTCTCCCGCTCCGTCACCGCCAGCTGCATCGCCCCCTCTCCCACGTTCTTGATCGCCGCCAGGCCAAACCTGATCGCCCCCTCGCCTTCCGGCCCAAATTTCAGGTGGCTCCGGTTCACGTCCGGCGGCAGGATCTTCAGCCCCATCGACACCACCTCCGCCACAAACACTGCGATCTTGTCCGTGTTCGACACCTCATTGCTCAGCAGCGCCGACATGAACTCCACCGGGTAGTTCGCCTTCAGGTACGCCGTCTGGTACGTCACCAGCCCGTACGCTGCCGAGTGGGATTTGTTAAATCCGTATTCCGCAAACTTCTCCAGCAAGTCGAAGATCTCATTCGCCTGCTTGTCCGGGATCTGGTTCACCGAGGCACACCCGGCCACGAAAGTCGTCCGCTGCCGCGCCATCTCCTCCGCATCCTTTTTACCCATCGCCCGGCGCAGCAGGTCCGCCTGCCCCAGCGTGTAGCCCGCGAGCAGGTTTGCCGCCTGCTGCACCTGCTCCTGGTAGACCAGAATGCCGTACGTCTCCCGGGAAATGTTCTCCAGCAGAGGATGCAGGTACTTCACCTTCTGCTTCCCCTTTTTCCGCTCCACAAAGTCCGGGATAAACTGCATCGGACCCGGCCGGTAGAGCGCGATCAAGGCGATGATGTGGTCGATCGTGTCCGGCCCGAAGTTCTTGCACAGGTTCACCATCCCGCCGGACTCCAGCTGAAACACACCCGTCGTTTTCCCCGCAGACAGCAGCACAAACGTCGGTGGGTCATCCAGCGGGATCGTGCTGATGTCGAAGTCCGGCGTGTGCTTGTGGATCAGCGTCACCGCGTCGAAAATCACCGTCAGCGTTTTCAGACCCAGGAAGTCCATCTTCAACATCCCCAGGTCCGTCAGCGGCTTCATCGCATACTGCGTCACCACCTCGTCCGCATTTCCCCGCGTCAGCGGCACGTAGACGTCCAGGTTCGTCGACCCGATCACGATGCCCGCCGCGTGAATCCCCACCCCCCGCGTCAGCCCCTCCAGGAACGTCGCATACCGCCACAACTCCGCCACCTGCGGGTCCGCCTCGATCGCCGCCTTCAGGTCCGCATTCTTCTTCCGCGCATCCGCCAGCGTGATGTTCAGCTCCGTCGGGATAGCTCGGCGACGTGCTGGCGCGCTTCATGGCCCGCTGTCCGCGCGTGCAGGTGCAGCTGGAAAGCACCAACCGGCGCGTCGACGTGATTGGCGAGGGCTTTGACATCGCCATCCGCGTGCGCTTTGCGCCGCTTGAAG
>JANOAS010000343.1:0-43906 GCA_031411255.1 bacterium
CTCTCCGGCGCGCAACGCAACTTCGCCGGTCTCGCGATCCTCATCGCTCAACTGGGACGGAGCGAGCGTGACGTCGCCGGGGCGGACGTTCTCCACGCGGGCGCTGGCGGGCAGGCGATTTCTCGCGAGGCCGATGTGGCCCGCCTTCAGATCCGCGCGGATGCGCTCGTGGGCCAAGGCGTCGAATCCGTTTTCCTCCAGCAGCCGCTCCAGCTCATCCCCGCCGGACGTGGTGCCAGCGCCGCTGACGGGGAGAAGGTTTGCGATGAGCCCGCCGACAGCGCCCTGGAAGGCGGCGCTGGTGCGCGCGGCGTGGCTGAAAATCTCGATCTCCCGCCGGCGGACGGCGCTCAGCGTGCGGGGATCCGTCCGCAGGAGCTGCGGCATGGCGAGGGCGTAGTAGCCCGGTGGCATGAGCGCCTCCGCGCCTGGCTTCAGCGTGGCGTGGGTGCCGTTTTCATTGATGGCAAAGTCGTACACCACCGGGTCCATGGCGAAGGGCAGGCTGTTCTCCAGCGCGCGCTTGTGCTCGACCATCACCTCCTGCAGCCGGTCCGCACCGCGGGCCCGGTGGGACGGGGCAAAGATGAAGCCCATGCCACCGCCGGACATGCCGCCCAGCATCCAGAAGCCCCAAAAATCCGCGCCAAACTCGGCACGCATCTGGTCGATGAGCCGCTCGGTGAACTGCGTGGTCGCCCACGGGATGATGGTCTGGAGCGGGCCGAAAAAGTGGCGCGTGGTGAGGTCGCCGAGCGCCTTGATGTTTCCCTGGCGCAGCGCGTCGAGGATCTGGTCAAACATGGCGAGCGACTCCTGCCGGCCGGTCCACTCGGCGGCGGAGCGCAGCAAGTATTTCTCCGTCACCATCTCCAGGATGGGCCCCACATTTTGCGCCATGCCGCCGTGGACGAGCACGAGCGACTGCTCCAGCGCCCGCCGTGCGGACTCCGGCACCTCGTCCGCACCGAGGATGGTGTGGCGCGGCAGCAGACGCCCGCGGGAAATGCCGAACTCGGGATCGCCCTCCGTGGCGGGGCAGCCCTCGATGATCTTGATGCCCGGCCACACGCCGCCGGAGTCCTGCCAGCCGCCGCCGGAGCCGCCCATCCACTCGCCCAGGATGGCGCGCGCGGCCACGATGCGGCGCTCCTCCTCCAGGAGAGGGCCGGTCATTTCCCGCGTCTGGCCGGTGGCCCGCATGATCAGAGAAATCAGCCCGCCGAGCAGATTCGTGGAAACCGCCAGGCGCGAGCCCTTCGGGATGCCGTTCACGTTCGACACGATCTCCAGCCCCAGCCCCGGGCCGAGCAGCCGCTCCAGCACGGCCTCCAGCTTTTCCCCGGAGCCCTCCAGCCCCATGGGGACAAGGCCTGCGGCGATGACGGCCGCCTTCAGCAGGCCGAGGTAGTCCTTGGCGAAATCAAAGACCTCGGACAGCTCGCTGATGTCCGCGGAGGCGCCGAGGTCCACGCTGACGAGGCGGAGCACCGGCTTGTCGATCACCCGCAGCAGCGCCTCCACGGGCGGCTTTGGTTCCGCGTCGCGCCCGCGCACGGCCAGGTCGATGCTCACGTTCAGCACGCGCGCCCCCTCGGGGAAATCCATGCCGAGAAAAAAGATGTCACTCCACGAGGAGTGGCTGAGATCCATGCGCACGGCGGTGGTCTCGTGCAGGACTGGAAAGAGGCCGCTCGTCTGCCGCGCCAGCTCCGGGCGCAGGCGCAGCGGGTGCTCGAAGGCGGCCCCCGTGCGGAACATCCACTGGTTCCCCCGCACCGCCCGCACGGAGGAGCGCACCTGGTCCGCCAGGCTCTGCACTGCCAGCTGGTGGTAGGCCCGGGCCAGCGCGGAGCACAGCCCGTCAGTCAACCCCTCCGGCCGGGCCGCATCGAGAAAGGCGTCGATCGCCTCTGCGAACCGGCGCTCCAGCAGGTGGACGTGCCCCTGGAAACTGACTCCCGGCCGCAGCGCCGGGTCCCCCGTTTCCCGCAACAGCGGCGGCAGGTGGAACCGGTGGATGGCGTACAGAAAAAAGCAGGCCCGGACGCGCTCGTAAAGATTGCCCGCCTCGCGCCGGAAGGCGTCCAGCGCCTCGGCTTCCGCGATGAGTTGAGCGCGTGTCAGCGGCGCCACCGCCGTCTCCAGCGGAGTGTGGCGGACCAGCGAACGGGACGAGGTGATGAGATCGATGAGGGACATGAAAAGTCCGCCCATCTTAAGTTTTTCCTGCGGAAGGGCAATGGCGAGATGCAGCCCCGGCGTGCGCACCCGGCTTTAAAAGTAGCCTTCGCGTTTCCGGTCCTCCATGGCCGTCTCGGAGCGCTGGTCGTCAGAGCGGGTGCCGCGTTCGGTCTGCCGGGCGGCGGCGACTTCCGCGATGATCTCGTCCAGCGTGGAGGCGGGCGATTCGACCGCCCCCGTGCAGGTGGCATCCCCGATGGTGCGGAAACGGATCACCTTCTCCACCACCGTCTCGGTCTCGGTGGGCTTGGCGAAGCCGGTTTCGAAATCCAGCCACGCCTTCCCGCGCTGAAAGACTTTCCGCTTGTGGGAGAAATAGAGGTTGGGCAGCTTGATCTGCTCAGCCTTGATGTACTGCCAGATGTCCATCTCCGTCCAGTTCGAAAGCGGGAACACGCGGAAGTGCTCACCGTAGGCCTTGCGCCCGTTGAAGATGTTCCAGAGTTCGGGCCGCTGGTTCTTCGGCTCCCACTGGCCAAAGGCGTTGCGATGGCTGAAGAAGCGCTCCTTGGCCCGGGCCTTTTCCTCGTCCCGGCGGCCTCCGCCGAGCTGCGCGTCAAACTGGCCGGCCTCAATGGTCTCCAGCAGGGTGACGGTCTGGATGGCATTCCGGCTCGCATAAGGACCGGTTTCCTCCACGGCGGTGCCTTTGTTGATGCTGTCCTGAACGAGGCCGACCACAAGGCGTGCTCCGTATTCCTCCACAAACCAGTCGCGGTACTCGATGGTCTCAGGGAAATTGTGCCCCGTGTCCACGTGGACGAGGGGAAAAGGGATTTTCGCCGGGAAAAAGGCCTTCCGCGCCAGGTGCGCCATCACGATCGAGTCCTTCCCGCCGGAAAAAAGCAGGCCGGGGTTGGAAAATTGCGCAGCCGTTTCCCGCAGGACGTAGATCGCCTCGGATTCAAGCTGTTTCAGGTGGGTCAGATTATAGCAGTGCATGGGCTGGACGGTGGAAATGGGAGCGCGCGGCCATTCTGGCGCGGGGGAGGTTTAAATCCCATGCGCCACACTTGCAAAGAAAAAATCACCTCATTCTCTATGGGAATAGTCGAGATTGCCCGCTGAATATTGATTTGCTGAAGAAAAGGCAAAATCAATCGAAGGAAAAAGGCCGTGTTTTCCGCAACCGTCGGAAATCAGAGCCCCTGCTCCATGATGCGCATCTCGATCTTGAGCAGACGGCCGACACGATGGCGGGCGAGGTAGACCTGGGCGAGGGAGATATCGAGCTTCTTCGCGATCAAGGGCGTGGGCGTGGCACGCAGGATGGCCATGTCAAAAATAAGGAACTGGCGGGCGCTGACCTTGGCCTGCACCCGGCGAATGGCACCCTGGAGGCAGTTTTTTTGCCATTCCTCCTGCCAGACGGCCTCCAGCTCGGCCTCGACCGGGATCGGCATGGATTCCGTCTGCCCGTTGGGGCCCGGCACGTCGAGTGAAATGGTGTTTTTCCTGCGGTTCGCACCGCGCCGGAAATGGTCGATGATGCGGCGGCGCACCTGGATGAGGAGCCAGCCCTTAAACGAGCCAAGGCCGGGATCGTACTCGAAACCGGGCATCTTTTTTGCCACGGAGACGAGCGTCTCCTGGGCCACGTCCTGGGCGTCGGCGTCGGAAAGCCCGGAGCGCAGCGCGAAATTGTGGATCAGGCGCCAGTAGGCATCAAAAAACTCGCGCCAGCCCTCATGGTCGTCAAAATCCCGCACACGGGAGAGCAGGCTGCGCCTGGTGGCCGGAGCCGGGGGCGGGGCAGCTTGGGGGGGAAGCGGTTCGCTGGTAGGCGTGGCTGGCATGAAAGGGGCTAAGGGGCTGAGCCCCGCCAAATGGACACTCAAACGCCACGCGCGGCAAGCGATTCCCAGTGTCATTTTCACGCTGGAATCCGCTGTGCGGCTGCATTCCACGCAATGCGATGCCGCCGGATCAAGTTAAATCCGGACCTCCGGAGCAGGCCCTGCCCCGACGCCGTGAAAGCCACGCCGCCAGCAAAACGGCCGCTCCGGCAAGCCCGCCCGCCGCCAGAACTTTGTGCCGCGTCCATTTGAACTTTGGGCGGTGGCTGGCTCCGAGCGTGCTGCCCGGCGCGATGACGGCGCGGATGAACTCCGCGTGCGGGGCAAGGCGGGTCGCCCCGTGGGTCATCGGGACAGGTCCAGGGAGCTTTGGATCGGCGAGCGTAAATTCGCGGCCCACGAGCCCCTTCCACAGTCCGCGTTCGTCATGCACGGCAGCCATGAAAGATTTCTCGCCGGGGTGGACGCGGTACTCCGTGTCCTCGCCGCCGTAGACGGGGTTGAGTCCGTAGTTCAGTCCTGCCAGCCGCCACCGGCCCGCGCTGTCCTGGAGAAAAACGCCGCCGCCGCTGTCGCCGTCCGCCAGGGCGCCCTCGGTCCCGCCGCCATCGCGGTCGAACGTCCAGACTAGCATGTCGCCGTGGTGGGGACCGGCATCCAGCACACTGGAGATCACGTTGGTGCCGTGGCTCAGCTTTCCATCCGGCGGCATCCAGCGCCAGCCGCACTCGCGCCCGTCCGCACTGGTGAGGACCGGGCCGCGCGGCATGCCCCGCCCGAAAATGGCGGCCGCTTTCCCTCCTTCACCGCCCTGCGACGGGTCCCACAGTTCCACCCAGGCGGGGAAATCCGAGTCCACCTTGTAAAGCAGCAGGTCCGTGTCCTGCACCTCGACCACCTCGGTCGGGTGGTAGGCCTTTCCACCAAGCGTGAAATCGCTGTGCAAATGCACCCCCACGTGGGCCACCGCGACGAACCACCGCTGCGCCACAGGAATCCCGCAGCAGTCCTGCCACGCCCCGTGCAGATCCCACACCGCGTGCAGGGCGGGATCAGCCGGCGGGGTGAGTTCGCGCCCCTCCCCGCCCGGAATGATGACCGCCCGCGCAGCCACCGCGCCGGCGAAAAGGAGGACGGCCAAGCACTGGGAAAACCGTTTCATCACGCGAGTGTGGTGGCGTTTCCCCTGCCTGACAACGGAAAGGAGGATTGCAAAACCATGCAGTCGGGCGAGATTCCGCCATGACCGCCATCGCTGAAAGGCTGGACGAAGCCATGCGCAGGCTCCCCCCTGCGAAGGCCAGTTCCGTGGAAAAACTCGTCAACGACGTCCTCGCCGTCGTGGAGGATGCCTCGTCGCCAGACGAGGAGCGCGCCGCCCGCATCCGGGCGCACCAGGAGCACTGGAGAAAAATGGACCTGCTGGCCTCTGAACTCGACTGGTCAGATTTCGAACGGCCGCCACAACTTGAAGAAGAGATCAGAGAGGACTGGTGATGGCCTGGATGCTCGACACCAATGTCTGGATCAAAGTCCTGAAGAAGCGCGCCCCACTTCTCCGGGCTCGGATCGACATCATGGACCCCGGGGACATCCTGACCTGTTCGTTGGTGAAGAGCGAGCTTTGGTTGGGGGCACTCAAGTATGACGACCCGGCCAAAAGACTGAACCAGATCGAAACCGCGGTTTCCTTGTACCGCTCCCTCCCCTTCGATGACACCGCTGCCCGCCATTACGCGGACATCCGCCACGAATTGGAGGTCCGGGGTGAACGAATCGGGCCGAATGATCTCAAGATTGCGGCCATTTGTCTGGCCCACGATCTGACGCTGGTCAGCTCGAATTTGCGGGAATTCAGCCGGGTGCGCGATCTGAGGGTGGAAGACTGGGAGAAACCATAGCCCCCACCATGTTTGAAAGATTGAAGGCAATTCACTGGATGTGGTGGGCAGTGTGGATGTTCAGTGTCACCTGGCTCGGAGCAGTGATTGTGCATCACCCCACCGAAGAAGTGAAGGTGCTTGCAGAGCAACTCCGCCCATTCACTTTCAATGGACTGCTTCCCGTCCACGTTCTCCTTCACCGGGACCTGGCGAAAGCGGCAAGCTGGACACTGTGCCTCTCCGTTGCGCTTGCCGCCGGTGCCGTTTGCCGGCCAGCCAAAGCTCAAGTGCTCGTCCCGCTTGCCGTGGGACTGGCATTCCTGTTTTTTGCCTTCCACACGCTGTTTTACTCATACATGGCCACGGCGTGGATGAGGGCCACGGTTCACGAACGTGCCCCAGCTCCTGCTCCCAGCCGTCCCTAGAATTTCTCCGCCACCATCTCGACCTTCGTTGCACTGCCTGGCGCGTCCAGCAGTTCAATCCGGAGCGGCTTTTGGCGGGCGGCGGGGTCGGTGACGGCGGTCAGGATCTGGCGGCCGGCGGGCAGATTCAGGGTGACGACGGACTGGAGCGGCACCTCGTTTTCCCCGAGGAAAAGGCGGAGGCCGGCGATGTCATTCAGGGCGAGCTGGAGCAGGCCGGGCGCGGTCACGTCCAGGGCAAACTGGGCGGCCTGGAATTGTTTTTCGCCCAGCTTGATCACGGGCACCTCGGCTGAAGGCAGGTCGCCGGCCACCGTGCTGGTGAGCGGGCTCCAGGCGGCAGCGGGTTCAGCCTTGGTGTAGGTGCGGAATCCATCGAGGTTGAAGGCGCGTGGCAGCTGGTCGTCGTAGGAGCGGACCTTCCACGAGCGGACGAAGCGGTTGGCGGGGGTTTTGTAGGCGCCCTCGCGGCCGAGTTCGGAGAGGAAGCGGATGAGGTCGAGGAATTCATCCCGCCGCAGGCTGGCGGTGAGACCGGGCGGCATGAGGCTGACCGGGCTGATTTCCGTCTTCGCCACCTGCCCGGTGGCGATGCTCTGCTCCTTGCCCGCCGCGTCGCGCAGGACGAGCGCGCTGTCGTCCTTTTTCACCACCGCTCCGGCGAAGATGCCGCCGTCCTTCGTCGTCACGACGGTCGTGTGGTAGCCTTCTTTGATCTTGGCCGTCGGGTTGAGCAGGGACTCGATGATGTAGTCGATCTGCGCACTGGCGCCGAGGCTGACGAGGTCCGGCCCGATCTTTGCTCCGACTCCGCCGATGGCGTGGCACGTCGTGCAGACGAGGGCGGCGCGGCGGTAGACGGACTCGCCGCGGGCGGCGTCACCGCTGGCTTTCACAGCGGCAACGGTCGTCTGCATTTCTTCCGGAGTCATGGCCTGATTCACTGGCTGGAGGTGACCGGCGGCCGTCAGGGCATCGATGAGAGGCTTTGTCTGGCCGGCAGCGCTGGAGGCTTTTTGAATGCCCAGGCTGGCCAGTTTTTCCGGCACATTTTTTCCAGCGAGCGCGACAGTGAGGGCGGCCGGGCCGTCCTGGCGGGTGAGAAAGGCGTCGAACACACGTCCGGCGGCTGCCGCGTCATCACCGGCGCTGCCGAGGAAGGCCACGGCCCGCTTCGCGGCGTCGGCCGCACCGAAATTCACCAGCCCGCCGAGGGCGCGCGCACGCAGGGCGGCGGGAGCGGCGGCATTGTCCAGCGTGGCGGTCAGCAGCTGGCGCGAGGGCTCGCCACCCAGCGTGACGAGGGAATCCACCGCAGCCTCTTTCAGCGAAGAGTCAGCCGCAGCATCGCCGAGCCAGGCTCCGAGTTTCACACGCGCGGCTTCGAGCTTGAGCGCACCGCAGGCGCGGGCCGCGGCGGCACGGACGGCGGGGCTGGCATCGTCCAGGAAGGCGGCCACACGGGCGGCATCCCCGGCGGGACGGACCTTGCGAACGGCAGCGGTGGCCACCTGGGCGAGGGCGGTCACGCGCTCGGCGGGCTCCAGCGGCAGGTCCAGCGCAAGCGCGATTTCACCCGCACCGCCGAGTTCACCGATGAGTTGCCACACCTGCGCCCGGTCCTTCGCGGCCAGTTTCCCGTCCTTCAGCGCCTGGCCGAGGGAGGCCATCGCTCCGGCATCACCAGAGGCCTTCAGGGCAAAAATGGCGTGCGCAAAATTTCCCCCGAAGGTCAGCTGCCCCTTCTGGAAGGCGGGCAGCCAGACGGACTGCAGGCTCCAGCACGTGTTCCAGAGGGAGTAGTCGATGTTGCCATCTACCGGCATGTCCAGAGCCTGGAGCGCGGTCTCCACGGCGGAGGCATCACCCAGCTGGCGCAGGGCCTGGATGGTCTCCAGCCTCACGCGCGGGTGCGGGTCGGCGATGGCCTTCTCCAGCACAGGCCGGATGTCACTCTCGGACTCGGGAAAGGCGATCAGCGTCTGGTAGAGGGCGCGCACGGCGGCGGCGCGGGCGCGGGGTTCCGTGCTGGTGAGCAGCTTGATCATCGTCGCGCGGAAGAGCGAGCCCTGTCCGTCGCGGTCCGTCAGCACCAGATGCTGCTGCGTCCACATGCCCTCCAGCACGTGGTGGATGTAGTCCGGCGAGGCCGGGTCCAGCGCGTTCAGCCACGACTCCAGCTTCGACAAAACCTGGGACGCACCCCGGTCGCGCAGCTCGCGTTTGGCCATGCGGCGCGTGTAGTCCTCCGGCGCCTTCAGGTGCTCCAGCAGCTCGTCGATCGTCGCTCCCGCGATCTTCGGCCACTCCACCGTCGGGCGGCCCTTCGCGGTGATCCGCCAGATGCGCCCGTGCACGTGGTCCCGGCGTTCATCGCGGAAATCCACCTCGCCATGCTGGATGATGGGATTATACCAGTCCGCCAGGTAGAGCGCCCCGTCCGGCCCCATGCACACGTCCACCGGACGGAAGGCCCGGTGATTCGTCTTCACCACGTCCTCCTGCTGGACGGACTTGTAGCCGCCGCCGTCCTCCGTGATGGCGAACCGGTTCACCCGGTTCCCGCGAAAATCATTCGTGATGAGCGATCCATGCCACGACACCGGCAGGTGCCGCCCGCTCACGATCTCCAGGCTCGCATGCTTCGGCTGCCCGGGGTTCAGCCCTTTCAGGATGCGCGGCGTCGGGTTCGGCAGGCTGAAATAACTCGCCCCCGGGTAGGCGTAGTTCGGCCCTTCGCCGTAGGCCCCATCCGTCGTGAAGGACTGCCCCCACCGGTCCCACACGTGGCCCCACGGGTTCACCTGCCCGCGCGTGAAAACCTCCAGCCGTCCCGTCTCCGGACGATACTGCCAGATGCCGGACCCCATGAGCCGCCGCGGCCCGTAGGGCGTCTCCACGTGCGCGTGGATGTAGACGGACTGGTTGAAATAAATCTGGCCGTCCGGAGCTGTTTTGAACGTGTGAATGATGTGGTGCGTGTCCTCCGTGCCAAACCCGCTCAGGACCACCGTGCGCTGGTCCGCCTTTCCGTTGCCGTCCGTGTCCTTCATGAAAAGGACCTCCGTCGAGTTCGCCACATACGCCCCGCCGTCCGCCGGCACCACACCTGTGGGGATCAGCAGATCATCGGCAAAGGTCGTCACCGTGTCCGCCACTCCGTTGTGATCCTTGTCTGTCAGGATCAAAATTTTGTCAGTCGACTTCTGCCCCGGCTTCACCTGCGGGTACGTCTCGCTGCTAACCACCCAGAGACGGCCCTGCTGGTCCCAGTTCATCTGGATTGGCTTGCTGATCATCGGATCCGCAGCAAAGAGGTTCACCTCCAGCCCGTCGGCCAGAATGAAGGATTTCCGCTCCTCTTCCGGATCGGGGTTTGGGATGTCCTTCAGGTCCCGCTGCGCCAGCACGGGGCTGAGCAGGGCGAGGGAGAGAAGGCAGAACGCGGGGCGAAATGGGGAAGCCATGGCTGAAAAAAATTGGGTTGGGAAAACGGGAAGTTGCGAGTTCAGGGCCGGACGTTTTTGGCTGCGACGATGGCCTTTTCCTTCTCGGCGATGAGCGGGTCAAACATCGGCATCTCCGCGCCATTGTTCCCCTGCTCGTGCTTCCGGAAGCCGAAGAGGTACGTCTCATTGGCCGGCCGCCAGCGGTGAAAGAAGAGCGTGTTTTTCTCCCGCACCAGCTTGCGCAGCCCCTCGTTCTCCTCCGCAGGGGCGGCCATGCCCAGGCTGGACAGGAAAAACGGAGCCACCGCCCGATAGCCGTTTTCGGAGTAGTGGATGCCATTTTCCGTCAGCCCCGTCCGGTTCGCGCGGAGCAGCGGGCCAAAGAGGTCCGCAAAGACCAGCCCCCGCGCCGCCGCCACCTCGCGGATCGCATCCCGGTAAAGCGCCAGGTTTTCATTCTGCCTCGACTGGTCCGGCAGATTCCCCCCGGCATTCTCGCACGGCGGCGGAGACATCAGCACCACGCGCACGCCCGGAGCCTGCTCGTTAAAGACGTCCAGCAGCCTGCCGTAGCCCGCCTTGAACCCCTCCACGCCCTTTTTTCCCTCCCAGGACTCCGCCGCGCCGTAGCAGGAAATAATGACCGACGGCTTCACCTCCGTAAGGTGCTTTTTCAGGCGCTCCATCCCCTCCGCCGGCGGGCCGAAGTAACTGCGCGCCGTGCCAAAGACCGTGTCCGCGCTCCACGCCAGATTCCGGAACGTCGCCTCCCCCGGCCACGCCTGCGTGAGCGCCGTCTCCAGGTAGCCGAAGTTCACATCCCGCTCGATGAACGTGCTCCCGATCAGGACCACGCGGTCCCCCGCCTTCGGCTGCAACGACACGGGCTCCGCAGCGCGGACTCCGTCCAGAAGCGTCAACAAGGCCAGTCCAATCAGGCAAAGGGTTCTTTTCATGCGGGGGCGAGCGTATCCCCATTTCCCTAAGGGGCAACCCTGGTCTTCCGTGCCTGTCACCGCCTCACGAGCACCGGGGAAAAGGGCCAGCCGGTTCATCCCGGCTTGAACGTGTGCTGGGATGGGCTAGGGCAACGAGGCAAACCCCATGAAAACTCGAATCACGCCCACGCCGTTCCTTCTCCTCTGCTCAGTGTTGAGCAGCGCCTTCCTGGCCCCGTGTGCCCTGCCGTCAGCCCGTGCACAGACCGCAGCCAGAGGGCGGGAGCCAGCGGCGCGGGGGGATTTGAATTCGCAAAAAGCGCACGAGCAACTGGTCGAAAAAGCGCGGAAGGGCGGGATCGATTTGTATTTTCTGGGCGACTCCATCACCCGGCGCTGGGGCACGAGTGATGCCGCCTACCGTGACTTCCTCGCCAGCTGGAAGGCAAACTTTTTCGGCTGGAATGCCGGGAACTTCGGCTGGGGTGCGGACACCGTGCAGAACGTCCTCTGGCGCGTGAAGAACGGGGAACTTGACGGGGTGAATCCGAAGGTGGTCGTGCTGCTGGCAGGCACCAACAATCTCAGCGGAGTGAGCCGGGAAAGCGGTGATGAACGGGCGGTCGACGAGGTGGTGAATGGCCTCACCGCCGTGCTGGAGACGGTGAAGGAAAAAGCCCCCGCTGCCACCGTCATCCTCACCGGCCTCCTCCCGCGCAATGACGGCGGGCGCGGGCTGGCGCTCATCCCGACGATCAACCGGATCAACGAACGACTGGCGGCTCTCGCAGACGGAAAGCGGGTGCGTTTTCTCAGCATCAATGACAAGCTGGCGGACACCGACGGGAAGCTCCTCGAGGGAGTGACCGTGGACGGCCTTCACCTGTCCGTGAAGGGCTACCAGATCTGGGCGGACGCGCTGAAACCCCTGCTCACGGAAAAACTCGGCCCGCCGGCAGCTGCCGACCACGCCCCACCGCCCACCGGAGATCCCAGTGCCGCAGGGCGGAAACCTTGAGCCCTTGGTCGGCCGGCGGCTGCGCCAGCGCTTGCGTCGACAATTTGATTTTTCCACTTGCACAGTTAACTGATTGGTTAATTATTCCACCACGAATGAAACCGACCACACTCCTCTCCACCGTCGCGCTTCTGGCCACGCTCACCTCGTGCCAGACCAGCAAAGTCAAGCCATCCGCCTGTGCCGACATGCCGCCTTACAAGGGATCGGCTGCTTTCGAGCGGATGAAGTCGCTCGCGGGCAAATGGGCCGGCAGCACCCCGATGGGCCCCATGACCGTGGAATACCGCGTCATCGCCGGCGGCTCCGTCGTTGAGGAGCGCTTCGCCGCAGGCACGCCCATGGAAATGCTGAGCACCTACCACGATGTGGACGGCAAACTGGTGATGACCCACTACTGCATGCTGCGCAACCAGCCGAAGATGCGCCTCGTGAAAAGCACGCCCGGCACCCTCGTTTTCGACCTCGCCCCCACGCCGGGACTTAATGCAGCAAAGGACAAGCACATGCACGGTTCCACCTACACCTTTGTCGATGCCAAGCATCTGAAGGTCGAATGCGTCTCTTGGGACCACGGCAAGGCGGAAGGCTGCCACGCAGTGGAGTACACCCGGCTCTAATCATCCATGCCACGCCCCGCCGAGCCCGACCTGGATGCAGCCTTTTTCGCGCTGTCCGATCCGACGCGCCGCAGCATCCTGGAAAGCCTCGGCGGACGCGAGGCGGGCGTGGCGGAACTCGCCAGGCCTTACGACATGTCCGCGCCCGCCATTTCCAAGCACCTGCGCGTGCTGGAGCAGGCGGGCCTCATCACCCGACGCATTGAGGGCCGCCAGCACTTCCTCCGCGTGAACCCTGACCAGCTCCAGCAGGCGCAGCTGTGGATCGAACGCCAGCGCGCCTTCTGGGAGGGCAGCTTCGACAGGCTGGCCGAACATCTCGAACGCGTCACCGCCCAGACCAGCCCGCCGCCCGCAAAATCAGCAAAATCAACCAAACACCGCAAGCCATGAGTTCCAGCCCAGCCACCGCCGTCCTTGAAATCGTCCGCACCTTCAACGCCCCGCGCCAGATCGTCTTCGATGCATTCACCTCATTCGAAGTCATGAAATCCTGGATGGGTCCGGAAGCCTGCAAAGTGCAGGGCGGCCGCGTCGACTTCAGAGTGGGCGGCGAGTACCACTTCGACATGAAAACCCCCATGGGCGAAACGGCAGTGGGTGGCCGCTACGTCGAGATCACCCCGCCGGAAAAAATCGCGTTCACCTGGCGCTGGCTCGACGACGAGGACTGGGCTCCGGTGGACTCTCTCGTCGTCTTTGAATTCAAAGATCTGGGCGACAAGACCGAGCTGCGCCTCGTCCACACCGGTTTCCCGTCGCTGGAGAGCCGCGGCAATCACGAGCACGGCTGGTCCGGAAGCCTCGACAAACTCGCCGCCCGCAGCCAGCAGGCAGCATCCGGCTCCGTGCCCGGCCAGTGACCGGCGCGGAAAGCGGAATCGTGCGACGGGCAACTCCAGAGGCGACGGCCGAGTCAGTGGCTCCGCAGGGAAAAGCTGGAAAATTGAGCCGCCAGCCCTTAGCAGTTGCCCGCCGCCAGTCAAAATCCGCATTCTGCATTTCGAAATCCACCTTCCCATGCCCCTCCTCGACGTTCAAAACCTCACCGTTTCCTTTCCCACGAAAAGCGGGCCCGTGCACGCGGTGAAGGACGTTTCCCTGTCCATCGAGCGCGGGGAAATCCTCGGGCTGGTGGGGGAGTCCGGCTGCGGAAAGACGAGCTTCTCCCGCGCCCTCATGCGCCTCATCCCGGCCAGCGCCGGGCGCGTCATCCTGGATGGCACGGACCTCACGGCACTGGATGCCAAGGCCCTCCGCCAGCGCCGTCCGGATTTCCAGATGGTCTTTCAGGACCCCTACGCCTCGCTCAACCCGCGCCTGACCATCCACACCACCCTGGCCGAGGCCCTGCGCACGCGGCGGCCGCTCACCACCGCAGAGCTGGACGGTGAAGTCAGCCGCCTCCTGGAGCGCGTGGGGCTGGATCCCCGCGCCGCGCGGAAGTACCCTCACGAGTTCTCCGGCGGACAGCGCCAGCGGGTCGCCATCGCGCGCGCCCTGGCTCCAGAGCCCAAGCTCATCATCGCGGACGAGCCCGTCAGCGCCCTCGACGTCTCCATCCAGTCCCAAATCTTGAACCTCCTCCGCCAGCTCACCCGCGACCTCGGGCTGACCATGCTTTTTATTTCCCACGACCTCCACGTCGTCCGCTACCTGGCCGGCCGCATCGCCGTCATGAATGCCGGGCAGATCGTGGAAACCGGCCCCACCAGCACCGTCATGGACTCGCCCCAGCACCCCTACACCCAGCGCCTGCTCGCCGCCGCCCCGAGGATCGACCTCGATGCCATCCGCTCCCGCCTCACGGCAAAAGGAGCAGCTTGATGGGGCACGGCTTCTCCTGAAAGCCGGAAGGATGGGAACAGGAGGAGGCGGAGGTTTGGCAATCGTGCACCGCCGGCAGGTGGAAAGCGTCTCGCCCAGGAGGCGGGGCGCGGGGCTGAGGGCGCGGGCTTGGGCCTCGGCAAGCCTCGGGCGGAAAAGCGGCGACAAGTCGCCGCAGTCCACAGCGCTTCGCGCGAGGATGGGGCTGTTTTTGGCGCACAGGGCTTGTTTTGTGGAGATTGGGCCGGGGTTTTGCCGCTTTTTCCGGCTGGGATTTCCGGAAAACCCGCGGGTTTTGGGGAAATTCTGCGGGTTTTTCCAGCGGACTCGGGGGTTTATTCGGCCAACCCTGTTGTCCGCGCTGCCAACCCGTTGGTCCGCGCCGCCAACAGGCTTGTACTTTTGGCGAACCCGTTGGTCCGTCCTGTGAACCCGCAGGTTTTGGGCGGAGCCCACGGATTGGCCGGACGGACCCACGGGCTCGTGGCGCGAGCCCGCGGGTTGGCGACGCGGACTCGCGGGTTTTGGCTGAAACCCGGGGGTTGGCGGGACGGACCAACGGGTTGGTCGGACGGACAAGCGGGTTGGCGGCGCGGACAACCGGGCTGGTGGAATCTACCAGCGGGTGGACGGAAAAAGCCCGCAGGTCGGCGGAAAGTACCGACGGGGGAGTTTCGTGGGCAGGAGGGTATTTCCCGTGGGCCTGCGGGTTCCCCAGGGGCGGAGCTGGGGGTTGGTGGCTTGGGGCGCGAACCGCACAGAGGATTGCCTTCGGCCATCTCCGCTTCGGTTGTGCGGACCACTTTCTTGGTGCAGACAACTCTCCTAGTGCGGACACCTTTCCTGGTGCGGACAACTTTGCGGGGCACGCGGGATCGCTTTTTCCCGGGATCCCGGGCCGGGACCTGGCTATTTCAGCCCGTTCAGCCAGGCGAAGAGGTCGGTCCACTGCTCGGGGGTGTACGTGGCCTCCAGTCCCTCGGGCATCATGGAGCGTTTGGTGAAGCCAGATTTCCGCACCTGGTCGAGGGGGTAGCGCTGGTCTTCGGCGCCGGGGAGGCGGATGACGATGGCCTTGTCATCCTGGCTGGCGAGGAAGCCTTCCTTGATGCTGCCGTCGGCGAGTTCGGCGCGGAAGATGCGGTAGCCTGGCTCCATGGCGGCATTCGGGGTGAGGATGTTGCGCAGGATGGCCTCCTGACCCATGGCGCCGACGGCGCTGAGGTTTGGCCCGATGAGGCCGCCCTCGGCTCCGAATTTGTGGCAGGCCATGCAGACGGCGCCGGCGATTTTCCCGCGGGCGGGGTCGCCGCCGGGCTTGCCGGCGAGGGCGCGAAATTTGGCGAACTTCTCGTCCAGCGCCTTCGCGGCGGCGGGGGTGATGACGTTGGGGAAGTCCGGCGTCTTCGTCATGCGGGCGGGGGCCTTCAGTTTCTCCCACCGGGAGTCGAGCGGCTGGTAAAAGACGAGGCCGGCAGGCTTCCCGTCGTAGGTGCGGTCAAAGTCCGCCCGCACCTGCTCCGGGGTGCGGCAGACGCTCCAGATGCGGTACTCGGCGAGGGCGGCGGCGGTGCCTTTCGGGACGTTCGTGCGGCCAATGGCGAGGTGCTCGTACTTGCGCGGGTCGGGGCGGCCGTCGGCCTGGTCGAGTTCACCATTCAGGTAAATGCGGAAGGCCCCGGCGGCATCGCGGGTGACGCAGACGTGTGTCCAGGCGTCGGGTGCGGTGGCTTTTTTCGCCACGATGATGTCGTTCAGCCCGCCGGCCCAGACGCGGAGGTGGCTGTCGTAAAAATTGATGTCGAGCACGCCGGGCGCGCCGAGCAGGCCGTCCTCGTTGCCGATGCCCTTGTCGAGCTTGATCCACGTCTCCACCGTGAAGGCGCCGTCGAGGGTGAGGTCGGTGTCGGCAAAGGCGTTGTTGTCGCCGTTCAGCACCAGCACGTCCTTGAAGAGGCCGGCCATGGAATCGACCAGCGTCTTGAGCGCGGCGTCCCCGGGCAGGACGGCCTGGAGTTTTTCCACCAGCGGGCCGTCGAGGTCATCCTTCGCCACGGTGCCTGCCGCGATGGCGGCCACGAGGGCATGGGCTCCGGCGGGCGTGCCGGAGAGGGAGGAAAGGGCGGAGGAGCGCTGGGCGGCATTCAGGCTGGGCCAAAGCGGCAGCAGCTTGTCCGGCGTGCTGGCCAGACAGGTGAGGGCGAGGGCGCGGACGGCCGGGTCCGCAGACTGGACGAGGGGCAGAAACAAGTCCGCCCGCGTGCTGCCGAGGTCGCGCAGGACCGGGAGCGCCGCCGCCGGGGCCTTGGGCAAAATGGCGGCCACGTCAGGCTCGAGGTCGGCCAGCTTGAAGGCGGCCACGACTTTCAGCCCAGCCTCCGGATTTTCCGCGAGCAGTTTTTTCGCCGTGCCGGCCACCAGCGGGGCGAGCGCCCGCGCATCGAACCGCGTCTTCTGCCGCAGCAGCGCCGCCAGCCCGTCCGGTGTGCCCACCAGCGCGGCCAGCGCCTCTTTGACTCCGGGCGCATCCACCGCCTCGGCCAGGCGCAGGATTTCCTCGTCGTTCGGCGTGCGTTTCAGCTGCGGCAAAAGTTTTGCCACGCGCGGGGCGGAGTCTTTGGCTGGCAGGGAAAGGCAGGCGACCATGAGGCTCTCGGGCTGCGCTTTGGCCGCCTCGGGGGAATCCAGGAAGGCGGCCACGGCCTGCGGCTCGCGCTCCAGGAAAAGGCGGACGAGGTAGCGCTGGAACTCGCGGTCGTAGGCCGCGCCGACTTTGATCGGCTTGCCGGACTGGGTGCTCGGAGCGACCGGCTCGGCGATGGGGGCGAGGTCAATCGAGAGGAGGGCGGCGAGGGTGCCGGGGAGTTTCAGATTGAGACCGAGAGCCTGAATGGCGGCGGCGCGGACGTCGGGGTTCTTGTCGGAAAGGAGTTTCGCCAGTGCCGGGGAGGCCTCTGCGGGAGGAAGCGTGGCGAGGAGAGCGGCGGCCTGCCGCCGGAGGTGGGGGCTTTGCGCCCCGGCCAGATCAACACCCGCTGAGCGCAGGCCGGATTGCGTCCCGGCTGCCCCGGACAGGACCCACAGGGCCTGAACGGCGGCCGCTTCAGGATTCGCCACGCCGGCGGGGGCGGGAGCGGCTGCCAGCAGGCCGAGGAGCGACTGGACCGTCTCCTTCGCCAGTTCCTTCCGGTCCACCAGCGCCTGCCACGCCAGATGACTCTGCGCCACGGAGGCCCCGCCGAGCTTGGCGACGAGGTCTTTTTCCGGGGCGGTGGTGAAGTCCGGCACGGGGAAGCACTTCTGGTCCTTGTGTTTCACGCGCCAGATGCGGCCGCGTTTTTTGTCGCGCTCGGGGTGATTGCGGGGGACCTCGTTGTGGGAAATGATTTTGTTGTACCAGTCCACGATGTAGACGCAGCCGTCCGGCCCGAGCGTCATGGCCACGGGGCGGAACCACGGGTCGCTGGTGGTCACAAAATCAGGCCGCTGCTCCAGCCGCCAGCCGCCGGCCCGGGTGGAGTCGCGGTGCATCTTAATGGCCTGGATTTTGTTGATGATGGGATTCGCCACCAGCATCACGTCGGCCCAGTCTTCGGGATACGCGCCGCTGGCATCCGTGAGGGCCAGCCCGCTCAGGCCCGTGCCGCCCATGCGGAAGGGGGCGGTGCCGGGAAATTCGGGCGCGTAGGATTTCCACTGGGAATTCGAGCAGCCGGGGTAGTTCCCATACTCGTGGAAGGGCATGACGGGGTAGCCGAAGTCGTTCGCCTCCTGGATGAAGCTCTCGCCCACGCCATTCATGGCGAGGCCCCAGATGTTGCACGGGCCGTTCGAGGTGATCTCAAACTGCGAGCCGTCCGGCCGGAAACGGGCCATGCGGGTCTGGTCAAATTTCACCGTCTTGCCCTCGGGCGTGGCCACGTTGCTGTAGTTGAAAGCGCCCTGCGCCAGCCAGAGGTAACCGCCGGGAGCGCGGGTGAACTGGTGCGGAAAGAGGTGGCTGTCCTGCACGCCGAATCCAGTCAGGACGACGTCCGTCTTGTCCGCGCGGCCGTCACCATCCGTGTCGTGGCGCAGCTCCAGATCGTGCCCGTGCTGGACGTAGCAGCCGTCTTTATAGGGCAGGATGCCGAGCGGGATGGCCAGCCCGTCGGCGAAAACGGTCGGTTCTTTTCCGTAGCGCGGCGGCTGGCCGTTCGTACCGCGGTCCTCGATGGGGTAGACCAGCACCTTGTCCTTAGCCTTGCTCGCGTAGAGCGCGTCGGCGGCTCCAGGGTTTTCATTGGCGTCCACCGGGTACTCCAGCGCGGTCATCGTCCAGAGCCGTCCCTTCTGGTCAAAATTGACCGCCACAAATTTCCCGTAGCCCTTTTCCATGTCCTCGGAAACGACCAGCTCCACCTCAAAGCCCGGAGGCACGCTGAAGCTGGCCTTTTCGTCCTGCGGCAGCTGCGGGGAGGGCTGCGGCGCCTTCGGCGGGTCTCCCGCGCCCTTGATCACTTTCGTGGGCGGCAATTCCTCGATGGTCAGCTCCTTCACCTCCACCAGCGGCCGGCCTCCGCCATGCACCTGGATGCCCATTTTGCCACTGAGCGGGATCTTCGGGTCCTGCTCCACGTAGTCGACGCCCGTCACGCCATTGATCCACGTTGTGATCCGAGGGCCGTCGGCACGGATGACGTACTCGTTCCAGTCGTTGCGCTTGATGACGGAGTCGAGCGCCTTCATGTCGCTCTGGGCCATCACCTTGTTCCGGCGGCTTTCATCGTAGACGCAGCCCCACCACGTCGGGTCGCCGCAGTCGCACTGGTAGCCGGCCATTTCCGTGTTTTTCGGCACCCGCTGGGAACGGATCTGGAACCCGCTGTTGACGAATCCCGTGCCCGTCAGCTTGATCTTCATGCGCACGATGAAGTTCCCGTAGTCGCCCGTGGTGGCCAGGAAATCATTGTGCTTCAGGTCCTCCCCCTGCGGCCCGCCCACGATGCAGCCGTCCTGCACCCGCCAGAGCTTCGCGTCCCCCTCCCACCCGGCCAGAGTTTTCCCGTCGAAAAAAGGACGCACGCTTTTCCCCGCAGGCGGCGGCGGATCGGCGTGGACGAGCGGGGCGAGGGCGGCGGTGAGGAAAAGAAGGAGCCAGGGTTTCATGCGGCGACCAGCGTACGCAGTTTCCCTCCCCTGGGAATGACCAAAATCCACCAGTTCCCGCCTCAGGTGCAACCCCACGCCCCCCGCACTCCCGAAGGCGGGCCACCCCTACTTCCCGGCACTGCCTGGATTTCAAATTTGAGACCAGCCGCCTTGTTTCATTTCAAGCCGTTGAATTTTGGGCCGCCGCACGAGGCATTTCACGTTCCTTGACAGGGCCGGTGGTCGCTTCTAGCTTGGCAACGATGAAATCTCAGATTTGCAAGATTTTAACCTGCGTCAGCGCAGTGAGCTTCATGAGCCTGGCCCAGCCGGCTCAGGGACTGCCGAAGTTTTTTGGCGGCGGCGACAAGCCCGCGCCCTCAGCCGGCGAGCTGGCCCAGCAGGAGTCCGAAGCCATGCAGGCCCTCGCTGAAGCCCAAGCCACCGAGACTGCGGGTAAAAACGCCGCAGCCGCCAAGGCATACGAGAAGCTGGCTGAGAAGTATAAGTTCACCAAGAGCGCCGCGACGGCCCAGTTCCGCGCCGGCATGCTCTATGAAAGCGAAGGCAAGCGCGAGCGGGCGTTCGACGCCTTTCAGGCCCTGATCAGCAACCACAGCCAGAGCACGGAATTCGCCACGGCGCTGGAGCACCAGTACAACATTGCCACAGATTTCCGGTCGAACCGGGGCGGTCTGCTCGGCATCGGCAAGATGACCCGGGAAAACCTCCGGGAGATGTACACGAAGATCATCGCCAGCGGCACCCGCAGCCCGTTTGCGGCCAAGGCCCAGTTCGCCATCGGCGAACTCTGGGCGGAGGAGGGAGACTCCATCAAATCCGCCGAATCATTTCAAAAGGTGGTCGACAATTTCCCCGAATCCAAGGAAGCCGCCGACGCCGCCTACAAGATCGGGAAGGTGAACCAGGCCGTCTCCGAGCGGAGCAACGACATGGCGAACCTGACGAAGACACGCGAGGCCTTTGAGGGAGCCATCTCGGCCTACGGCAACGACCCGCAGAGCGCCGAGGCCCGCGCCCAGGTGGCCGAGCTGACCGAAAAGGAAGCCACAAAGGCCTACGACACCGGCATGTTCTACGAAAAGAAAAACCAGCTGAAGGCAGCGGTCATTTACTACAACGAGGTGCTGAAGGCCCCGTCCAGCGCGAAGTTTGCCGATGCCAAGGAGGCCCTCAACCGGCTCGGGGCCAAGGACCCGAAGCTGCTTCAGTCCATCCCCGGCGTCACCGTGGCCCGCAAGGATCTGGTGGCCAAGGCTGCCGTCGACATCAAAAACCGCAAAGACTACCTCGGGCCGCCAGCCCCGGCTGAAGTGGTGTCCGCCCCGCGCCGCCCGGCGATGCGGAATGCCGAAGCGGTGTCCTTCGGCCCCATCGAAGACCCTGCCCTGCCTGCCAAGACTGGTGACGGACTGGAAGCCCCGATGAAGGGCGACCTGCTCCTGCCGCCGCCTCCCGGCGCCAAACCTGTCAGCCCGCTGGAAGTGCCGCCCACCATTCCTCCCGCCCCCGAGCCCGGTGCCACCACACCGCCGCCCGCGCCTGAGCCGGCACCCGCACCGCCCGCCGCCCCGGAACCCGCTCCTGCCCCGGGAAGCAACTGATCCCCGTTTTCCCCTGCGGCAGGAAATTCCCCCTGCCGCTTCATTTCCCTTGCCAAACATCCCGCAGGCGGTTCACTCCAAGATCATGCAAGTCTCACGCATCACGTCCATTTTCGGCTCAGTCCTCACCGCCCTCGTCCTGTCGAACTGCGCAGGCTATCACGTCGGCGCGGTCAAGCCCGACAAGATGAAGGACGTGGCCAGTCTCAGCATCCCTACCTTCAAGAACATGACGCTCACGCCACGGGCTTCAGTTCTGGTGACGAATGCCGTCATCCGCCAGACCCAGATCGACGGCAGCTACAAGGTGGCCGCCTCCAACAAGGCCGATGCCGTGCTGAAGGGCACCATCAAGGAAGTGCGCCGCCGCCCGCTGCGGACCGCACGTTTCAACTCGCTCAAAACGCGCGAGATGGAGGTCGAACTGATCCTCGACTACACCATCGAAGACGCCCGCACCAATGCCGTGCTCGCCGACGGCACCGCGCGCGGCAGCTCGCACATCTTCCTCGACCAGAACTTCCAGCTTTCCGAGCGCCAGGCCGTCGAGGACGCCGCCAAGGACCTCGCCGATGATCTGGTGAGCAAAATCTCCGAGGGCATTCCCGGCCAGAGCAGCGTTGGCGCCGGCGGCGGGCGCAGCCTGTCAGACCGCGTGAATCTGTAGGCTTCCAGCCATCCCCATTTTCCGGGAAAGACCGGCTCCGTGAACCCGGAGCCGGTTTTTTTGATCACGGTCGGGTTGCATCACGCGGTGTGGCTCCCTACTCTTGCGGCATGTGGAAAAAACTTGCCCTGTCCCTCGCCCTCCCCGTGGCCGCTGCGCTCACCGCCACCGCCCAGGATGCCCCGAAGCCCGCCATCGCCGTCACCCATGACGCAGCGGCGAAAAAGGTGACCGTCACCCTCGGCGGCACCCTGTTTACAGAGTACCTCTACTCCGGTTTCGCCAAACCAGTCCTCTACCCCATCATCGGCCCCGGTGGCGTGCCCATGACTCGCAACTGGCCAATCAAGGACGCGGCACCGAACGAGGAGAAGGACCATCCGCACCACAAGTCCCTCTTTTTTATGCATGGCGACGTGAACGGCACCGACTTCTGGACCGAGGACGAGAAAACCGAAAAACGCGGCACGATCAAGACGACCGGCATCACCAAGGCCGAAGTCGTGGGCGGCGAGGCCGTCATCCAGTCCGAGCACGTCTGGATGGGGCCGGGGGAAAAACCTTTCCTGACCGACACGACGGTCATCACCCTCGGCGAGAAGGATGGAGACCGCTACGTGGACTACCTGGTCACGCTGCACGGCACCAGCGGCGACGCCACCTTCGGCGACACGAAGGAGGGCACCATGGGCATCCGCACCCGGCCCGAACTGCAGCTGAACCCGGACAAGTGCCCAGTCGCCCTGGCGAAAGCCCTGAACAGCGAGGGCATTAAACAGAAGAAGGTTTGGGGCGAAAAGGCACGCTGGCTGGATTACGCCGGGCCGGTCGACGGCAAGGTGATCGGCGTCGCCATCTTTGACCACCCAAAGAACCTGAATTTCCCCACCACCTGGCACGCCCGGGACTACGGCCTCATCGCCGCCAATCCCTTCGGCGTGCATGATTTCTCAAAAAACTGGCCCGGCGGCCAGAAGCCCAAGGACGCCGGAGCCTGGACCCTCAAGTCTGGCGAGAACAAGGACTTCCACTACCGCTTCCTCTTCCACCCCGGCGCGACCAAGGACGCAAACATCGAGGCCAAGTGGAAGGCCTGGGCAGGGCAGTAGGCCACCGGCCCAACCGGAGCAGAATGATGAATCCCGGTAATTTTACTATACGTGAATTGCGCCCGGAAGACTCCATACCCGGCATCACCGCCCTGCTCCATGAGGCGTATGCCCAATGGGGGACGAAGGGGCTCAAGTTTATGGCTACTTGGCAGGACGACGCAACGACTGCGAGGCGTCTTCATGCAGGCATTTCTTTTGTAGCGGAACAAGAGGGGAAAATAGCGGGTGTCGTCACGCTCCGCTCACCTCACGCTGCCAGCACCTGCCCTTGGTATTCCCAGCCCGGAGTTTGGACGTTTGGCCAGTTCGCCGTGCGACCGGCCCTCCAACGCCACGGGCTGGGGAGCCGCCTCCTCGACTGGGTGGAGGAGCGTGCCTCCGTGCTGGGTGGGAAGGAACTGGCTCTCGATACAGCGGAACCAGCCACCCAGTTGGTTGAGTGGTATCAGCGTCTTGGATTCCGCTTCATCCAGCACCACCAGTGGGAGGAGACGAACTACCGGAGCGTAGTTTTATCTAAGTCCTTAAATTCGAAATCATAAACAAACACGCGAGGCCAGCACCCCGCAGATCAGGGCACAGGCCACTTCTCGCGGACGGCCCGCTCCCATTCGTCTGCCATGATCTGGTGGCCGGAGTAGGTGGGGTGGACGCCGTCCCAGATCCAGTGCGCTGCCGGTGCGGACTTGCAGGCCTCGTCGAAGGCGCGCTGGAAATGAACCAGCGCGGCGTGGTGCTTCACCGCCAGCCGGGCCACGGCCTCCTGGCGCGCCTGCAATCCGGCGCGCCATGTCTCCCAGCCTTCCACCTTTTTCCCGGTGGGCAGGGTGAAGGGCTCGCACAGCACGAGACGGACCTTGGGGTTCGCCGCCACGGTCTGGGTGAGCAGTTCATCGTAAATGCGTTCGTATTCCTCCACTGCCACGCCGCGGGACTGGTCGTTCACGCCGATGAGGATGCTGAGGACGTCCGGTTTCAGCTCCAGCGTGTCCTTTGCCCAGCGCTTCTGGAGGTCGAGGACGGTGTTGCCGGAGACCCCCCGGTTCATGAACTCCAGGTTCAGCGGCGCGAAGGCGGCTCCGTATTTCGCCGACGTGATGAAGGCGTAGCCGTGCCCGAGAATGTGGTTCGGATCCGCGCCGCGCCCCCGGTTTCCATCCGTAATGGAGTCGCCCTGAAACAAAATCCGAGCCTGGCTGGTGAAGACCGGAATCGCCGGTACCGCCGCAGTCTGGGCCCGCCCGCTGACCCACGGCAGACAGAGGAGAACCGAAGCCAGAAGGAAAATTGGGATCTTCATGGGACGAAATCGCGGGATGGGTGACTGGCCGTAGCAGAAGCGGCCTACTCTTCCGGCAGCGGCTTGCCCTTCGTTTCCGGGGCAAAGATGACCGTCACAATGCCGATGAGGAAGAGGCTGCACATGGCGATGGCCGAGTAGCGCAGCGGCAGCGGCGCGGCGTAACCACCAAAGACTTCCTTCGTCAGGACAGCCGAGTAAAAGCTGCCGGCTGCGGCGGCGAAGCGGCCAAAATTATAGCAGAACGACGTGCCGGTGCTGCGCAGGCGGCTGGGGAAGAGCTCGGGCAGGTAAATGGCAAACCCGGCGAAAACCCCGAGCTGGGCGGCGCCCATGAGCGGCATCATCCAGTAGGCGTCGGCGGGCGACTCCATCTTCCAGTAAACAAAGGCCGTCACCACCATGGCGAAGAGAAATCCGATGAGAAAGGCGGGGCGGCGGCCCACCGCATTGGCAAACCAGGTGAAGGCCCACATGCCGAGGGCGGCTCCGAGCATGTTGAGCATGTAAGCCCAAGTGACGGCATCATTGACCATCGGGCCGATCTTGTCCGCCGCGATGGGTGGGATCGCGGCCTTGTAGTAACTGGCGAAGACCGTTTTCTGGAGGTCCACAGCGTATTCGCCGATGGCCCACAGGCCGATGACACCCGTGGAGGCGATCAGCGTGCCGAAAACCAGGTTTTTCCGCCAGCGCTTGTCGGAGAGGAGATTGAGATACGGGGTGAAGATGTTGCCCTTGGCGAGCAGCCCGTCATCCCGCAGCTTCAACCACGAGGCGGGCTCTTTCAGGTAGCCCCGGGTGAAGATGATCATCACGGCCGGAAGCGCGCCGATGAGGAACATGAACCGCCAGCCGGAACCGGCGGCGATGGTGTGGTTCTTTTCCAGCGAGTCGATGAACATCTTCGCAAACCCGGCGGAGACATTTCCCACCGTGGAGAGTACCTGGAGCAGGCCCAGACACTGGGCGCGGGCTGTGGAGGGCACCGTCTCCGCGATGAGGGCCACCGCCAGACCGAACACCCCGCCGACCCCGAGCCCGGTCAGGAACCGGCAAATAGTGAAATCGATCTTGTTGTGGCTGAAGTAGCTGAGCCCCGTGAAGGCCGAGTAGATCAGAATGGTGAGCGTGAGCATTTTTGCCCGGCCGTAGCGGTCGCCAAGCGAGCCGAAGATCATGCCGCCGATGCCCCAGCCGATGAGAAACCAGGCTGTGACCACCTTGGCGAAAGCTCCGACTGCCGGATCACCCGGCTGCAGTTTCATCAGCTCCGTCAACGCAGGGATGCGGGCGAGGCTGAAAAGCCTCTGGTCCAGGCAGTCAAAAAACCAAGCTGCCGACGCAATGATGAAGACGAACCAGTGGTAGCGGGTGAGGTGCTTGTACCAGGGAAGGCCGTCGGTGGAGAGAGTGGTGGGAGAAGCCATGGGAAAATCGTCGGGGTGAATGGAAGGAATCCGTTTTACTGCGGGCGGAGCGGAAGGGCGAGCCGAAATTCAGGGGAGGGGCCGGACACAAGAAAACCGCCGGAGTTTCCGCCGGCGGTTTTTCGTAAACGAAGGGAAAGGCCTAGATCAGGCCGGTCAGCTTTTGGGTGAGGTTGTCCTTGGGCGCGAGGCCGACGATTTTGTCCTTCACCTCGCCGCCTTTAAAGAAGAACAGCATGGGGATCGACTTCACACCATACTCCAGGGCGAGGTCGCGGCTTTCGTCCACGTTCACCTTGGCGATTTTAACCTTGTCTCCCAGTTCCCCGGCGATTTCGTCAAGGATGGGGGCGAGCATTTTGCAGGGACCGCACCATTCCGCCCAGAAATCGACGAGGACGGGTTTGGTGGAGTCCAGAACTTCGCCTTTGAAGTTGCTGGAATTGAGGGAGACAATGGATTCGTGAGCCATGGAGTTGTGTGGTGGTTGAGCCGGGAGAAGAGGGACTATGTGAGGGGGCCGGGTCTTTGCAACCCGAAAACCCGCCTCTCAACTGGTCAAGATGCCGAGGTCGCCCATCCGCAGCCACGCGGGAGCCTACCTCGCCGGAGTCCGCAAGCGGACAAACTCCCGCGTCCCCGTCTGGAAGGGCGTGGTGGAGCGCCAAGTTTCCACGACGGCCCCGGAGGCGTCGCGGGTGCGGGAGACGAGGGTGAGGGCGGAGGGAGCGCCCAGCCATGCGTCCAGGTCGCGGCTCAGCTCCGGCACGTAGAGGGCGTCGTCGCGGGTGGCGGGGTGGGTGAAGGTGAGGGTGAGGAAATCATCCATCCCCGCCCCGACGGCGTGGGACTGGATGAGGCCGTTCACCGCATCCGTGGCCGGAGTGAAGGCGAGATCGCTGGTGCCGAGGGCGTACTCGGTGAAGGCGGCGAGGCCGTCTCCGTCCTCGTCGGCATTGGGATCGCCGGTGAAAAGGACGGCGTCGGGCGTGCCGGTGTAGGCGGTCACCGCTCCGCTGCCGCGCCAGTTCAGGCCGTTGTTGTGGTCCGGGTTCGTCAGCGGACGGATGAGGACGAGCCGGTAGCCTGGGCCGTCCGCCTCCACGGGCCAGGGGGCCGCGTCATCGTAGGTGAAGTCCTTGATGATGCCGGTGGTGTCCGAGAGGACGACGAGGTGCTCGCCACCGTTGCTCAGATTTCCAAGGAACGGGCCGTAGGGCCGCAGCCCCGGCGCGGTGAAGGCCGCCAGACTGCCCACCACCTGGAGCCGTGCTCCGGGACCGAGCAGGGTGCCGGTGGGGAAATTATAGTCCACCGCATCCCGCAGGTGAACGCCGCTCAGGTCCACGTTTTGGGTTCCGATGTTCATCAGATCGACAAACTCGGAGCCATTTCCCGCGACCGGGTTGTAGTCGATCTGCGAGACGACGAGGTTCGCCGCGCTGGCGGGCACGGTATCCACGGTGAAATAAGTGGTGTCCAGCGCGCTCCACTGGCCGGCATTGTAGGAGCGGGCATTGATCTGGGTGGCGCCGGAAATGGTGAGCGGCGCGGAGTAAACCAGGGCGGTGGGGCTGGCCCCGTAGGGCGTGCCGACGGCGCTCAGTTCCGCGTCCATGAGGAAGTCCTCATCTGCGGCGGTGAGGTTCAATCCATGAACCGCGAGGACGTTTGTTCCCGCCACGAGCAGCCCGGCGCGGCTGGTGATGTCGAATGTTTCCTGCGCGAGCGCGTCCGCATCCGGGTGGGCCAGGCTGGCGACGGAAGTGCCGTTCACATTGCCCAGCAGCGGTGCGTTTTTCCGCGCCACCTCCACGCCGTTCAGGTAGGCGACAAATCCATCATCGAAGCGCAGTTTCAGGAAGAGGCTCTGGATTCCCGTGAGGTCGCCTGCGGCGGCGGTGAAAGTCTGGCGGAAGAGGCAGGTGCTACGCACGGTGTACAGGGCTGCCTCGATGTCCGTGGCGAGGCGAGGGTCGAGCGTGTTCGTCAGGTCGCGCTCGTAGCCGATGCCGGTGGGGCTGCTCGTCCACGTGCCGACGGGCGTGTAGGCAGGTGCGGCGAAGTCGGCGCGGAAGTTGCCCGCCAGGGCGCGCACGTTGTCCTCGCTCAGCGCGGTGTTGAAGATGTTCACTTCATCCAGGCTGCCCACAAAGAGGTTCCCCGTCCCATTTGCGCTGCCGCCGATGGCCCAGCCGGGGTTCGTCGTCACATTGACCGCGCCGGTGGCGTCCACCGTGGTCGCCATGAGCCTGCCGTTGCGGTAAAATTTCCACGCCGTGCCGTCGTAGACGCCGCAGAGGTGGACCCAGGCATTGATGTCCGTGTACATGCTGAATGTGGCCTGGTGGGCCGTGCCGTTGTAGGAACCGACCTCCCATTCGCCGTTGGTCATGCGCAGGTAGACGTGGCCGGAGGCGGTGTTCGTGTTGCCACGGGCGATGATGTTGCGCGTGCCGGAGTTCGACGTCGTGCGCACCCAGGCGGCCATGGTGATCTGCCCGGTGATGGCCAGCGGCGCGGCACTGGCGATGGTGATGGCCTGCCCCGTTCCGGAGAAGGTGAGCGCGGTGTTAGCCGTGCCGTTGCGGTTCGTCGAGAGCGTGGGCGCACCCACAAAGACGCCGTTCTGCGCCCCGTCCGCCGTGGCCGTGTCGGGCACCGAGCCTGCGGCGACCGGAGCAGTGGAGAAATCCAGAGGGTACGTCGCGATGGGCGTCACTCCGGTGAGGGCAAAAGCGGTGAACCCGTCCGTGGCCGAGGTGGGCACGTGCCAGAGCGCATCGCTGCCGGAGGCGACGAAGACCTTCGACGGAGCCGTCACCTGTGCTGCGGGCCGGGGATCACTGCCATCCAGCGTGTAGTAAATCGTGCCCGCCGAAGCGGTGAGGCGCGCGTTGAACCCGGGCACCACATTTCCGCCGTGCTTCGGCAGGCCGGTGGCGTCGTCCGAGACGACTGGAGCAGCCACTCCGGGGTAGAGCCCGTCGGCGATGAGCTGGTTCAGCACGAGCTGCGTGCGCGGCGGCATAATGGTGTTCGTCACCCGGTCCACCTCCGCCTGCCAGTCCGCCACCGTGTAGCGCGCGGCATGACCCACGGGCAGACCAGTGATCGCCTGCGCATCTCCCCAGCGCGCCTCCTCCGCCTTCATGGCCAGCTTCACCTGGTTGGCCCGGTTCAGGAATCGGGCGATGCACTTCGCCGGAGTGAGCGCCCCGTCATTGAAAAAGTGCCGCTGCACATGATCCGCAAACCGGCGGCGGTAGAGCGGGCTGGACATGAGGTCCTGGTGCATGCGCTGCGGATTCGAAAACTGAAGGCTCGCCACATTGCTCCCGCCCCAAGGCCCGGTCTGGTCCACGACTGATGAGCCAGCGCCCAGCGTGTGCTCCGCATCATGGATGAAGCATTTCAGCCCCATCGTCCCGTCGCGCCTGCTCGTGCTGAACCAGTTGTTTGGTGTGTTGTGCGCAAGGAAGTTCGACAGCACAGCGTCTCCGTCGCCGGAGTAGAAGAGGACGAGCATCTCGTCGATCAGGTTGTCCATGTCCAGCAGGATGGGCAGCGCCGGGTTGCGCGTGCCGTCGGGATTGCAGCCCTGGATTTCCCAGTACTTGTCGTCGCCCGGGTTGTTCGTCGCGATGGCCCGGCACTTGTTCCAGAGGTTTGTCCACGCGACGAGGTCCCCGTCCGTCGCCTCCGTGGCGAAGGTCGGCGTCACGCTGCGGTTGCCGCATTTCACCGCGTCGTAGTCCGTATCCTTCCCGCCGAAATAACTGGCCGCAAAGTCAGCCACCGGACGCTCGTCCGTGTAGTAGACGCCCCAGTAGTGGCCGTTCACGTAGAGGTGGTAGAAGCGGCTCTTCGGATACGGCTGCCCCATCGCCCCCTGCGTGTCCCGGCAGAACATGTCCCGGCACATCGTGTTCGTTTTCCCCGTGCCGTAACCGGCCTCGCGGTACCACGCGTAGTTCGAGCTGGTGGCCAGATCGACCACGCTGAACTCGTTCGCGCCCTCGTTGCCAAAGAGCCGGTAGTTCAGCTTCCCGTCGTAGTCGGAGTTGAAATAGCAGCGCAGCGCGTGCTTGTAGAAGGCATCCCCCCGGCTCGCCCCGCCGCGGATGCGCAGACCCGTGTTGATCTGAAACCCCTTCGCATTTCCATCCGGATCCACGTAGCCCGCCGGGCGGATCAGCTCGATGGACGCCGGCCTTTCCCATGCGCCGCCGTGCTGGTCCGCATTGGTGTAAATGCCGATGGCCGGATCAACGAGGTTCTTGATGTCCGTGACAATCGAAACGGTCTGGAGCGACTTCAGACTTTCCAGTATGGCTGCCTCTCCGTAGGCCGTCACCGCATTTGGATCCATGCCGTAGTTGAAAAGCTGGCCGTTCACCGACGCCGCTGGCCAGCCTTTGGTCGTGGCATCGGTGGCCGTCTGGGCCAGCACCTGGGTGGGGAAAATGTAGGTCTGCGTGTCCACGTTCGTCGGCGCGTAGTTCGCCTTGAAGGCCGCCGTGCGCAGCGTCGTCACCCCGCCAATGGACGCGATGTTGATCCCCTCCGCCCCGCCTGGCACCGCGCCAGGGTGAATGGTGAGCACCGCACCTGGAGGCGTCAGCGCATCAGCGGGCGGGATCTGCGTGCCGTTGGTGAGTGTCGGCACACTGCCATCCGTGGTGAAGATGATGGTCGCCCCGGGGGTGGCCGCGCTCACGGTGGTGACCACCGGGTCCGTGTAGAAGCCGCGGTCGACGGTGAAATCCGTGTCGTCCGTTTTGTCGAGGAAACCGGCCACGCCGAGCGGACCATTGGCTGCGCCCGGGGTGGGTGCTCCCGCCGGTTTTCCGAAATACGCCACGCCAAGTGCCGGCCACAGGCCGTAGGACGCATCCGCGTACTGCTTCGGATAGGGCGCAAACGCCGAGACGGTGGCCAGATCCGAAATCCGCACCAGGCTCAGGTTTTCCCCCGCTGCGTCGAGGTTGAAGTTCGTGTGCATGGCCTGGGCCGGATTCGTCCGGTCCTTGGACGAGGCAAAGACGACGCGGTAGCCGTTCGCCGTTATCGCAGAGCCTGCGGGGAAATCCCACTGGCTCAGATTGTTCTTCAGCCGGTAGCCCTGGAGGTCCATGGCATACGGATTCGGGTTGTAAATCTCGATCCAGTCCTGCGTCGTCAGGTCGGAGTCCACCAGCCCATTCTGGTTGTCCGCCAGAAATTCATTGATCACCGGCGGTGCGGGCGTCACCCCCACGTAGACGGTCACCGTTTTTGTCCCCACGCCGGGAAAGGCATTCGTCGCGGTGATGGTGTACGTCGTCGTTTCCGTCGGGGAAACCACCGCCGTGCCCGTGGCAGTGCCAGGCGCGGCGAGGACGCCAGTGTCAATGCTGACCGAGGTGGCGCTCTGGGTCGTCCAGCTGAGCGTGACCGGGGCGCCAGAGGTCGAGAGCACGCCGCCTTCCGAGGAAATGCCAGAGGCGTTCGTTGCGGAAAAATTCGTCACCGAGGCAGTGGGCGGAGGGAAACTGGTCGGCAGGTTGTACTTTGTCTGCAAATACCAGCCCACGCGGTCAATGCCCGTGGGTGTGAGCAGGCCGTCGTAAATGATGACCTCCGCCACGCTGCCCGTCAGCCAGCGCGTCAGCGTGGAGTTGGCGTTGCCCAGCCAGAAATTTGTATAGACCTGCGGCGACCCCGCAGTCGTGTAGACGAGGTGCGCCGTGTTGAGCGTGAACCCGCCATTCGCCACCTGGTTCACCGAGAGCGTGCCGCCCGCCACCACTCCCATGAACTCGTTCGCATCCAGCCCATGCCCCGTGGAGCGGTAAAAGAGGCTTGTCCCGTCCCGCCGCACATTCAGCTTGTCATCCCCCCGGGAGATGACGCCGGCCAGGCCCGTGCTTCCCTCCTGACTGGTGACGATGAAGATCGTCTGCGCGTTGATGTTCGCCCCGTTTTGGATGAGCAGATTTTTGTTCGCCGTCAGAAACGTGACGGTCGGCTTCCCGTTGAACCTCGCATCCGCCGCTGTGAAAACCGGCGGCAGCGTCCCGGCCACGCCCGTCGTGGAAGTCAGCGGCCCCCACGAAGTCACCGCCGCCCCGTTTGCCAGGGAGAGCGCATCGGCCTTCAGGTGCAGCGTGACGTTGCCATAGTCAGCCGGGTTGATCGTCTGGGCGGAGGACAGCGGAGCCAGCCCGGCGCAGAGGGCCAGGCCCAGCAGGAAAAGCAGGGGACGGAATTTCATCATGGGGACGGGGATTTGGGGTTGGGGCGTGGAAACAGTCCCCGGTTATACCAAATTCCGGCTTTTTGAACACAACTTTTTCCCGAAGCGCCCACCCGCTGCGGAGAATCCGGCCGGGCAGTGTCCCCTTGACGCGCCCGTCCACCGGGACGATGGGAGGGCTAGTCCACACAAACCATGCCACCTCCTCCCCGCGTCATTGAAGTCAAGTTTCCCACCTTCAGTTCCCGGCTGGTCCAGGGAGTGATACTCGTCATCTTCCTCCTCCTGGCCGCTTGGGGCTCGTTTTACACCGTGCCGGCGGACTCCAGCGCCATCGTCCAGCGTTTTGGCCAATATCTGGAAACCAAGGGACCCGGCCTTCAGTTCAAGATGCCGCTTGGCATTGACACCGCCACCATCCTCCGGACCACCCGTCCGCTGAAGATGGAATTTGGCTTCGGCCAGAGGCGCATGGACCTGACCAACCCCGACCAGGTGGGCGACCAGCCGGAGCTGGAGCGTGCCATGGTCACCGGCGACCTGAATGCCGCCCTCGTCGAGTGGGTGGTGCAGTACCGCATCGCGGATCCCCGGCTCTATCTCTTCCAGGTGCGGGATCCCGGCCAGACCCTGCGGGACCTTTCCGAGTCGGTGATGCGCGAGGTCGTGGGCGACCGCACGGTGGACGAGGTCATCACCATCGGCCGCCAGGAAATCGAGAGCGTCGCCCTGGAGCGGCTCAACGAACTGTCCAAAAAATACGAACTCGGCGTGCTGGTGGACCAGGTGCAGCTTCAGGACGTGAACCCGCCCGCAGCGGTGCGGGACTCCTTTAACGAAGTGAACAAGGCCCAGCAGGACAAGGAAAGCGCCATCAACCTCGCCACCGGCGACTACAACAAGGCCATCCCCCGCGCCAAGGGCGAGGCCGACCAGAAGGCGCGCGCCGCAGAGGGCTACCGCTCAAAGCGCATCAACGAAGCCCAGGGCGATGCCTCCGCCTTCAACGCCGTCTTCACCGAATACCAGAAGGCCCCGGAAGTCACCCGCACCCGCCTCTACCTTGAGGCGATGGCCGAAGTCCTCCCCAATGCCGGGCCAAAAATCATCGTGGATGACTCCATGAAACAGATCCTCCCCCTCCTCCAGACCAACCCCGGCGCCGCCCAGCCCCTGCTGCCCGCAACGACTCCCCGCCGATGAACTCCGCCTCCAAATTTTTCCTTCCCGTCATGTTTCTGCTGCTGCTGGTCGTATCCAGCGCCACCTTCACGGTGAACCAGACAGAGACGGTCATCATCACACGCTTCGGCAAGATCGACCGCGTCATCACCCAGCCCGGCCTGAGCTGGAAGGTGCCCTTCGTCGAAACCATCAACATCCTCGACAACCGCGTCATGGAGTGGGACGGCACCCCGGCCAGCATGCCCACCCGCGACAAGGCCTACATCGAGGTCGACGCCTTCGGCCGCTGGCGCATTTCGAATCCCCGCGAGTACTTCGAGTCCCTGCGCGATGAACGCACCGCCCAGTCCCGCCTTTCCAGCATCCTGGGCAGCGAGACGCGCACCACCATCGCCAAGCACGACCTCATCGAAATCATCCGCACCACAAAGGATCGCAAACCGGTCCAGGACGAGTCCCTCAAATCCCTCGGCACCGACGGCACGCCTCAGACCACCGTACTGCCGCCGATCAAGGAAGGGCGCGTCTTCCTGGAGAAGCAAATCCTGGACGAGGCGTCCAAAAAACTGCCCGGGCTCGGGATTGAGCTGCTCGATTTGCGCTTCAAGCGGGTGAACTACAACCCGGACGTTCTCCAGCGCATCTACGCCCGCATGATCAGCGAGCGCCAGCAGATCGCCTCCCGCTACCGCTCGGAGGGCGAGGGTTCCGCCGCCCGCATTCTCGGGGACAAGGAAAAAGACCTGAACGAGATCGAATCCGAAGCCTACAAGAAAGTGCAGGAAATCCAGGGCCTGGCGGATGCAGAAGCCTCCCGGATTTACGCCGAAGCCTACAACAAGACCCCGGCAGCAGCCGAGTTCTACGCCTTCGTCAAGGGCCTCGACACCTACCGCAAAACCGTGGGCTCGGACACCACCCTCATCCTTTCCACGGACAGCGACATTTTCGGCCTGCTCAAGCGCTCCGCCCCCAAAGCGACCGCCCCGCGCCCTGGTGCCGCCTCAGCAGCAGCCGCAACCCCGGTGCCCGCAGCCCCCGCAGTCCCCTCCCCTCCGGCCGAGGCCCCCGTGACGACCCCGCCCCAGTGAGGCGCGTCGGGGCGAAAATCAGCCAGCCCCGTCTGTCTGCGTCACCGGGCCTCCCGCCCCTCGTCCACCTCGTAATAGTGGAAGAAGGTGACGATGTCCGTCCGGTGGGTCAGCCCACTGGCGGCTTTGAATTCCTCCAGCTTCGCCGTTGAACCGATGTCCTCGTCCCGCCAGCCAGCTTTGCTCGCGTATTTGTTCCAAAAGAGGATGTCCTCCTCAGTGGGGGCGCGGCCGGTGGTGGTGGCCCAGGCGAAGAGTTCCTCGTCAGTGGCTCCAGCCAGCACCCGGTCGCGCAGGTCCGCATAGCTGATGCGCAGCCAGCGGCAGATCCGTCCGTCGAAACCCTCGCCGAGGTTTTGGTGGTAGTCCGGGCCGAGTTCCCCCGCGGCATGGAGGCGGATCTTGTCCGTCATGCGCGCGAAATAGAGGAGGCCGCAGGTGCGGTCGAAGGCGGAGCGTGGGTATTTCATAAAAAGTGGGCTGGCAGCCATGCACCGATACCCGGTCCCGCCGCCCCTGCTCGAAAAAATGAGTGGTTCCGGCCCCGGTCAGCGCCATAGTGGCCGGACTATGGAAGAACGAGTGATTGCCGACCGGAAACCCGCCGTCCTGAAACTGGCCGCGGGCGATTATTGGTGGTGCGCCTGCGGGAGATCGCAGACCCAGCCCTTTTGTGATGGAAGCCACAAGGGAACCGGCCTTGCGCCGAAAAAATTCACCCTCACAGAGGAGAAAACCGTCGCCCTCTGCAACTGCAAGCACGCCGCCAGCGAGCCCTTCTGCGACGGCACCCACAGCCGCCTGCCGGCCGAATAGACAGATCCCGCCAACCGCAACGCCTTGGGAGGACGCCTGACCACCGGGCGGCCCTCCCGTTTTCACGTCCCGCCTCCGGTTTTTCCCACCTTCACCCGACTGCATGAAATTTCTCCGCACCCTGCTCGCCCTGACTGCGGGCCTGCTCCCCGGACTCGCCAGCGCCCAGTTCGGCAAGGCCACGCTGCCAAAGGTCACCGTCTCGCTCGTCTCAGAGACGAAGACCATCGTCCCAGGCCAGCCCTTCACCGTGGGGCTGAAAATGGTCCACCCGGAGGCCGTCCACAGCTACTGGATCAATCCCGGCACCGGATCCCCCACGCAGGTGAAGTGGGAACTCCCGGCCGGGTTTTCCGCAGGACCGCTCCTCTGGGCCATGCCGCACCATGAGGCCTCCGTCATCGGCGTGAACCACCAGTATGAAGGAGCCATCGTCCACCTCTTCGACATCACGCCGCCCAAGGACCTCGCCGCAGGCGTGGAAGTGACGCTCAAGGCTCAGGCCGACTGGCAGGAGTGCGACTCCAAGGGGTGCATCCAGCAGAAGGGCACCTACACTCTCGCGTTGAAATCCGGAGCCGCCCCGGAGATCGATGCCGCTGTGAAAGCCGCCTTCGATGAAACCCGCGCCGCCCAGCCCGTGCCCGTGAAGGAGTGGCAGGTCGCCATCGAGGACAAGGCTCCGGATTTCACCCTCACCCTGACGCCCGGCGAAGGAGCCAGCGCCGACCCTGGCGAAGTTTACTTCTTTGAGAGCACACAGGAACTCGACCTCTCCGAGCCGCCAGTGCCCGCGAAGGCGGACGGGAAAATCACCATCAAATTCAAACGCAACGAAGGCTCCACCGGGAGAATCTCCGGTTTCCTCCACGCGCCGAACGGCTGGCTCAAGACTGGCGGCCCCAAGGCGATGGCCCTGCCGGAAAAATCCGCAGCCGCCACCACCGCCACACGCGCCCTCCCAGCGCCGGCCGCCCCACCACCGGTGGATGCGAAGCCCGCACCGCCCGCTGAACCTCCACCAGCCAAGCCCGTCTCCCACCTCGATTTCACCGCGCAGGAAGCCATCGAAGTCCTGAAAACTCCCGGCCAGCCGATGTACGTCGGCCTGGACGGCAAGGTGGAGAAACCCCTCACCGTCGTTTCCGCCCTCGTCTTTGCCTTCCTCGGCGGGCTCCTGCTGAATCTGATGCCCTGCGTCTTCCCCGTGGTCGGCCTGAAGGTGCTCGGCTTCGTGAAACTCGGCGGTGGTGAACCGGCCAAAATTCGCAACCACAGCCTCGTCTTTGCCGGCGGGCTGATCCTCTCCCTGCTCGCACTGGCCGGGCTGCTCATGAGCCTGCGTGCTGCCGGGCAGAGCCTCGGCTGGGGTTTCCAGCAGCAGTCTCCGGCCTTCACCGGGTTCATCTGCCTCCTGCTTTTTGTCATGGGGCTGAATCTCTGCGGACTCTTTGAAATAGGCACCTCCCTCACCAGCGTCGGCGGCGAACTCCAGGACAAGGGCGGCTACTCCGGCTCCTTCTTTTCCGGTGTGCTGACCACCCTCATCGCCACCCCGTGCAGCGGCCCCTTCGTAGGTGCGGCCATGGGTTTCACCCTGCGGCAGCCCGCCCCACTCGCCCTTCTGCTTTTCTTTGTTTTCGGCTTCGGCATCGCCTTTCCCTACGTCGTCCTCGCCTTCGCCCCCGGCCTCATCCACAAGCTCCCCAAACCCGGCGCCTGGATGGAGACGTTTAAAAAATTCATGGCCTTCCCGCTCTTCGCCGCCGTGCTTTTCTTCAGCCACTCCTTCGCCGCGCAGGCGGGAATGGGCGGCCTCTTCCTGCTCCTGATCGCCTTTCTCCTCGCCGCGCTCGGCTGCTGGATCTATGGCCACTGGGGCTCGTTCTACCGCCCGGCGGGCACCCGTCGCACCGCCTCACTCATCGCGCTGGTCGGCATCGGGCTTGCCGTCTGGGCAGGCTGGGAGGGCAGCCGGGAGGAGTCCGAACTCGCCGCTGCCAACAAGGAGGTCTCGAAGCTGGAATCCACCATCAGGCAGATGGTCACTGATGGGGCCAAACTCCCCGATGCTCCTGCGGATGCGGTCAAAGCCTCGGATGGCAAGATCAAGTGGGAGCCCTTTTCCCCCCGCCGGGTGAAGGAACTTCGCGACAAGGGCCGCATCGTTTTTCTCGACTTCACCGCCGAATGGTGCGCCACCTGCAAGACGAACGAAAAGGTGTCCTTCAACTCCCCCATTGCGGGCAAAGTTCGCGAACGTTTCAAAGAACTGGACGTCGTCGGCATGAAGGTGGACTTCACGGACAAGGACCCCATCCCGACCGAAATCCTCAAGGCCTTCGATCGCGACATCATCCCCGTCTACGTTGTCTACCGGAAGGACAAGACCCAGCCGCCGGTGCTCTTCGAGGACATCATCACCCCGGGCCAGATCCTGCAGGCCCTGGACATGGCGGCGAAGTAATCGCCAGCTCACGCCAGCACAGCCTGGACCACATTTCCCTCCACGTCGGTCAGGCGGTAATCGCGGCCGCTGTGGCGGAAGGTGAGCTGCTCGTGGTTCAGCCCCATGAGGTGCAAAATGGTGGCGTGGAAGTCGTGGACGTGCACGGCGTCGGTGGCGACGCGGACGCCGTACTCGTCCGTTTCGCCGTGGACGATGCCGGGCTTCACGCCGGCCCCGGCCAGCCAGGAGGAGAAGGCCCAGTTGTGGTGCTCACGGCCCGAATTGTCCGGAGTGTTGTTGAAGGGCGTGCGGCCAAACTCCGTGGTCCAGACGACGAGCGTGTCTTCGAGCAGGCCTCGGGATTTCAGATCGCGCAGCAGTCCGGCGATGGGCTGGTCCACGTTTTTCGCCAGCGGGACGTGCTCCTGCATGTTGCCATGGGAGTCCCAGTTGCCGGAGGAGCCGGTGTCGATGAGTTCCACACAGCGCACACCGCGTTCGACCAGGCGGCGGGCGGCCAGACACTGCCAGCCAAAGCCCGTCGTCTGCCCGCGCTGGAGTCCGTAGAGACCGAGGGTGGCGTCGCTCTCTTTCGCGAAATCAAACACCTCGGGCACCTCCATTTGCATGCCGAAGGCCGTCTCGAAGGAACGCAGCCTGGCCTCCAGCACGGAGTCGCCTGAGCGGGTGGCGAGGTGGCCGCGATTCAGCGCCGCCATGGCCGCCAGCTCCCGCTCCTGCTGGCTGCGCGGGGTGCGCGGGGCGATGTTGGCCACAGGCTCCGCACCCGGCACCACCAGCGTGCCCTGGTGCGCGGCGGGCAGGAAATCCGAAGCCCACACCTGGGAGCCGGCATACGGCGTCTTCGGCGCGAGCACGATGAAGGAGGGCATGTTCGCATTTTCCGACCCAAGCCCGTAACTCACCCACGAGCCCAGACTGGGCCGGGCAAAGGCGAAGGAGCCCGTGTGCATGCCGAGCGTGGCATTGTAGTGGTTCGAGTGGGAGGTGTGCATCGACCGGATGAGCGCGATGTCGTCCACGCACCCCGCCATGTGCGGAAAAAGTTCGCTCACCTCCGTGCCGCACTGGCCGTGCTTTTCAAACTTCCAGCCTGGCCGCTTGAGGAAGATGCGCTCGTAGCCGGGCCGGTTCTCGATCTCGGGGTGGTTGAGCTTGACCTCTTTTCCATGGTCGGCGGCCAGGCGCGGCTTGGGATCCCACGTGTCGATGTGGGAGACGCCGCCGCTCATGAAAAGAAAGATGATGCGCTTCGCCCGCGGCGCAAAATGAGCCCGCCCGGCCGGCAGCCCCGCCAGCAACTGCGAGACAAGCCCCGGAAACAGGCTGGAGCCTGCAACCATGGATCGGAGGAAATGACGGCGGCTAGTCAACATAGAGAAGTTCACTGGTGCCAAAGAGGACGCGCAGCCAGGCGGCGCGGGTTTCGATGGAGCGCTCGGGCTCGGTGAGGCTGGGTATGGCGGCGGCGGTGTCGGTGAGAAAGGTGGCCATTAGGCGGTGCTCCTCATCCGTGGCGGGGCGGCCGTAGAGTTCGCGGGTGGCGAGTTCAAGGCGGGCGTCCTCATCCGGGGCGGCCTGCTGGAGGCGGGCGGCCAGCGCTTTGGCCTGGCTGTGGACGAAGGGGTCGTTCAGGAAATACAGAGCCTGGGTGGGCACGGTGGACTGGCTGCGCACGGGCGTGCTGGTATTGGGATCCGCTCCGTCAAAGAGGGCCAGGAACGGATGGCGGCGGGTGCGCTGCACCATGAGGTAGACGCTACGACGGTTGCTCTCGTACACGGCGGCAAAGGGCCCGTGCTGGGTGAAGGCCCATCCGGTTTCCGCCGGGAACGGGTGCGCCTGCCCCGGCGTGCGGTCGAGCGTGCCGGAGACCAGCAGCAGGGTGTCGCGAATTTCCTCCGCTGTGAGGCGCCTGCGGGGAAAGGCGGACGCTGTGTCATGCACCGCAGAGTCCCGCTGCCACGCCGCGCTGGAAAGGAGGAGCCGGTGCATGGCCTTCACCGACCAGCCCGAGGCGATGAATTTCCCGGCCAGGAAATCCAGCAGCGCCGGGTCCGAGGGCGGCTGGCCGCGGGTGCCAAAGTCATTCGGCGTAGTAACGAGCCCCTCGCCGAAATGGCCCTGCCAGAGGCGGTTCACCATGACGCGGGCCGTGAGGTCGCGGGCCGGGCCGCGGGTGAGCCAGTCCGCCAGCTCGCGGCGTCCGCTGCCCGCAGCATCGGGGATGAGGGCTCCGCCAAACAGGTCGGGCAGCTTGCGCGGGACCTCTGCACCGGGGTCCTTCGGCTCGCCTTTTTTCTGGATGCGGGCGTTCACCGGTTTTGCCTCGGCCACGGCGAAGGCAAGGTCGGCCGCAGGCTCGCGGCGTGCCGTTTCGGCCAGCTTTTTCACGGCCTCCAAGCTGGCGAGCACGAGCGGGCGCTGGCGCTCCAGCGTGGCACCCAGTCCGGGCCGGCGCTCCAGTTTCCAGTCCACCCCGTCACCACCTGGATCGATTTCCGACACAACGAGGCGGATGGAGATTGCGCCCCCGACCGGACTCTGCCACGCCACAGCCACCCCGCCACGCGGGCCGGGATGCACCGCCGCGCTGCGCGGAGGCATGGTGAGAGTCTGGAATTTCACCGGCTCCGTCCGTGTGTTCACCAGCAGGGATGGCCAAAGGTCCACCCCGCGCCACGCTGCCATTCCGGGTGTTTTTTCAAACTCGGCATCGTAGTGCAGACAGAGGCGCGGATCTTTCTCCACATCCAGCACCGCCCACGCGCCGACCGGGTGCGCGGGGTCGGGCGTGAATCCACCCGCCAGGCTCCACTGGCGCTTCTCGCCGCCAGTCTCGCTGATCGTCCAGTCCAGCCCAGTGGCATCCGCACCGAAGTTGGCACGCGGCAAAATAGTAAGCTGAAGTGTTTCCCCCTCCGCCACGGCCAGCCGGCCAGCCGCCTCCTCCGGCGGCCAGGTGGCGGCAGCCCCGGGGGCGAGCGTGCCCTGCGCGATGACCACCGGCACGGACGCGGCGAAGTCCCCGGCCAGGGCGGCCAAGTCAGCCTCCGCCTTTTTCACCGCAGCATCCGCAGCCGTCTTCTCCGCCTCCCAGGGCGTGCGCAGGCGGCGTCCCTCCGGCGTCGCGATGGCCACCAAGTCCCGGGGCCGGGGGGATTTTTCACAGCCGGAATACGGCAGGCGCGTGCTCTGGAGGATGCCATAAAGGCCGTAGTAGTCCCGCGTGGAGACGGGGTCGTATTTGTGATCGTGGCAGCGGGCGCAGCCGAGGGTGAGCCCCATGAACGCCTTGCCCGTGGTGTCGATGGCGTCCTCGTAGGTCAGGTGGATGTCCTGCTCGATGTTGAACCCGAAGCGCCGGGCCACCGCGAGAAAACCGGTCGCCACCGTCTTGTCTGCCGCCTGCTCCGGCGGGCCGTCGGCCGCCAGGAGGTCCCCGGCGAGCTGCCACCTGACGAACTCATCGTAGGGAAGGTCATCGTTGAAGGCCTGGATGATCCAGTTCCGGTAGCGCCACGCATGGGGCAGGGGCACATCCGCCGTTTCCCCCGCCGTGTCGGCATAGCGCGCCACATCCAGCCACTCGCGCCCCCACTTTTCCCCGTAGGCAGGCGAGGCCAGCAGGCGCTCCACCGCCGCAGAGAAGGCCCCCGGCGAGGTGTCCGCCAGGAAGGCGTCCAGCTCCGCCACCGTGGGCGGGAGGCCGGTCAAATCATACGTCACGCGGCGCAGGAGCGTGCGCCGGTCCGTCGAAGGCGCCGGGTGGCGGCCCTCCTGCTCCAGCCGGGCTAGGAAAAAGTTGTCCGGTTCCGTCTTTGGCCAGGCCGCATCCCGCACCGCCGGCACCGGAGGTGAGGCGAGCGGCTGGAACGCCCAATGCCCGCCCGCAATAGCCCCCGCCGGAACCGCCAGTAGTGGCAGAGTCGGCACCAGCGCCAGCAGGCAAACATGGAGACGGAACATCGCCCCAAACGCTAACCCGAAACCCCCGTCCCGCGCCAGCTTTATCGATTTACCGCCACCAGCGGTTTTCCCGGTCAGGGCGTAGGGGGCGCTGCAACCCGGCGGGCAGCCGTTTCCCGGAAAACCTCATCTGGCTTGCAGCCGAAAGAAACTCGCCGCAGGCGGTGATGAAAACCGAAACTCGAGTTTTCCATCCGGCCGGACCGCAGTCTGCGGTGCGGCAAACGGCACTGGTGTGTAGCTCTTCATGTCTGTAGATTTCTCCAGCCCGATCTCAATGGTAATTTCTCCCGTGGCCGGGTCCCGCACCAGCAGGGGTGTTCCGATTCTGAGCGCCTTCACCTGCTCCACCGGACACAGGCCGGCTCCGGCGGCATTCTCAAACAGAGCCGACACCAATCCCGGCTGCGGCACCAGCCAGTTGAATCCCAGCGCGGACATCTTGAACTCCGAGGCGTCGTTCAACCCGTCCCCGTCGGTGTCATCCGTGAACGAAACCCCCGCCCCGATCAGGGCAATCGAAAACGCCGCTTCGTCTGCATCATTGTTGGGAATGGAAAGCACCGCCGATTTCACACCACCACTGACCGGCGAGAACCGGACGGTGAAACCCACACTCCCACCAGGCCCAACACTCGCTGCACCCGGCTGCGCCACGACGCTGAACATCCCGGCATCCGGCCCGGCAATCCCCACCCGGGGTTCCCCGGTGAGCATCAACTCGGCTGTGCCCAAATTCCCCACAGCAAAAACCAGCTCCTGCGATTCCCCCACCACGGCCGCACCAAACCCCCGAGTCGCACCCGTCAAAACCTCGACTCCAGCCGGCTGCGCCACTTCCATTTCCGGCTCCGGCACCACAAGCTCGAAGATATAGGCCGCGCCTGCCTTCGGTGCGGAATCGTCAGGAACGCTGTTGATGCCTGTGGTGCTGCTGCTTTCTCCTATCGCGCCGACCACTATCAAACCCGTGTCAACAGCCGTCGAGTAGCCAAAATAGTCTCCACTCCCACCATTGCCTGCTTTGACATAAGCGCGACTGGACCAGCTATTCTCAGCGTACTTGAAAATTTCTGCGGAACCAGAGTCCACGCCACCAAAGCCGTTCAGAGCGCCATCGTCTCCGGCTGATCCTACAATGATTGTATCGTTCCACAAACCTACGCTAAATCCAAAACCTGCCTCGACAGAGGGAACCCTTGACTTTAAATACGCCTCCTGAATCCACCTGGGACCACTGCGAACAAACACATAAGCGGCACCGGAATCTGGAACACCGTCATCAGGCACTCCCAATGAACTTGCCGCACTGCCATCCTCCGCTTGCGCCCCAACGATGAGCGAACTGGCGCCGATAGCCACGGAAATGCCAAAATTGTCCCCGGATCCAGCGTTACGCGCCTTTACATACGCTTCCTGCGTCCAATCTGAGCCTCTGCGGCTAAAAACGTAAGCTGCACCCGCATCAGGTGCATCGTCATTTGGGATGCTATACACCCCGGTCGAACCGCTGTCCTCAAAGCGGGCGCCAACAGCCAGGCCGTCCCCAAAAATGGAAACGGACCAGCCGAAAAGATCGTTGCTACCCGCATTGCTTGCTTTTAGATAAGCTTCTTGTGTCCAAACGCTCCCATTTCTCCTAAAAACGTACACAGCACCCGAACCAAGCGCTTCTTCATCCGCCACCGTGTTCACGCCGGTTGTGCTGCTGTCTTCGTAGGGAGCACCAACGGCCACGACATCCCCATGCACGGCCACCGAATGACCAAATTGGTCACCGCGTTCCGCATTTGAAGACTTTAAGTAGGCCTGCTGGGTCCAAGCCCCCCCGTGGCGAACGAAGACGTACGCGGCCCCGGCACTGGTTGCCCGATCATCTGGGATGCCGTCAACCGTCTTGGCACTTCCATCCTCATGCTTGGCCCCGACAACGACCGTATCACCCGAAATAGCAACACTGCATCCGAACCAATCCCCCAATCCCCCTTCCGGTGGTTTTAAGTATGCCTGCTGAACCCACGTCGAACCACTGCGCACAAAAACATAGGCGGCGCCAACAAGTTTTGATGTCCTGACGGGAGTGCTGTTGACTCCATTGGTCGTGCTGGATTCGAAGCGGTCTCCAACAACCACCGTATCGCCTGAAACCGCCACAGCACACCCAAACTGGTCATCAGTCCGCGTGTTGTTCGATTTTAAATATGCTGTCTGCACCCTGAATTCGTCAAGCGAGCGGGCATCCGGGCTCCCGCCCAAGTCGACTGGTCCAAGGAACGGCAACACAGATTCGTGGCTCGGCGGGGCTGTTTGGGTTTCCGCGCTGTACGAAAGTGGTACGAACCCCTCCGCACCCAGCCACTGGGGCTGTCCGTCGCCAGTGGATCCAGCGTGGACCACATGCACAAGCAGCACGCCAACCAGGAAAAGGACATGCTGGCGTGAGAATACTCGGATTAGGTGGCGCACGGCAGAAAGTGTTTCGTTCACGGTCCTTCATTGTGCCATAAAAATTTCAGAAAAACAACAGTAGAAACGTAAGCGTCACCCCCAGCCCCATGCGAATCGCGTTGACCTCGGACTCTGGACTGGGGTGGAGCCTGTGTGGGATGCGCCACAGCTCTGGCCTATGCTGCCTTGGTTGCGGGGGCGGTGGCGGCTTTTTGCCGGGCGGCC
>JANOAS010000344.1:0-4631 GCA_031411255.1 bacterium
GCGCCGCCTGACGTGCTGACCACGCTGCTGCCGGATGCGGTGCCTTTCGGTGAAGGGCTGGATCCGGCCTTCGTCGCCCGGCTCATCGAGATCCGCGCCGCCTCGCAGCCGGCCCGGGATCGTGCGGCGCTCATCAGGTCCCTCACGATGGCGGACCCACCCGCCGCCTGGCTGGGGGCGCTGGGTGCGGGGCTGCGGCGGGCGGGCACGAGCTTGGAAAAGGCGGACACGGAAAAGCGGCTCGCTCCTGTTTTTGCCCGCGCGGCGGCGACGGCGGGGCAGGCTGACGCCCCGGAGGCAGCGCGGCTGGCGGCGGTGGAGCTGCTGGGTTTTTCTCCAAACCCGGAGACCCGGGCCGTGCTGGCCGGGTGCCTGGGAAAGGGGCAGCCGGAAGCCGTGCAGACTGCGGCAGTGAGGACCCTGGCCGAGGAGGCGGACCCGGCGGTGGCGCCACTTTTGGTCGGGCACTGGTCCGACCTCGGCACACCGGGGCGCGAGGTGGCGCTGAGCGAACTCCTGGCCAGAAAAGAGCGCCTCCTGCCGCTGCTGGAGGCCGTGCAGTCCGGGCGCATCCCGGCGGCAGCCTTGAGCGCCGCGCAGGTGCAGGGGCTGGCCCACCATGCGGACAAGGAGCTGGCCGCTGCGGCGCGCAAGGCGCTGGCCCCGGTGCTGCCGCCCTCGCGGGATGCAAGCGTGGCCAAATTTCAAAGCGCCGCAGCACTGGCGGGGGATGCCGCGCGGGGCCGGGTGCAGTTCACCCAGCGCTGCCAGGTTTGCCACCGGGCGGACGGGCTGGGTGTGCCGGTGGGGCCGGACCTCGTCACCGTGAAATCCAAAGGGCGCGACGCGCTGCTCACCGCCATCCTGGAGCCAAACAAGGAGGTGGCGGCCCAATACATCAGCTGCACGATCACCACGAAGGATGGCGAGACCCTGGCCGGCATCATCAGCGAGGACACCACCTCCGGAGTGACGATCAAAATGGCCGGCGGCGCCACAAAAACGGTCGAGCGTTCGCGCCTCAAAGGAACCACCTCCGCCGGCCAAAGCCTGATGCCCGAAGGCCTGGAAACAGGCATGACCCCGCAGGACATGGCGGATTTGCTGAGCTTCATCGCCGAACTCAAATGAACTCCCGACACACCCTTGCCGCTTGCGCGGTGTTTTTTCTGACGACCCTGGCCGCTGTGGCGGAGGGGGTGATCAGGCTGGCCACCTTTGACGTGGATGCGACGCCGCCCCTGGGCTCGGCGATGGCGTATGACCCGGTGAAGCGGATCGACGAACTGACGCTGCGCTGCCGGGGGATCGTGCTGCTGGGGGCGGAGCAGCCGGTGGTGCTGTGTGCGGTGGACTGGATCGGGATAGCGAATGAGGGGCATGAGGCCTTCCGCGCGGGGCTGGCGGCGGCGGCGGGCACGGTGCCGGGGCGGGTGGCGGTGCACACGCTGCACCAGCACGACGCGCCGGGGTGTGATTTCACGGCAGAGAAGCTAGTGAAGGAGCTGGGCGTGCCGGGCTACGAGAGGTATGAGGGGACGTTCCACCGGCTGGTGATCGAGCGGGCGGCGGCGGCCATCCGCGCGGCGGTGCCGGTGGCGCAGCCCATCACCCAATGGGGCTGGGGCGAGGCGGTGGTGAGGGAGGTGGCGAGCAGCCGCCGCATCCTGGGGCCGGATGGCAAGGTGCGGGCGGTGCGCTACTCCGCCACGAAGGACCCGGCCGTGCGGGCGGAGCCGGAGGGGCTGATAGATCCCCGGCTGACGGCCCTCAGCTTCTGGAATGGCGAGCAGCCGGTGGCCGTGCTGACGTCCTACGCCTGCCACCCGCAGAGCTACTACCGGCTGGGAATCCCGAGCCCGGATTTTCCCGGCATCGCCCGGTTTCTGCGCGGCCAGGCGCTGCCGCACACGCTGCATGTGCACTTCAACGGGGCGGGCGGAAACATCACGGCGGGCAAGTACAATGACGGAAGCCACGACAACCGGATGATGCTGGCCAACCGCCTGGGGGACGGGATGAGGCGCGCCTTTGAATCCACGCAGAAGCACCCGCTCACCGCCGCAGACGTCGGCTGGCAGAGCGTGCCGGTGAAGCTGCCGCCGGCCACCCACCTGAACGACGCGGACCTCGTGGCGGCCATGAAATCCGAGACGGCGAAGGGCTACGTGGCCCACGCGGACCAGCTGGCCTGGCTGCGGCGTTGTGCGGCGGGGCATGAGACCGACGTGACGTGCCTGCGCATCGGTGAAGCCAGGATGCTGCACCTGCCGGGGGAGTTGTTTGTGGAATACCAGCTGGCCGCGCAGGCGATGCGCCCGGACCTGCACGTGATGATGGCGGCCTACGGCGACTACGGGCCGGCGTACATTGGCACCGCTGCGGCGTACCCGCAGGGTGGCTACGAGGTGGGGCCGACGGCGTCGAACGTGACGCCGGAGGCGGAGCCCCTGCTCATGGGGGCGATGAAGCAGCTGCTTCAGCCGGGTCAGTGAGGGGCGGCAGCGCGCTGGCCTGGATCTCCGAGTCTTTGGTTTGATTCGTCAGGACCAGGCGGAATCCCGTGTCTGAACGGCGCATGAAAGGGCGGAGTTGCTGGCGGCCGGGGTTGAGCTTTTGGTCCGGCAGCTCAGTGCGGCGCCAGGACGCTCCGCGCCCGGTGATGCTGACCCTGAAATTGAGCTTGTGCTGGTTTGGGCCGGCGGCTGAAATGTCGAGGCAGCCCTCCCTGATGTTTCCATTGAGATCAAAAATGCCGAGCGAGTTTGGCGGAAACGAGCCGACCGGGGCGGTGCGGGGGAAGGGATCCGAGGTGGAGACGCGGGGCAGCTCCGGCGGCCAGCCATCGGCCTCGGTCTCCATGCCGGCGATGTTGGCCGGCACGTCCGGGCCGGCGGCGAAGGCGGCGTCCCACTCCGCAGTGCCGGGCAGGCGGTAGTGCCAGGCGGCGGGCAGCCGTCCCTCGGCATGCTCCTTCATGGTGAGCCAGAGGCAAAAATAGTTGGCATTGACCATGGAGACGCCGACGACGGGATGGTCCTCCCCCTGGGCGAAGCCCGGGTCCTCCCAGGTGCTTGAGTCGAAGACCTCCTGCCCGTTCCGGATGGTGGCCATTTTCAGCGGAGTGGCGGCGACGCCCTCGTCGGTGAGCAGGATATTGGCCGAGCTGCAGGCGCGGAAATCCTGCTTGCGGGTTTCCCAGATGGAGAAGAGGACGCCGGCCTTGGGCACGGGCACAAATTTCATGCCGAGGGTGTTCGTCCAGGGCTCGCGCGTGGTGGCGGTGGAGGGGGGCGGGAAATGCGGGCCGTCGTCGCGGCGGAGGGTGAGGCTGGTGATCCAGACGCCGGCTCCGGCGGAAACGGCGAGGCCGGCCGCGATGCCGAGCCCCAGCCTCCACCGGCGCCGCGCCCCGCGCTGCTCCAGCCGGCGCCGGGAGGTGTGCAGGGAGTCGAGCAGGGCGGGCATCCCCTGCGTGCGGGCTGCGGGGTCGTCATCCAGGGCTGAGGCGATGAGGTCGTCCACCTGGCTGTCCAGGCCGGTGCCGCGCGAGACGGGGGTGAATTTCCCCATGGGCACGCGGCCGGTGAGCATCTCGTAGAGCAGGACGCCCACGGCATAGACGTCGCTGGCGGGAGAGGCGGCGGTGGCGTTTTCCACCACCTCCGGGGCGATGTAGTAGGGCGTGCCGAAGGCCTCCCGTGTCTGCGTGAGGGTGAAGCTGGAGGCGTCCCCGGAAATGGCCCGCGCGATGCCGAAGTCCGCCACCTTCACCACGGAGCCCTCACCGACGAGGATGTTTCCCGGCTTGATGTCGCGGTGGATGATGCCCCGCTCGTGGGCGTGGGCGAGTGCGGCGGCGACGCTGGTGGCGATGTCGAGCGCGCGCCCGGGTGCGAGCTTTCCGGTTTTCAGGAGCCGCCGCAGGTCGCAGCCCTCGACCAGCTCCATGGCGAGGTAAAGGCGCCCGTCCAGCGTCTCCCCGCTGCCGAGGATTTTGACGATGCCGGGGTGGTCCAGGGCGGAAAGGGCGGCGGCCTCGCGCTGGAAGCGCTCCCGCCACTCCGGATCTGACGATGGGCCGCGCGGCAGGACCTTCACCGCCACGGGGCCTCCGTCCGCCTCGCGCACGCCGCGAAAGACGAGCCCCATGCCGCCCGCACCCAGCGGCTCCAGAATCTCGATGCCCTCGATCTCCGGGGCGAGTTCATCCGGTGGCGCCGGTGGTGCGAGCAGTGCCTCCAGACCGGTGCTGACATTTCGAGCCAGACAGGCCGGGCAGAGGCCGTCAATGAGCCGCGCCACCGCCGTCCCGCAGCGCGGGCAGAGGGAGGAGGGCGGATCGCTGGTGCTGGTGGCGGGCATGGAGGGTGAGCCGTGAAGACGCGGCACTATCAGCTTCCCGGTGCGGGGGGCAAGGTTTCACGCCGGGGTAAAATTCACTCACAGGCGAGCGCCTTGAGCAGGTGGCGCAGTTCCTCCTCCACATCCGCCTCTGCGGCCACGGTGGCGGCCACCTCGCGGCGGAGGGTGTCGGCCAGCCTCCGGCGGGCGCGGTGGACTTCCAGCTTGATCTGGGACTCGCTTACGCCGGTCGACTGGCTGAGCAGGGCGTAGGGCGGCAGGTTTTC
>JANOAS010000345.1:0-2763 GCA_031411255.1 bacterium
CAGCTTTCCGGAAGGGCCGCAGGGCCAGCCGGGGGAGGTGAGCAATGCGCAGCTCCAGGCGGAGCTGGGCGGCAACCTGGCCAGCGCACTGGCCGCCAGCTCGGGAAACAGCAACAGCGTGGCCTTCCTGAACGGCAACGAATCTCTGGCGGAGGTGATCACCGGGTTCAATGCGCTGCTCGCGGCACTGCGCAGGTAGGGGCGGGCAGAATCACCGTTTGCATCCCCCCCCGGATGTGGCATAAAAGCGCCGCGTCCGCCACGGGGGGAACGGACAGCATTTTCCCCCAGCCTCAACCACTCAAGCCACCATGGGTCCCGTCACCAAGTTCGTCCGCCACCACTACCGCCATTTCAATGCCGCCGTCGTCATCGACGCGGCGAAAGGCTATGAAGCCCACCTCGCCAAGGGGGGGAAGATGTTTCTCACCATGGCCGGGGCCATGTCCACGGCTGAACTCGGGCTCTCGCTGGCTGAGATGATCCGCCAGGACAAGGTGCACGCCATCACCTGCACGGGGGCAAATCTGGAGGAGGATGTCTTTAACCTCGTCGCCCACGACTACTATGAGCGCGTGCCGAACTACCGGGATCTGACCCCGGCGGACGAGGTGAAGCTCCTGGACAAGCACATGAACCGCGTCACGGACACCTGCATCCCCGAGGGAGAGGCCATCCGGCGCATCGAAAAGCACATCCTGGAACTCTGGTTCGACGCGGACAAAAAGGGCGAGCGCTACCTGCCACACGAGTTCTTCTACAAGCTGCTTCTCAGCGGCGTGCTGGAGCAGTACTACCAGATCGACCCCAAGGATTCCTGGCTTCTGGCCGCGGCGAAGAAAAACCTGCCCATCATCGTCCCGGGCTGGGAGGACTCCACGCTGGGAAACATTTACGCGTCCTACGTCATTGAGGGCGAGATCAAGAACGTCGGCACCATGAAGAGCGGCATCGAGTACATGGTCTGGCTGGCCGACTGGTACACCGAGGCCACGAAAAACACCACCCTGGGCTTCTTTCAGATCGGCGGCGGCATCGCCGGGGACTTCCCCATCTGCGTCGTCCCCATGCTCCACCAGGACCTCAAGCGCACCAGCGTTCCCCTCTGGGACTACTTCTGCCAGATCAGCGACTCCACTACCAGCTTCGGCAGCTACTCCGGGGCGGTGCCGAACGAAAAAATCACCTGGGGCAAGCTCGGCGAAGTCGGGCCGAAGTACATCATCGAGTCCGACGCCACCATCGTCGCCCCGCTCATCTTCGCCCAGGTGCTGGGCTGGTAAACGCAGGAGCGGAAAAAATTAAACAGGAGAGAACGGAGAGAGCAGAGAAAGAACCTGCTGGGCGCAGGCAACGAGGCGCGCTCCGGATGACATTTGGGGCATCCGGCGCAGGCGCCGCAAGTCGTGGCCCCTCCGTTTTCTCCGTCTCCTCCTGTTCCAAACCGTTCCGGCATTTTGGGTAAACCCGGAGGCCGGCCCGGTTTTCGACAAGCTGCGATGGAAGTTCAAGGGCACGTGTCTCGCGTGTTTGAGTTTGCGGACTGAACCCCAGCCAGCCAATCACTCCCCCACCTTCGACCCGCGCTCATGTCCATCCGGCAGGGCGGCGAGCCAGGCGGCCCAGGCCTTTTCGATGGAGCCGGAGCCGCCGAATTTTTTTCCGTCGTAGTCCCAGCGGGGCGGGTCGCCGCCTTTGGCCACGGTGTAGGTGTTTTCCTCGAAGCGGTTGGCCACTGCGAGCGCGCTCTTGCCCGAGACAGAGCAGCCGATCATCATGCCGCTCCGTGGCTGGGCGGTGAGGCGGTTTTTTGAGAACAGGCAGCGCTCCACCCGCCACTGCAGGTGGATCTGGCCGTTGCAGCCGTCGGGCGAATCGTTCCCTGCCAGCGTATTTCCTGTCACCTCGCAGTCCGTCACCGCCCCCGCCTTCCGGTCATAGCCGCCCATCACGATGCCGGCGAAGTCCGTATTCGCCCAGATGGCGTTTGCCCGCACCTTGATCCCGCTCGTGGCCCTGCCGCCATGCTCACAACCGATCTCGATGCCGATGTTGCAGTCGTGAATGCGGTTGCCCGAGATGACGAGATCCCGGCCGCCGTCCACGTAAATGCCTCCCGCGCACGGGTCAAAACTCGCGCCCTTTTTTCCGAGCTTCCGATAGCCCGCGTTTCCCTGCGTGCTGATGTGGTGCACCTCGCAGTCCTCCACCACCCCGAGCCTGGCCTGGTCGAGAGCCTCCACCTTTGACGTCCCCTCGAATCCGATCACGTCGATCCCGATGTTGTTGCAGTCATGCACCCGGCAGCGCCGTACGGCCCAGTTCTTCACATTTCCATTCACCACCACGGCCTCGGACGTGCCCAGCTTCAGGTCCCACACCTCGCAGTCCTCGATGACCAGGCCGTCGACCGCCGTTTCCTCCGTCTCCCCCGCCCCGTAGACGGCGATCCCGTGGGCGTCGCTCCCGGCCCCGTCGCCCGAATGGCTCCTGCCGTCGTCGAACGTCTGCCAGATGCCGTGCACCCGCAGCCCCTTCAGCGTGATCCCCCGGCAACCCGCCTTCCCGCCCCGCACCTGCACGCCCATGGGCACGTGATCCTTCTTCGCGGACTTGAAATTCCCCACCCCCAGCCCCTCCAGCCGCAGCCAGCTCACACCCGGCTCGACAGAGATGAGCGGCTCATCCCCCTCCTCCAGCTCGCCCGTCCCGCCCTCGATTTCCACCACGGCTCCAGCCGCCGCGCGAATGACCAGCGGGCGT
>JANOAS010000346.1:0-15806 GCA_031411255.1 bacterium
GGCCGCCCGGCAAAAAGCCGCCACCGCCCCCGCAACCAAGGCAGCATAGGCCAGAGCTGTGGCGCATCCCACACAGGCTCCACCCCAGTCCAGAGTCCGAGGTCAACGCGATTCGCATGGGGCTGGGGGTGACGCTTACGAATGAACGGCCAATCGCCCGCCAGGGTTGACTTGCAGCCCGGACAATGTTAAGGATCGGAGTCGGCGTGAACCCCCGCACACGGCTCCTTGTCCACTAACTTTTCCGTCATCCGGCTGCTCAATGGTTCCGATCTCAGTTTTTTCCCCCCAGCAGCCTGCTGGGGCCGGGTCCTCTTCTGGTTCCTCTTCCTCCGGTTCCGACCTCATCGAGTTCGGAGGTCCGGTTTTGTGGGTGGCCATCGGGCTGGTCATTTTGGGCTTGCTCAGCATCCCCATCATTCAGGCGAGGAATGACCGAAAGCGGAAGCGGATGAAGGAAAAAATCATCGAGGCGGGGCGGAGACCGCGCCGTGACAGGGCTCAGCGGGTCTCCAGGGAGCGCTGATCCGGCTGTTGTGCTCCGAAGCGGTTTCAGGCGTTGCCTGAGCCGGAGTCCGGGGGGAGGGGGCGTTGCGACCTTTCCTGCGTGGCGTATTGTACGAGGTGCCCGTGAAACGATTTGCCGCCTTCGCCCTCCTCTTGTGCTTCCCTTCCCCTGCGGGAGCGGAGGGACCCTCGCAGGCCGCCGTTGCCGGCCACTGGGCCTTTCAGCCGGTGAAAAAACCGGTCCCGCCCGCCCTTGCAGGCGCCAGCCGTGTTCAGCAGCCTCTGGATGCCTTTGTCATTGCGGCTCAGCAGGCAAAAGGGCTGCAGCTCGCCCCGCCCGCAGACCGCACCACTCTCATCAAGCGTGCCTATTTCAACCTCACCGGCATGCCTCCCTCGGTGGAGTCGGTGGAAGCGTTTCTCGCCGACCCCGACCCCGCAGCCTTCACAAAAGTGGTCGACCGCCTGCTGGCCGACCCCCGCTTTGGCGAGCGCTGGGCCCGCTACTGGCTGGATGTGGCCCGTTATGCCGACTCGAAGGGCTACGTCTTCCAGGAGGAGCGCCGCTACGCCTACGCCTTCACCTATCGGGACTGGGTGATCAAGTCGCTCAACAGCGACCTGCCCGTGGACAAGTTCCTTTCCTGGCAGCTCGCCGCCGACCAGCTCGCGCCGAAGGACGACCCCAACCAGCTGGCGGCTCTGGGTTTCCTCACGCTCGGACGCCGGTTTCTCAACAACGAACCGGACATCATCGATGACCGCATCGACGTGACCGCCCGCGGCATGATGGGCCTGACGGTGGCCTGCGCACGCTGCCATGATCACAAGTTCGACCCGATCCCGACTGCCGACTACTACTCGCTTTACGGCGTCTTCGCCTCATCCGAGGAGCCGAAGGAAAAGCCCCTGCTGGGCGAGCCGGAGCGGACGCCCGAGTACCTGGCCTTCGAGGCGGAGCTGAAGAAGAAAGAGCAGGCGGTGGCCGACTACCAGACTTCTCGGCACCGGGCGCTCTTTGAGGAAGGCTCCCTCCAGCAATACCTGACCGTCTGTGCCGAGGCGTGGAGCCAGCCGGACGATGCCGTCTCCCGTCTCGCAAAGGACCGGAAGATTTACCCCTCCGTCGCGCTCAAATGGCGGACGTGGCTGAAAAAACTGGGCGAGAAGCACCCGGTGGCCGCGCCGTGGCTGGCCCTGGTCAAGCTGCCGGCGGACCAGTTCGCCGCCGGGCGGGAATCCGCGCTCGTCCAGCTCAGTGCCTCCGTGGCCGTGAACCCTCTCATCGCAGAGGCCCTGCGCCAGGCGCCTCCGGCAAACCCCGCAGACCTCGCCAAACTCTACGCGAAACTTTTAGCCGCCCACAAGACCGACACCCCGGAGCCCGATGCGAATGCGGAGGCCATGCGGCTCGTCATCATGTCCCCGGAAGGAGTGAAGGGCATGGATCCCGCCGCGCTTACCGGCGACTACAGCGTGCCCGAGCGTGATGAAGCCCGCCGCCTGCGCAACGAGGTCGAGTCCTACAAGGCCACGGCAGAGAACGGCCCGGCGCGCGGCATGGTCCTGCTCGACCGCGCCCAGCCCGTCGAGCCCGCCATCTTTCTCCGGGGCAACCAGCACTCACGCGGGGCCAAAGTGCCGCGCCAAAACCTAGGCATCCTCGGCGGAGCGGGCCGCCAGCCCTTCAAGCAAGGGAGCGGCCGCGCCGAACTCGCCCGCGACCTCGTCAGCCCGTCCAATCCCCTCACGACCCGAGTCTTCGCCAACCGCATCTGGACGTGGAGCACCGGCTCCTCCCTCGTGGACACGCCCAGCGACTTCGGCGTGCGCACCCAGCCGCCGGTCATCCCCGGCCTGCTCGACCACCTCGCCTCGTCACTCGTGGATGACGGCTGGTCGCTGAAAAAGCTTCTCCGCCAGATCCTCCTTTCCTCCACCTGGCAGCAGTCCAGCCAGACCACCGCCGCCGCCACGGCCATCGATCCCGAAAACCGACTCCTCTGGCACGCCAACCGCCGCCGGCTCGACTTCGAGGCCTTCCGCGACTCCCTCCTCCGCGTTTCCGGCGCCCTGAGCCCCAAGAAAAACGGCCGTCCCGTCGACATCGAGAGCGCCGACGCCACCTGCCGCACCATCTACGGCTTCATCGACCGGCAGAACCTGCCCAACCTCTTCCGCTCCTTTGATTTCGCCAGCCCCGACCAGCACGCACCAAAGCGGTTCCAGACCACCGTTCCGCAGCAGGCCCTCTTCTCGCTGAACAATCCCTTCGTCATCAAACAGGCCTCCCGCCTCCTGCAGCGGCCTGGCGTTTCCGCTGCGAAGGACCCGGCGGAAAAAGTCCGCCAGCTCTACCGCGCCGCGCTCAGCCGGAATCCCGACGCGGTGGAACTCAAGGCAGCCCTCGCCTTCACCAGCGCCACCTTCACCGGCCAGACCGCCGGCGACTGGGAGTACGGCTTCGGCGGCTGGGACGAGGCGGCGAAAAAAATAAACTGGACACCCTTTCCCTCATTTACTGAAAACCGCTGGTCCGCCTCTGCCAAGGTGCCCGACCCCACCCACGGCTGGGTCATGCTTTCCGGTGGTGGCGGCCATCCCGGCCATGACAACACCCACGCCGCCATCCTCCGCTGGACCGCACCCGAGCCGGCCGCTCTGAAACTCAAAGGCCGCATCGCCCGTGCCGCCGAGGCTGGAAATGGCGTCCGCCTCCGCCTCGCCACCGACCGTCAGGGGCTGCTCAAGGAATGGGACGCCCCGGCCAAGGGGAAGGTGGACACGGCTGCGGACTTCACCCTGGCTGAAGGCGAAACCGTCTCCTTCATCATCGACGCCAAGGATGACGAAAACAGCGACGGCTTCCTCTACGACCCCGTCCTCACCAACGCAAAAACAGGCTCCCCCGTCGCCCACGCCTCCCAGGATTTCGCCGGCCCCGCGCTCGACCCTTGGACGGCGTTCGCCCAGGTGCTGCTTTGCGGAAACGAGTTTATGTTCGTGGATTGAGGAACTCTCCTAATCCTCATCCTTCCCGCTCTGTGCCGCGAGGCTGGCGATGACGGAGAAATCTTCGAGTGTTGAGGTGTCGCCCTTTACCTCGCCGCCGGCGCAGATTTGTTTGAGGATGCGGCGCATGATTTTTCCAGAGCGGGTCTTCGGGAGGGCGGCAGTGAAGCGGATGTCGTCGGGGCGGGCGATGGCTCCGATTTCCTTGGCCACGTGGGCTTTCAGGGCCTTGGCGAGTTCGGGGCTGGCGTGTTCGCCGGACTTGACGGTGACGAAGGCGACGACGCCCTGGCCTTTGATTTCATCCGGGCGGCCAACGACAGCGGCCTCGGCCACGGAGGGGTGACTGACGAGGGCGCTCTCGACTTCGGCGGTGCCGAGGCGGTGGCCCGAGACGTTGAGCACGTCATCCAAGCGGCCGACGATCCAGAAGTTGCCCGCCTTGTCGCGCCGGGCGCCGTCGCCAGTGAGGTACCAGCCCTGTTTTTTGTACTCGCTCCAGTAGGTTTCCTTGTAGCGCTCCTTGTCCCCCCAGAGGGTGCGGAGCATGGAGGGCCAGGGCTGGCGGATGACGAGACGGCCGCCCTCGTTCGGCCCGCACTCGCGGCCCTGCTCGTCGACGATGGCCGCATCGATGCCGAAGAACGGCAGTGTGGCCGTGCCCGGCGTGGTGGGCGTGGCCCCGGGCAGCGGGGAAATGAGGATGGAGCCGGTTTCCGTCTGCCACCAGGTGTCCACGATGGGGCAGCGCCCGCCGCCGATCATCTTGTGGTACCACATCCAGGCTTCCGGGTTGATCGGCTCGCCCACGGAACCCAGGAGGCGCAGGCTGGAAAGGTCGTGCTTCTTGACGTGCTCGTCGCCCCATTTGATGAAGGCCCGGATGGCCGTCGGCGCGGTGTAGAGGATGGAGACCTGGTATTTCTCGATGATTTCCCAGAAGCGGCCCATGTGCGGCGTGTCCGGTGCGCCCTCGTACATGAGGACGGTCCCGCCGTTGGCCAGCGGTCCGTAGACGATGTAGCTGTGGCCGGTGATCCAGCCCACGTCCGCCGTGCACCAGTAGATGTCGCTGTCGCGCATGTCGAAGACGTACTTCGTCGTAGCGTAGGTGCCCGTGAGGTAGCCGCCGCTGGTGTGGAGGATGCCCTTCGGCTTGCCGGTGGAGCCGGAGGTGTAGAGAATGAAGAGCGGGTGCTCGCTGTCGAAGCCTTTGGCCGGGCAGCTGGACTTCTGCCCTTCCAGGAGGTTGTGCCACCACTCGTCGCGGCCCACGGTCATGCTGATTTCGTGCGCCGTCCGCTTCACGACGATCACCCTCTTCACGGGATTCGGCCCCGCACTCAGGGCGGCATCCACGTTTTTCTTCAGCTCGATGATTTTCCCCCGCCGCCAGCCGCCGTCCGCGGTGATGACGGTCGTCGCCCCGCTGTCCGCGATGCGGTCTGCGATGGCCGTGGCGCTGAACCCGCCAAAGATGACGCTGTGCACGGCGCCAATGCGCGCGCAGGCCAGCATGGCGATGGCGGCCTCCGGGATCATGGGCATGTAAATGATGACGCGGTCCTTGGACTTCACGCCCTGGCTCAGGAGCATGTTCGCCGCGCGGCAGACTTCCCGGTGCAGCTGCTGGTAGGTGAGCGTGCGGGTGTCGCCGGGCTCGCCCTCAAAGATAATGGCCGCCTTGTTTTTCCGGTCGGTCAGCAGGTGGCGGTCCACGCAGTTCTCGGCCACGTTGAGCTTTCCGCCCACGAACCACTTGGCGAACGGCGCCTTCCACTCCAGCGCCTTGCTCCACTTTTGCTGCCAGACCAGCTCCTTCGCCTCCTTCTCCCACCACTTGCCGGGGTTGGCGATGGATTCAGCGTGCATCTTTTTGTACGCGGCCATGGAAGGCACGCGCGCCTTTTTGGAAAATTCCGGCGCGGGCTTGAAGACGCGGGTTTCGACGAGGGTGGACTCGATTTTCTGGCTCATGGGTGAGGTGGGCGGCTGGGGTTGCGGTAAAGGGAATGACTGAAGCGCTGGGAGAGTAGCCACGCCACCGGGGAAGGCAAACCGCGATTCGCCCGGAATGGTCGCAGAGCTTCAATACCCACCTGCCCGCCCCCGCCAGCCGCCTTTGGCGCCGGATTTCACGCCGCGCGCGGATCAGGAAGCCGGCTTTTTCCCCTCCCAGCTCGCCGCCTCGTAGCAGGACCAGACATGGCCGATCCAGCCGCCCCAGCCGAGGGTGATCACCCAGAGGATGCCCGTCAGGACCAGGTGCCACGCTGCACGCACCAGCCGCCCCTGAACCAGCTGGCCCAGACCCGGAATGAAGAAGCTGCACACAGCAGCGATGACGTTGCCCGATGAACCTTGTTGTGTCATAACGCGACGAATATAGAACATGCCGCCAGCCCCACCATTACAGGGCTGCTGCGTGTTTGTAAGATTCCGCTGCGGGGGCGGGCTCCCGGCTCAGGCGCGCATCTCCTGCGCCAGCTGGCACAGGCGGGAAATCTGGTCCACCGGGATGTCGTCCACCTCGATGATGTGGTCGTTCACATCCAGCACGGAGAAGGTGGTACCCATCATGCCCTCCTTCATGGAGACGCTGACCACGTTTTTCCACTGGCAGTCCTCCACCGTGGTGCCCGTGTAGCTCTGGCGCATGATGAGGAGGCGCTTGTTCGTGATGATGGCCGCGTCAGGACGGGAGCGCATCATTTTGGCCTTCTGGTGGCCGATGTAGAAGATGGACTCGTCACGGCTGGTCATCGGCTCGATGTGCCGGTATATTTCGGCCACGACCTCCGGGGATTGCCCTTCGTTCATGAAGTGGGAGAGCTGCTCCTCGATTTCAAAAACGGTGTCCAGCGGCTTCCATTCGCCGAGACCTTCGTAGTAAACGAGATCCTTTTTCCCCACCCGGCCCTCCTGAAGCAGGGCAAGCACCTGCTCCTGGGTGTACGGGCCAGTCTGCTTGTCCCCCTGGTAAATCAGGAAGGAAAGGGGCTCCGCTTCAGGCTCTTCGGCGTAGGGGTCTTCTTGGTAGTCTTCGGTCATCGGTGACATGGCGAGGTGGGTTTGTATTTACAATGTACACGCGAACGGCGATTTCGCCACAACTATTTTTCCCCGCGAGGCTGGAATGATAAACCCAGGCAGTCCCGGAAACCAAGCCCAAAGTCGGCGCAAAAATGATCTCCGCTTCGCCATTCCACTTGCCGGGGTGGGAATTCCGGCTAGAATGCGGCCCATTCGTGTCACCACTTGAGGTACAGGTCCTAGTCCTGAACCGGCTCTGGCAGCCAGTCAACACTTGCACTGCCAGGAGAGCCGTGAGCCTCGTATTCCTTGGGCACGCCCAGATCGTCTCCCGCGACGACGAGGACAACTACTACACCCACGATGCGGAGTCGTGGCTGCGCCTGTCAAATGACGAGCGCCTCCTGCGGCTGGCCCCCGTGCTGCACTCCGCGCGCCGCAGCTTTGCTGTTCCGGAGATCATCGTCCTCTCCCTCTACGACCGGCTGCCGAAAAAAGAGGTCAAGTTCACCCGCCAGAACATCTTTCTGCGGGACCGGCACACCTGCCAGTACTGTGGGAAGGTATTTGACCCCAAGGACCTGAACCTGGATCACGTCATCCCGCGCGACAAGGGCGGCCGCACCACCTGGGAAAACGTGACTACCTCCTGCATCCGGTGCAACACGAAGAAGGGCAATAAACTGCCCCAGGATGCAAGAATGATCCCGCTCAACGTCCCGCGGGCTCCGCGCTGGCGGCCGTTTCACAGCTCGTTCCGCCACACCGCCGCCCACGAGAGCTGGCGAAATTTCCTCGACCTCGAAAACCAGGCTGTGGAAATCTCCGCCTGAGCGGGCCGGGCAAGTAAAATCCCCACCCCTTAAACCGTCACTTTGCCAGACTTCCCAGAAGCGGCATTCCGTGCTTTGCTGTGCGCCTTTGCCCCACTCTCCGATGCGCTTTCTGCTTGCTCCGTTTCTTTTGCTCTGCCTGACCTTCACCGTTCAGGCCGACCCTGCGTCCCCGCCACCAGCGGCGGCGGCGGCGCCGAAGCCCGAAATCAAAAAACTCGACGGCAATCGTTCCGAGCTGGGTGGCATCAACTTTGACACCGTGACGCGCGAGATTTCCCTCCCCTGCGCAGTGAACATGACCAAGGGGAACCTGGAGTTCGCCCTCGTGCGCGACACCGGCAAGGTGCATGAAAGCCTGCTGAGCACGGCCGTCAGCCCGTTGAATTTGAACATCGTCCTCCTGCTGCTGAACTACAAGCCCCAGCCCGGATGGTTTCTCGCCCCCGGCCAGCGCCAGCCTCTGGAGGACATCCCGGACGCCGGAAAACTCGAAGCCCATCTCCGCTGGACGGAGGGAAAGGGGAAGGAGAAAACCGCGCGGCTGGAGTCATGGGTCGAGGACTTCAAGCGCCGCAAGCCCGCCGCAGACGGCCCCTGGGTTTACAATGGCTCCCGCATCGAGGACAACGCCTTCGCCGCCGAGACGGATGGCAGCTTCATCGCGCTATACGTTGATTCGCGCAGCATCCTGAACAACCCGCGCGAGGACACCGACTCCGACGAAGTCTGGTTTCCAGCCAAAGATTTGCCCGCCAAGGGGACAAAAGTCACCCTCATTCTGAAACCCGTCGCGGCAGCTCCGCCGCAGCCTGAAGCCCCCGCCAAGCCAAAACCCGAGACCAAATGAAATCGTTCCTCACCACCGCGCTCACCCTCGCCGCCACCGCCCTCTTTCTTTCCCCCGCACCCGCCCAGACGGATGCGTCCTTGAAGCTGGAAATCAAGGAGAGCCTCCGCCGCGCCTCCGCATTCCTCATCAAGGCCCAGGATGCCGCCACCGGGGCCATCGGCGAGATCGAAAATCCGGCCATGACCGCGCTGAGCGTCACCGCACTCGTCGGCGACCCCAACCGTGAACCCGGAGCCACCCTGCCCGTCGCCGCCGACAAGGCCTACAAATTCCTAGCGTCCAACGCCAAAGACGACGGCGGGATTTATGTGAAGGGACTCATGACCTACAACACGGCCCTCTCCCTCACCGCGCTCTGCGTGCACCCGAAGGGCGAGTACAAGGCGGTCGCCCTGAAGGCAAAAACCTTCCTCATTGGCCAGCAGCAGGTCACCGGCGACGACAAGGACGGCGGCATCGGCTACGGCGGCTCCTCCCCCACGTCTGACCTCTCCAACACCCACTTTGCGCTGGAGGCGCTTTACCTGGCGAAGTCCCTCGAGACCGACACCGCGTCCGACCCTAAGAAGGAAACCAAACTCAACTACCAGGCGGCCATTGATTTCGTCTCCCGGTGCCAGAACCTGAAGGGGAAAAACGACGCCGCGTGGGTGAGCGAGGACGAGACGAACAAGGGCGGATTCATTTACAGCCCGGGCTCCACGAAGGCGCCGGAAATGAAACTGCCCGACGGCAAGATCGCCCTGCGCTCCTACGGCAGCATGGGCTACGCCGGTCTGCTCAGCTTCATTTACGCAGACATGGACAAAAAGGACCGCCGCGTGACCGCCGTGCAGGAGTGGTTGAAGGCGAACTACTCCGTCACCGAGAATCCCGGCATGGAGCAGCAGGGCCTCTACTATTACTACCACACCATGGCCAAGGCCATGTCTGTCATGAATGTCCGCGAATACACCCTGAAGGACGGCCGCAAGGTGGACTGGAGGCAGGATCTCGGAAAGACGCTGCTCAACAACCAAAAGGCCGACGGCTCCTGGGTCAACCCCACCGGTCGCTGGCGCGAGAATGACCCGGTCTACACCACGGCTCTGGGCGCTCTGGCCTTGATCCGCGTGTATAATGCCCTCTAAATGACCCCCGCCAGGCGGCTCGCCCGCTTTATCCATCTCATCCCCGCGCTGTGCGCCGTCTTCCTGGCCGCGTGCGCCCCGCTGCGTCAGGCCCAGGAGCGGGCCCGGCTGAAGGCGCTCACATGCGGCCTGGACGCCGTGCAAAAGATCACCCCGTCCGGGGTGTGCGCCGTGCCGCTGATCGCAGACCGTGACCACGCCATCCCGGTCGTCCGGGTTCGTGCCAACGACGGCGCGCCCTTCAGCATGATCATCGACACCGGGGGCAACGAGACCATCATCAGCGCCCGCCGCGCCCGGGAAAACGAGGTCATCCAGTCCGAGAGCGAGAGCCGCATCATCACCGCCTTCGGAAACCGGGAGAAATCCACCGCCGCCTTTATCCGCAGTCTGAAAATGGGAACCCTGGAGCTGCAGGGCGTGTTCGGCCTCGTCCATTTCAGCAAGCCCCGCGCCGGACTGCCCCGGGGTCTGGGCGAACTCAACGTCCTCGGCACCCCCACCCTCGCCTCCTTTTCCTGGCTGACGCTCGACTACGCCGCACACCGCGCCACCTTTTCCGCCACGGGCGACTTCCCCCGGCCAACGCCCGGCCGCGCCCTCGCCCTGCCGCTGCACATCACACCCGAGGGCCACTTCAGCACGGAAATCACCATCCCCGGCCACCGCCGCTTCCCCGTCATTGTCGACACCGGTTTTGACGGCGTCCTCCTCCTCAGCCCGGCCATGATCGACACCCTCGGCCTCGGCACACTCGCCAGACGCGGGCTGCATTCCACTGCCATCGGCCTCGGCGCCACCAGCCGCGGCACCACCTTCCTCATTCCGGAAATGTCACTCGGCGGCAACCGCTTCCAGCACATCCTCGTCTGGAGCGGCCCCACCTCCGAGCCCATCCTCCTCGGCAGCGGTTTCCTGCAAAATTTCCGCACCACGTTTGACTTCAAGCGCGCCATCCTCTGGCTGGAGCCGCGCTGACCGGTACTGCACCAGCGCAGCCTGCAGGATTTGCCCGCAGGCTGGAGAAGCCCGGCTGAATGATTTTTCGAAACCACGGCTCCACCCCGGCGTTTCATCCCGGCAGCCGCACCAGCCGCACGCCGCTCCATGCCAAATCTCCAACACCTCCTTTTCTCACTGCTCCTTCTCAGCCCCGCCCCCGCCTTCACCGCCGGGTCGCCATCCAGCCCGGTTGCCCGGCAGCCCGGCGCCGCCGCCCCGGAGGAGCTGGCCTACGGAAAGGACACCCTGCAGAAGCTCGATTTCTGGAAACCCGCCACCGCCGGCGCCCCGCTCGTCATTTTTGTCCACGGTGGAGCTTGGAAACTCGGAGACAAGCGCACCGCCCTCGGTGAAAAAGGCGGCCACTTTCTCGATCAGGGCTGGGGCTTTGCCTCGCTGAACTACCGCCTCGTCCCGGCCCACAAGGTCGAGGAGCAGGCCCAGGATGTGGCGGATGCCGTAGCCTTCCTCATCGCCCGTGCGGACAAGCTCGGGTTCGATGCCAAACGCACCGTCCTCATGGGCCACAGTGCCGGAGCCCATCTCGCCGCCCTCGTCGGCACGGACACCAGCTACCTGAAAAAAGCCGGACTCGAGCCCGCCGCCCTGCGCGGCATCATCCCGCTCGACGGCGCCGCCTACGATGTCCCGCGCCAGATCACCGCCGGGGCCGCCGTCATGCACGACAGCTACGTCCAGGCCTTCGGCACAGATCCCGCGCGGCAGAAATCCCTCTCCCCCACCCTCCAGGCCGCCGCACCCAACGCCCCGGCCTTCCTCATCCTGCACGTCCAGCGGCTGGACGGCATCGCCCAGTCAAAAGCCCTCGCCGAGGCCCTCCGCCAGGCAGGCACACCGGTCGAGATCCACGATTTTCCCGGCTTCGGCCTCCAGGGCCACATGGAGATCAACCGAAAACTCGGCAACCCCGCCTACCCCGCCACCCCCGTCGTCGATGCGTGGCTGAAACGGGTCTTCGCGAAATAGGGCAGCCGCTACTCCACCAGCCGCCACGCCAGCGCGACGCCCATGCCCGCAGGCAGCGGCGTGACCGTTCCGGCCGGTGTTTCGAGGAGCGGCGTCTGGGAGGGTGCCTTTTCCATCCGGAAGGTCTGCCTGGACGCCGGAAATCCGTAGAAGGCGGGTCCGTTGAGGCTGAGGAATTTTTCAAAGAGGCTCACGCCCTCCGCACTGCCGAGATCGACCCCGGCCTCCTCAAAGGCCATCGCGTAAAGCTGCGGGGCGCACCCGCCGGTGAAACAGCCCGCCGCGCAGCCGCAGGCGGTTGCCTTGGTCGTGTGCGGTGCGCTGTCCGTCCCGGCGAAAAACCTGGTCTGGCCTGCCCTCGTCACCGCGTGCCTCAGCGCGGCGCGGTCGTCCTGAAACTTCACGATGGGCAGGCAGTAGAGGTGGTATTTCAGCCCCTGGATCAAATGGCCCAGCGTGTACAGCAGGTGCTGCGGCGTGATCGTCGCCCCCACGTGATCCGGCGCGCCGGCCACAAACTCCGCCGCCGTGCGCGTCGTGATGTGCTCGCACACTATCCTCAGCCTGGGATGCTCCGCCACCAGGCGCGGCATCCGCTCGCGGTAGAAGCGCGTCTCCGCATTCTGCTGCGCATCGATGTAGTCCGGCCCGCTCAGCGCGTGCTGCTCGCCGTGAATGCACAGGACGGTGCCGCACTCCTCCATCGCCCGGAAAACCTCCCCGCCGATCAAATCGTCCATCGGCAGGCCATGCTCGGAGTTTGTGGTGCCATGCGGCGGGTAATACTTGCAGGCCCGCAGCAGCCCCGAGGCCGCTCCTTCGCGGATCATCGCCGCCGTGGTCTGCCGGGTGAGGTACAGCGGCACGATCAGCTGCTCAAACACGTCCGCCCCCGCCGCCCGCAGCTCCGCCGAGTAGCTCTCGATCGACCACCCCTCCGCCTGCGCCGCCCCGGAAACAAGGGAGACCGGCGGCTGCGTGTTCGGCATCGCCAGCGCCCCCGCACACCCCATCTCCACATGCGCCTTCACATACGCCGCCACCGCCGACCCTTGCCGGAAGTGCGTGTGCAGGTCAAACCATTTGGGAAGAGTCAGCGTCATCCCCGCTTGTTAGCCCGGAATGGCCGGGGATCAATCCGAAGATCACAAATGGACCAACCCTTGCGCAGGGAATTTCGTGAGCCGCCCCACTTCCCAGCGGCGTAGCAGAGGTTGCCATCCGAAAAACGGTGGGAAGGAAACTGGAGGCCACGGAGAGAGAATCTATTGCGCACAGGTCACGAGCAATCTTCCAGATGATCTGGTGCCGGTCAGAAACCGGGGGGTTAAGTGCTGCTCCTCCGTTTTCTCCGTCTCCTCCTGTTCAAATCCCTTCGGGCATTTGGATTTGCCGGAGCACCCTTGACTTGAACGCGCTCATGAAGGACGTTTCACCGATGACCGCTCTGATCGAGATCCCGGATGACCTCTACCAAAAAGTGACCGCTCGCGTTGCTTCGTTGGGGCTGCGTGTTCCCGAACTAACGGTGGAACTCTACGAACGGTGGCTGCTTGATGAGCCAAATGCCCTCAGCGCATCGTCCGGCCAGCCTGTGGACAACCAATGGTTGGAAGACTGGTTCCATTCAGCCGACGAGGCCGTTGCACGCGTTCCGGCCGGCCCCTCGGCGAGGGAGTTGCTCATGCAGGATCGGAATCGTCTGGAAAAACCATGAGCCTGACCATCGACGCCAGCGTCTGGATCGCTGCGGCCGACGCGACCGACAAGTTTCACCAACCAAGCCGCAGTCTCCTGCGCAAAGTTGCCGCCGGGCGCACCGCCGTGATCCAGCCCGCTTTCGGAAGAACAGAGGTCGCATGTGCACTCGCTCGTCGTCTTCGCGATGGAGCGCAGGCACGGCTGCTGACCCACACGCTCATGAATCGGCTGGTAACCTGTGAAATTCCCATGGACGCTGCGTTCCTCACAGCCACCGAAAATCTTGGCACCGGGCAGAGCCTGCGTGCCGCCGATGCACTCTACGCCGAAGCCGCCCGGCAAAGTCAGAGCCCGCTCGTCTCGTGGGACAACGAGCATCTTCAACGAGCCGGCGGCATCACACCCTCAGACTGGCTCGCCGCAAACCCATGATCACGAAGCCACGCCCATGGGACACCTGGACGGCATTTGCCCCAAAACCGGCGAGAGTTGAACAAGAGGGAACAGAAAAAACAAAGCAATAAATTGTCGCAGCTATGGAATCAGTGAGCAGCCTGATGATGTGGCTGTACTCCGCTTTCCGCGCCTTGAGTGCTGCTCCTCCGTTTTCTCCGTCTCCTCCTGTTCAAACCCCTTCGGGCATTTGGATCTACCGCAGCATGCTGACGGGCGAACCTGCGGACGGACGAGTGCCTTCCTCAGGGCAGCGGCAGCACGTTCACGTCGGGGTGGATCATCCCAAATTCAAGAGTGGAGACCGCGGATTTCGCGGACACCTCTGATGTTGCGCATGTTTTGGGAAAAACAACCGTCACCCGGCAGGCGAGAGTGCGACATTCTTCAACTGGATCGATATCCGTGGCATCCGTGTTATCCGCGGTTGTCATTCCGCTTTTCGGGATCATGCGTCCGGGGAAGCAACCGGCAGATTTGCCCCTCCCGGGCGGACATCAGCGCGCATCGCTTCAGCCTCGCGCTCATTCCGGATTTCAGCCGACCACCGGGCTCCAGCACCTGATGGCTGGAGAGGGTTCGCCTCCAGCCAGGCAAAAATTTCCATCGGCGGCATGGCGTCAAAATCCCTCTCGCCCGGCTGCGCGGACACCTCCCGGTCCGCCGCCTCCAGCGCCCGGCGCAATGTTTCCGATTTGCTTGTCCCCCAGCGAACCGTCAGTCGCTCCCAGCGCGCCACGGTGGCTGGATCAAAGGCAACGGTTGTGCGGATTGCCATGGTGGCCATACGCTGTACTTTGGTATGCGCACCAGTTTCGTCCACTGGTACCGCAAAGGTACCCATCGGTGTCCAAAATTCCGGAAATTCCCAGGTCCTGACGAGGCCAGAAGCGCATCCCAAGGGGCGTGGAGGGAGTCGGGGTTTTTTCCTCAGTGAGGTGATGGAGCCGCCTGTTTGGAGAGCTTCCGGGGCGCTTCCAGGCCGAAATAATATCATATGAGACGTTGACAATAAGTGATTGGTGCAAAAGTTTTTTATGGCACTTATATCACCCTCTTTGGACCCCCGGCCCGTTTTTGGCCGCTTCATCACCCCGCTGCTCGACCTGCTCCCCGCCTGTCGGCACCGTCGCGAATGCACCGAACTTGACGATGAAACCTGGATCACGCTCGGACTCCAGCGCGTCCTTTCCACCTCCCCTTCAGGTCGCGGTTTCCTGCAGAGCCACCCCGACCAGCCGCTCGAACCCGGCACATCAAACCCGCTCCCACCCCGAAGCGGCCACTATTTCGAAGCGCTGAAAAGCCGGCGACGCCTCGCGCTCTGCACTGAACTCAACGCCGGACTCCTGCGCTCCGAGGCCGCGCTCGCCCTGCCCGACCGGCTCGCCGCTTTCCCCTGCCTGGGGGACTTTGACATATTCGCCACCGACGGCCACTGGCACGACGCCGCCACTCACGACACCCAGCGCCTCTCCAGCGGGGCCAAGGCGCCCACCGGCCACCTCTACACCCGCAATCTGCGCACCGGGCTCATCGCCCAGCTTCAGTGCCTGGACCAGAGCCCCAAGAAGCACGAACATGAGATGAAAGCCCTTAAGCGCACCACCATCGACGAACTGCGGCAGGGCGCGCCGGTTGGACGCAAAGTCCTCCACGTCTATGACCGGGCCGGCATCGACTTCGGCCAGTGGCACAAGTGGAAACAAGGCAGCGGCATCTATGTCCTGAGCCGGACCAAGGAAAACATGACACTGGAAACCTGCGGCGAGCTTCCCTTTGACCAGGGCGACCCCATGAACGCGGGCGTGCTTGCCGACGAACTTGTGCATGGCAGCTACGGGGCGGTCATGCGCCGGGTTCGCTACCAGGATCCCATCATGGGCAATGACTATGAGTTTTTAACCAATGTGCTGGACGGGGCCATCCCGCCCGGCGTGCTGGCGTATCTCTACTTTTTGCGCTGGAGCATCGAAAAAGTCTTCGACGAGTCGAAGAACAAACTGGGCGAGACCAAGGCGTGGGCCACCAGCGGCACGGCCAAGACAATGCAGGCGCAGTTCATTTGCCTTGTTTTTAATTTGCTCCAAATAATGGAATCGGAGCTCAGAAAAGAGGGCGTGAGCAACGTGGCGGAGGAGGAGCGCCAGGACCGGCGGGCCGCCCGGAGCAAGGCCGGGGTGGAAAAGAAGGGCCTGGTGTACCCGGCTACGCACGGGATGGGCCGCAGCACCACCCAGCACAGCGTGAAATTTATCCGCTGGCTGAACGCCCATCTTCACCGTCCGACTCCCT
>JANOAS010000347.1:0-10940 GCA_031411255.1 bacterium
AGCCTGCCCAAGTGGTGGGGTCGTAGACGACTGGCTGGATCATGGCAGCCTACGATGGGGTTGAGGAGGGCTTTTGTCCAGTTTTTTCCTCAGCACCACTCATCCTCAGCTGGCTGCCTGGGAATCTGCGGAAACCCTGACTCCTCCTCCGGGCCTTGACCGCAGAGCGGTCATCGAGATTAGCCGTGGGCTTCAGCCCACGGTTTCCCCCCGTCGCACCCGGTGTCGCGTAGCGACAATGGAGCATCCCCCATGCGCCCGGTGCCATGCGCCCCAAAAAGCATCTGATCGGCGCCAGCTCCGCCTCCTCCCATAGACCGAATCTTTCCTCCCCCAAGGTTCCGCTCCACCGCCTTGCATTCCACATGTCCGGTGTTCGTCGGTTCCCCTTCAGGAATCTCAATAGGCGCTGGATGATGCCGGCCGCCACGGTGACGGGACGATGCAGGCGCGGCACGCACCGGACGCGAGAACCTCCGCAAGGGGGAAATCACCGGCACCCGTGTTGATTCGGTCGGCGTGGCGTCGGTTCGGCAGACGGCCAGCCTCAGCTTGCTGCCTGAAAGGTCGTCAAAGGGAAAGGGGACTGCACTCTACGGGTAAAAGAAATGCCGCACGCCCTCCGCCATTCCGGAGGAGGCTGTGCCCGCCGCGACGAGTCCGCCCTCGGCCTGGACCTGGGCTTTCACCTGGGGCAGGGCATTGGACGGACAGCATAGGCCCCGGGCCACATCCGCGCGGAGCATGGAGAGGTCGTTCAGATTGTCCCCGCCGGCGAAAAGGCTCTCCGGACCGAGGCCCAGGCGCGTGCCCAGTTCGCGCAGGGCGGAGCCTTTGTTGAAGTCCCGGTGGGTGAAGCGCAGGTAAATGGAATTGCGCTGGTAGTCCAGGTGCGGCCAGTCCGCGCGGTGGCTGTCGATGAACTCACAGAGCTGCTCCATGCCGGCCACATCGTGGGTGACCACGCCGGCCGGGTCCGAGCTGTTCTCCACCCAGAAGCCGAGGTTTTTGGATTCGAGAAATTTCCGCGACGCCTTGATCACCTTTTTGTGTTCCTTGAAATAGGTGTCGTGGATTTTCCGGCAGTGCGCGTTCCACGGGCCGAAGTCGATCCACCGGCCGGTGGGGTTGCGGTGGTAGATCTCGTGCTCGCGGGCGATGATGAAGTCGGGCTTGAGCGGGATGCCGTGGCTGACGAGCCCGTCCAGGGTGTGAAAAAGCGTGCGCCCGGTGTTCACGGCCCAGACCGCGCCGCGACCGGTGAGGTCCTCGATGAGGGTGGCCAGACCGTGGTCAAAGTGCCCGTCCCGCTCGTGATCGACGAGGGTGCCGTCGAAGTCAAAGCAGAGCAGGGCGCGTGGTGGAGGAGTGGTGTTCAAGATGGGCGCAAAGGGATCAAGGGTCGGTCCTCACTGGACTGAAGGGTGAAAGACAGGATGCCGCAGCAGCTCGCCCACCCGCCAGAGCAGCACGGCGAGGATGACGAGCTGGCCCGCCATGTGGACACGGCGCGCGGTTTTTCCGCCCCCGCTGCGCTCGGCCCGGCGCAGGAAGGACTCCGCCCCCCAGAGCAGGGTGAAGACGAGCGGCAGATACAGGGAAAGCATGAACCGTTCCCCCCGGCCGATGGGTGTGTAGAAACCGTACAAAATCCCGTGCAGCAGGAACGTTCCCACCACAAAAAGCGCGACCGGCAGAACCTGCGCGGACGGGCGCTGCGTGATGAGCGCAGAGGGACGGATGGACGCGCGGTCAAAGCTCACCACCGTGGCGGGCGGAGCGTTTTCTTCATCTTTGGCCGGTTTTTTCCTCCGGCGGGCCAGCAGGGCCGTCACCCCCAGCAGGGCCAGCAGTCCGCCGAGAAAGGCCCCGCGCCACTCCAGCAGCTGACGCCAGGGTTTGGGTCCCTTGTCGGTGCGGGTCGCGCGCTTCGGCGCCAGGAATTCCGCGTTTTTGTCCCAAAATCCATCCCGCAGCCGCTGCCACGCCTCGTCCCGGGTGTGGGTGCGGAAATATTTGCCTGCGGAGGGCATGTCCGCCTTCGGCACGGCGTCGAGCGATGCCTTGTCCGGGTGCTCCACCATCCACTTGAACCCCTCCCCGTCGAACTCGTCCATCCACATCCACACATTCGGGTAGGCAAAGAACGGGCGGCCCCACTTTTCATGCGCGTAGCTGAGCCTCGGCGCGGCGGTGAGCATGAAGGCCAGCGCCCAGATGAGGCAGCCGATGACGTGGTTGCGCGGGCTCCAGCGCCCGCTCTGGCATTTCAGAAACCCGGGCAGCACCGGCCCGATGAACCGGAACGCCATCACCCCGAACCACCCGGCCATCAGCGGCTGGATCGACGTCTTCGCCAGCCAGGCCAGCCCGCAGAGCAGGCCAAAGGCAAGGTACAGCCGCAGTGGGTTCGCATTTAGCAGCGCCATGGCCACCACCCAGCACAGGAAAAACAGGATGAAGTAGACCGGCTCCGGCTGGAAATACACGGCCCGCGGCAGCAGCGCCCCCAGCCCGCCCAGGAGCAGGAGATTCAGCGCCGCGCTCAGCCGGAAAAACCGCCCCGCCACCAGCGTCAGCAGGACGAGAAACCCGAGCGTGATGCCTACATTCACCCATTTCCCCTTTTGGAAAAACCACTCGTCTTCCTGCGAGACCTGCTCCCATTCCGTGATCCGGTGGTCCGGACTGGCGAAGTGCGCCGAGATCCACGGCCAGAGCGGCCCCACCACCCCGTCCGTCATGTGCGGCAGCCAGTGCTTCACCCCCTCCGTCAGCCCCGTGGAGAAGTCCGGGTGAATCAGGGGGCGCGTCAGCAGCGCCTGCTTCATATTGTGCTTCTGGTCCTGCTTGTGCATGTCCAGATTTGTCTGCGAGACGAGCGCTCCCGCCAGGTGCAGGTAGAGCCAGGAAAAGGCGATGAGGGCCAGCCACAGGGGTGCCCAATGACGCAGCCAGCCCGGAGGTGGCGGATCAATGGTGACCTGGGGATTTTCCGAGAGTGATGGGCGACGGGTGAACACAGGGAGAGGAGCGGAGTGTAGGGTTTCCCCCCGAGTCCGCCAGCGGATTCTCCGCCAGCCGGGCTGCGCCGAAAAATGGCCGCCTTCTTTCGTTTGCCCATCCCGCCGGATCGGGGATTTTCCCGCCATCATGAAATGGAAGACGTACAGCCTGTGCCTCGCCCTCATCCTCGCCTCCGGTGCGGCCGCCCGCTCCGGTTCCCTGGAGCAGGTGACCCCCAATGCCGCAGACCTCGCCCGCGAGCTGGGCATCGACATGCACAAATTCATCCTCCGCTGGGACAAGCCCGTCCACTGCCGCCTGGTCCTCCAGGTCAAGGAGGCCGGAAAGTCCGACACCATCGTCGTGACCAGCGTCAGTGAGGATGCCCACCCCGTGCACGACTTCGTCTTCAGCCAGAAAAACCTCGCCGCCCTGCGCGCCACCCTCGGCTTCCCGGCCAATCCCCCGCCCAAGGACCCGTGGATTTTTTCCATCACCTCCCCCGCCATCAACCTCGACGAACCCATGCCCGACATCTTCGCCGGCGTGGGCGACGGCCAGGTCTGCATGATTTACAAGCCAAAGGTCAGCCGCGAAGCCCTGCCCCTGGACAAACCCATCGTCCTCTACGTGAAGAGCGGCCCCTGGACAGCCGAGCAGGCGGCGGCCGCGAAGGACCCGAAGGAGGAATACATCCTCGCCCCGGCGTGGATCCACCTGAGCGTCACCTTCAGCGAAAAACCATTCCCGGCGGAGGGGGCAAAATGAGCGATCCCGGCATGCTCATCCCCGCAGACTACTTCCGCCGCCTGGAGAAGGCGGAAATCTTTGACCGCCCCGGCGCCCCGCTCGAGGTGGACGTTGGCAGCGGCGACGGCACCTTCGTCATCGAGATGGCCGCCCGCTTCCCCGAGCGCGACTTCCTCGGCATCGAGCGCCTGCTCGGCCGCGCCCGCAAGATCGGCCGCAAAGCCCGCCGCCGCGGCCTGACCAACGCCAAGGCCCTCCGTCTCGACAGCACTTACGCCGTCCCCTACTTGCTCCCGCTCGGCGGCGTCTCCCGCCTGCACGTCCTCTGCCCGGACCCGTGGCCAAAGAAAAAGCACGAACGCCACCGCCTCATCAAACCCGAATTCTGCGCCGCCGTCCATGCCGCCCTCGAGCCCGGTGGCGAGTGGCTCTTCAAGACCGACCACCCCGAGTACTACGACGAGTCAGTGGCCACCATCCGCGCCACCGGCCTCTTCGACGAAATCGACTGGCCCGAAGACGCCTTCTTCTACCCGCAGACAGACTTCGAACTCCAGTGGCTCGCCGAGGGCCGCACCATCCAGCGCGCCAGATTCCGGCGGAAAGCCTGATTCTAATTCGTTTTCAAAAATGGACACCTCGCCATCTCACCTCCATCCCGGAGGGATGGCCCACGACTAGCCGGGGGTCGCCAGACCCCCGGGAAAGCAACCCCCATCGAGCGGAGGATGGGGCTACCCCTCCGGGTAGGTTTCCGATTCACGGACTACCGGGGGTCTCCGACCCCCGGCTACTCATGGATCACCCCTTCGGGGTGAAGAGGCGATGTCCACTTTTGAAAACGAATTTGAATGAGCCGGCAACCGTGCCTCTTCGCAAAAACAGGCTCGCCCGCACGACGCCACCGCTCCCGGGCGGAGCGCCGTCCCGCAGCGGTATCCGCAGGCCTGACCTCATGAGGGCCTGACGGCTGCCACCCTCGCCATACAGACGGCATGGCGACACGGCGTCTGCGGACGTGCGAGCCCGTTTTCCCGAGGTCGCGTGCGGGATGCTATAACGTCGCTACGCGACGCCAGGTGCCCCGGTCCGGTCCATGGGCTGAAGCCCACGTCTCATCTCGGTGACCGCTCTGCGGTCACTTGCGGCACAAATTGTGCTGTATTCGGCCCGGGGGCAGGACGCCGCCGTTGCTGAACGCTTCAAGGATCTCATAGGCTCATCCCTCGGGCTGACGCCTGCGTCGAGTTTCCATGACCGCTCTGCGGTCACTTGGGGCAGAAGTTGCGCAGCCTTCGGCCCGGGGGCAGGACGCCGCCGTTGCCGAACGCCTCAAGGATCTCGCAGGCTCATCCTTCGGGCTGACGCCTGCGTCGAATTTCCATGACTGCGGCGCTGTCGCCTGGGGCACGGAGGTGCGCACAAGCCGAGCGGCGCCAAGGATTCGGGCTCGTCCTCCGGGCCTGTCCTCCGGGCCTTGACCGCAGAGCGGTCTCCTAAATTAGACGTGGGCTTCAGCCCACGGTTCCTCCCATCACACCAGGTGTCGCGTAGCGACAATGGAGCATCTCCCAAGGTGGGCCTCACGTCGCCATCTCAAAGCTTCGGCTCTCACCACCAAATTTCCCGCGTTCTTTTCAAGAACCCAGAGCCTCGTTGCCGGGATGGATTGGAACCGGAGAAAACGGAGAAAACGGAGAATCATCACCGGCCCCACAGCGCCGAATGGACAACACTCCGCCCTGAGGGTGACGGATCAACCCTGCGTCACAGGTTCCTTCTCCGTTCTCCCCGTTCCCTCCGGTTTGATTCTTCCCATTTCCAGCACCCCGACGCCAAACCACCCCGGCAAAAAATCCACCGCCCGCAAAAAGGCCTTGCCCCATAACCCCGGCTTCCCATAGCCTGCCCCCGCCCCCGCCGGTTTGTCCCGAAACCAACACCAAAAGCCAAAGCAAACCCTGGGGTGAACCCCGCCTGCCGGCTACCAGACCAGCGGTCGTTTCCCATTGCCTGTCCCCCTGTCCGCTCGCTTGTTCGAGAAATGAAAGCCGTGAAGCCTGCCATTTTGATTCTCGTCGCCGTTGCCGCATTGCTCGTCCTGGGCCTTCGGCTTGGGCGCGATTGTCCCGATGAAGTGCAGGTGCAGCGCGACTTCATGGCAGAGCACCCAGCCTTCACCGTGGAGCGCATTGCCGTGGATGAGCAGGAGGTCGCTGCCGTTTGCTACCGCATCTTTTACCGGACACCCGGCGACTCTGCGCTCCACGAGGAGTTGCGGCAGTACCTCCACACCGATGGCGGGTGGCTCATCACTCACAGACTTCAGAACCGATGAGCCAGCACCCGCTATTCGCGCACGGCTCGGAAGAGACAACCCCACCCGCCGGCTACCCGACCAGCGGGAGCGTCCGTTTTTCCCGGGCGCTCAGCCAGGCGGTGTCGGTGATCTGCTGGCCGATGCGGGAGATGCCGACGGACAGGGGGCCCTCGATGGGTTGCCCGGTGGCCAGGCAGTGGAGGAAATACTGGATCGGGTTGGCAAAGGGGGCCTCCAGCGGGGGCGCGGGGACATCGCGGCCCTCCGGGCAGTCGCGCGTTTGCAGGCGGACGCTGGATTCCCCGTCGTAGCTGGCCAGCGTGCCGTCGGTGCCCTTGAGCACGAAGCCGCATTTCGGCTGCGGCTGGTGCGTCCAGGGATCGGTGAAGGTGCCCCAGCGTGTCTCAAATTTCGAAAGCCCGAAGGCATACTTCGCCACGGTGATGCTGTGCTCGTCCACCTCCAGCCCGGGCGCCGCCCAGGTCTGGCACGTCACCTCCACCGGTTTGCGCCCGCCCAGAAACCAGGTGCCCAGCGTCGTCCCATAGCCCGCGTAGTCGAGCAGGGACCCGCCACCGGCGGACTCCTTGTAGAACCAGCTTTCCGCCTTGCGCTCCGGCGTGGGCTCCAGCTCGATTTTGTCCGCGCCGTGGTAGAGCGGCCCGCGGTTGCCATCGTAGAAATGCACCTCGGTGATGTCGCCGATGAGGCCCTGCCCGCAGGCCAGCTCGTGGGCCATGGCGTGGCTGCCATACCAGCGCAGGGGCCAGTTGATGGCGAGCTGAATGCCCGCCGCCTCTGCGGCCGCGATCATCCGGTCCGCCTCCGCCACACTGGAGGCGAAGGGTTTTTCCACCAGGACGGCGGCTCCGAAGGGCGCCACCTTTTCCACCCACTCCGCATGGTCCGCCGTCGCCGGGCACAGGATGACGAGATCGGGCCGCGTCTGCTCCAGGCACTGGCGGAAATCCGCAAACACCTGCTCCGCCGCGAGCCCGAAATTCCGCCGCGCCTCGTCCATGCGCGCCGGCTGCAGGTCCGAGATGCCGACGATCTCCGCCTCCGGATGGTCATGCGCCATCCGCAGCAGGTCGCCCATGTGGAAGTGATCAAAATTGATGCCAGCGATGCGCCATTTCCGAGCCATGCCCGCTCCATAAACCAGGAGCGCTCACTTCGCCAGCGGATCGTCCAGGTGATAGACGAGGGTTTTGCCCTTGGCGTCCTCCTCGACGAAGACGAGGTAGCTGCCGTCCTTGCGGCGGATGGCGCGGATGGCGTCGCGGAAATCAACCCAGCCGCTCTCGCCGTGGACCTCGGGTCCGGGTTTCAGCGACCCGAGCAGTCGGCCATCCGGGGTGGCGTGGACGAAGACTTCGGCGCTCTTGCAATCGACGGCGAAGAAGAGATCGCCCGCGGTGCAGAAGCTGACGATCCATTTTTTCCCGGCCTCGTAGGGAAGCGAGACTCGGTAGCGCAGACGGCGGTCCGGCTTGGTCCAGCCGTCGTAGCAGAAGACCTCGGTCCCCACGGTGCCCCACTCGCCACCGGTGATGGGGCGCTCCGCCGTCTGGCCGGTGAGAAACATGACGTCGCTCTCCGCCTGGTAGTCGGTGCGCAGCAGGTCGGTGATTTCTGCCGGGGTGTCGTAGTGGACGATCTTGTCTGCGGAGTAAATGGGGGTGCCGTTTTTCTCCACGCCACCGCAGGTCCAGCGGGTGATGCCCTTTTTCCGGTCGCCCTGCCAGATGTCGCCGCGGCTGTCCACGTTGCTGGCCCAGAATTCTCCACGCGGGCCGGGATTGGCGGAGTACTCGCCCTCGTCCATCTGGCCGTTGCCATTCGCGTCGCGCCAGAGCCAGCCGTCTTTCTCCGGCTGGTGGGGCGGGCTCCAGCCGTCCTTTTCATAGTGGCTGGCGGAGAGCACCGCACTGGGAATGGCGAGGTCGGCCTCCAGCCGGTAGATGCCGAGCAGCCCCTGCCACATGCCGCGGATGGCGAGAAAGCGCTGCCCGCCGCCGCTGAAAAATTTCGGCCCCGCCTCTAGATGGCCCGCGCGCCGTCGCAGGTCATCCGGATAACGAAACGGGTTCAATGTTTGCGCGACCCACTGCCAGTTTTCGCCGGCGGGCTTCGTCACGTCGAAACTGTAGCAGCCGTCCACGCTGTAGAGCCAGGCGCCGTCGGCAGCGGTGTCGGCATCGCAGACGTCGACGAACTCCAGGCCGAGCAGTTCCCAGTTCATGGTGCGGCGGTCAGATTTAAAGCTGCGGATGACGCACCCGTTTCGAGCTGGGTTGCAGGCCACGTAAAGATTGCCGTCCTTGTCTGCGCCGACTCCGCGCGGATTCGCGAAGCGGAACGGCCCGGTGCGGCCGGGACTCGGCGCGCTGTAGAGCCCCTCGGGTTCGCCGAGTTTGCGGATCATTTTTGGCTCGCCGCCCACATTAAACATGTACACCTGCTGCCGCGGCCCCGCATCCGCCACCAGCAGGCGGCCGTCCGCATCCGTGGCCAGTGCCGAGGCCACCATGCCCTGCGCGTCCTCGGTGCCGATGATGCCTGCGATGATTTTCTTTCCGCCTGGATCATATGTGGAGACGGCTCCGCGCTCGATGACCCACAGTTTTCCCGCCGCCATGGCCAGCCCGCGCGGCTCGGTGGCGGGAAAGGTGCGCTTCACCTCCATGGTTGTCTTGTCGAGGACGTGGATTTTACCGGTGGCCGCGCAGCTGGCGAAAAGCTCGCTCCCCTCAACACAAAGCCCGGTCACCGGCTGCCCCGGCGCTTTCTCGCCGTCGACGGTATTTAAAATGGCGAGGCTTTCCCCCCATGCCGCACCCGTGGGAAAGGGAGCGTATTTCCCCTCCCTCGTGTAGCGCCGGATGCCGAACCACTTCGTGCCCTTCGGCGGAAAGGAGAGGACTTGGTTCTTGTTGAGTTCGGGATGCTTGAAGCCGCCCTCCTGGGACGTGGCCACGTAGACAAATTCGTCATCCACCGCCACCGCCTCACCGCCGGAGCGGCCCCAGCCATGGAGGTCCTCACATTTTCCGATGACGTCGCCGCCCCGGTAGATGCCCACCTCGCGTCCACCCTCGTCCCAGCCGCTGCACACATAGCAGGTGCCGTCCTTCGCCACGGCCATGCCCTCGGCGAAGTTCTGCACCCACTTTTCCCCGCCGCCAAAGGTGTTCCCCACCCAGTGGGTACGGAACTTCAGGCCGTCCGCCACCACCGGCAGCATCAGGCACAACCAAGCGGTGAGGATTCCCAGCTTCATGGCCGGTGGGGGAAAATTACAGCGCCAGTTTCGGCTCGGAGGCCAGAATGGCCGCGATGGCAGGCCAGCCTCCAGGCTGCTGGAGCTGGAAGATATTGAGGTAAACGGCCACTTCGTCCGCAGGGAATTTCTCCAGCACCGCTGCCGTGGCTTCTTTGACCTTCGCCTCTTCCAGTTCGGTTGGGAGGTCGTCGACGGCGCCGGTGCCGTCGTGTTTTACCCCCAGCACATCCAGAAAGGCGACCAGCATCGCAGAGCGGGCCTTCATGAGCCAGACCTGGAGGATTTGCTCGCCAATCGCTTCGCTGGTTTTCAGCTTCAGCGTGTCGAGGATCCAGGTGGCCTGCTGCTCGCGGGACTTCTTTTGGATGAACTGCGGGCGCAACTTCCGCTGCTGGGCCAGCGCCACGACGGTCGCCTTGTACACCTCCTTTTGATCGTCGCGCAGGTAGCCGACAATTTTGGAGCCGAGTTCGGGGGTGGTCTTCTGAAAAATCTCGCAAGCCTTCATGATGGGCCGGGATTGTGGCGCAGGATGGGCCGTTGTCCAGTGTCAGCCCGCCTTCGCAGGCAGTTCCTTGATTTTGATGTTCCGGAACCAGGCCTCGTCGCCATGGTCCTGAAGGAGGATTTTTCCCTTCTTCGTCCCGAAATCCGCCGCCTTCTTGAATTTGCTCGTCGCCAGCGCAGCCTTCCATTCGTCGGACCCGATCGTCACCGACACGATCTTTTCCCCGTTGAGCCAGTGTTCGATGGAGTTTCCGTTGGCGATGATTTTCGAGGAATTCCACTCCCCCACCGGCTTCAGCTTTTTGTTCGCCCCCGGTGCCACCAGTTCATAGATGGAGCCCGCCGTCGTTTTTGGCACCTTGCCATTGGCGTGTCCGGCATCATCCAGCACCTGGTGCTCCAGGCCGATGTTTTTTGCCCCCGCGTATTCACTGACGCGGTACTTCAGGCCGCTGTTCGCCCCCGGAGCGACCTTCCATTCAAACTCCAGCTCGAAGTTCAAATACTCCCCCGCCGTGACGATGTCTCCGCCCTTTTCCTTGCGGTGAATTGCCCCGTCTTTCACCTCCCACCCTGCCCCCACGGGGGCTCCGCTCGCCAGGGTCCAGCCGGTGAAAGTGGCGCCGTCGAAGAGCGTTTTGGCCTCTTCGGCGCTCGCAGGGGAAAAAAATGTCAATGTTAGGCAGCAGGTCAGGAGTAGTTTTTTCATGGTAGTTGTGGCCGATTTTAGGTGCCGGCCCTGCACTTGTTTGTGTTTTGGAGTATTGATAATAAATGGAGTATGCGTTATGTGTTCCAGTGGGCGAATCGCGTTTCCAGTGCATTCACCGGGGTTCGCGCCGCACTGTCCAGCAAAAAAAAGTTTTGTTTTGGCTGTTGACGTATTCCGTCCGCGCTGGTACTGAATTTTGTATAACCTGAAACCTAATTCCCAGGAGGTACAAACATGGCAACCATAACAAAACGTGATCTGGTCATCAAGATCAGCAACGATACGGGCCTGACCCAGCGTCAGGTGTTCGCGGTCATCCAAGGCGTGATCGACGACATCACTGGCCATCTGGCCAAGAA
>JANOAS010000348.1:0-5808 GCA_031411255.1 bacterium
GTGACCGAGAGATCGGCCGCGCCGCCGGTGAACGGGTTGTCCAGATAGAAGATTCCCTTGTTGCGCCCGCTAGCGGTGCCGGCTGCCGCTTGCGTCAGGGCGACTCCCTGATAGGTGATCGAGTCCACCTCCTGGCCCTCCCCACTGACTTGGACAATCAGCTTGTTCGCGGAGGCCCCGGCATTGAACGACAGCAACGCGGTCTTGGGATCGTCGGCCACTGGCGACACCACGGAACCGGTGTTGACCACGGTGATCTGCGCCATCGCGGACCCAGCAATGGTGGCGAGTCCGAAGATGGCTGCCAGATATTTAATGCTGCGGTTGAAACTAGTCATGCTTCGGCAGCGCACGACGCAGGACGGGGTGTAGAAATGGCCGCCGTTCTTGCCCTCGGCGCTGGCGAAGCGGGTGAGGAAATATTGATGAGCGCCGCCGCGCTCACCCTTCGGGCTGCCTGCGGCAGTCTTTGTCGCTCCGCTCCAATCATAAACGCGGCCGAGCAGATCGACGGAGCGGTGGGTATTCTCCCCCTCGCTGGCGGCGGTGAGTTCGATGGTGGCTATGACGTCGATGAGTTCGCCGAGGCGCTGGTGGTCTCTCGCTGCGCGCAGGCTCCGCAGCGTGGCTTGGCTTTTGAAAGCTGCGCTTCCGCGCTGTGCGGCGGCCTCGATGCCGATGGTGGCGGAGGAATCTTTCGAGGTGGATGATTTGGAACGGGCGGGCATTGGTGCAGCACGCTAGCGAGCCGTGGCAGTTTGGCGAGCAAAGAAATGCGATCCGGAGGTGAAACTGGATGAACTCAGGTATTGCCAGGACAAACGGCGCCTCTGCAGGGATGAAGGGCCGGGGGAAGGGGAAATGCGGATTTTCGATTTGGGATTTCGGATTTCGGGATGCGGGTTGTTCTTCCGGGGGCGTTGGGGTGGCTTGGGAGGCGGGAGGGGCTCACTTGGCCGAAGGAGGCTGGCTGGCGAGGGTGGTGAGGGCTTCGCGGACTCGCTCGATATTGTCTTTGGGCATCAGGTAGCGGTGTTTTCCGTCTGCGGCGGCATCCAGGCGGGTCACGCCGGCGGGATCGAGGTGAATGGTTCCGGGTTTCGACAGGGCGAAGTAGGCGCGGTCCGGCCGGATGGCGTGGAGGGTGGCGACGAGATCCCAGGCCATGAACCCATTCACCTTGCCAAAGGTGGCCAGGTCGGCCTCGAGGAGCGGATGCCGTGGGGGAAAGCGGAAGTCCTTTTCCAGGCTGGATTCCGGAAAGTGGATGGCGGCGCCCATTTCAAACGGGCAGACTGTTATTTCCCCTGGCCAGCGGCTGAAGACGGTGGCTGCGGAGGGGAGGTCGCTGAAGACATTGAACTCGGCTTTTGGCCTGCTGAAGTCGCCCGCCATCACGACGAGCTGGCGTGCTTTCCTGGCCACGAGGTCCCGGCCTGGCAGGGGGCTGTGTTCATCGCCCGGGGAATCGAGGAGGCTGGCGAGGTTCGTCAGCGGGCCGATGGCAATGACGAGCACTGAGGCATCCGGCAGGGCGGCGAGTGCCTTCCGAAGAACCGGTACGGCGGGGGGCGCGTCGCCCGAGTTTTTCAGCCGGTGGGGAAAGGCGGGGGAGCCATCGCTGCGGGGGGCCATCACCTTTGCGAGATAGGGCCCGTCGCCGCCGGGCTTCCCTGTTTTCAAGACGCCGATGGGAAGGTCGCCGCGGCCGTAGAAGGTGTTGATGACATCGCAGAACGGCGCAGCCAGAGGGTGGTCCTTGCTGACGGTGACGGCGGCGATCCGGCACTCGCCGCGGCTGTGCAGGGCATGGAGCAGGCCGAGAGCGAAGACGTCGTCGATGTCATTGCCCATGTCCGTATCGAGGATGACGGGCACGGGGGAGGGATCGGCGGCGCGCAGGGTGGCGGGGCAAAGGGCGAGGGCCAGGCAGAGGCAGGCGGTGGAGAAGCGGGGCAGGAGGGTTTGCATCATGAGGCTTTCTGCAGTCGGGACAGGTGCCAGCCAACAAGAGCGAAGGCACAGCCTGCTGCTGCGGCTCTCGCCCAGATTGACGAAAGCTCCGCGCGCCAGGACGTGATGACTGCGAAGAGGAGGACGCTCACAGCAATGCACCAAATGGTGCGAGCGCTCTGACCCGCTGCCCGGCGGGGGAGGGCAGCCGGACGGTCGTCCTGGTCGGGTGGTTCGGAATCCATGAGGAGAAGATGGGACAAGGAGGGCGGATGTCCAGTCGCGCCTGTGGCCGGGTCTGCACAGTGATGCCTCGCGCCTCCGGGGTGACAAGGCCCCGCACCCTCCCGCCGTGCAGGTAATGCATCGTGAGACCCGCACCGACAGCGCTGGGATGATCCAACCCGGCCTTGTCACGCTGCGTCCAAGGCGCGGATCGGACGGCGAATGTCCCGCCCGTTCAGGGCTCCGGATTTCGGTGGGGGAACCTGGGGCTTTGTTCGTGCCTCACTCCGCCCCAGGCTAAGGCGTCCCGTCCTCTCAGGACTCCGGACTGGGGGCATTGAAGCATGGGGTGGCCTGCCGTTTCCCCAGCCGCCCCCGGGCTGTTGCGCAAAACGCCTCTGGCGCAGGGGACGATGCCATGGGTTTTTGTGGAGGGCGCTTGGAGTTTCCCTGCGAGAGCCCTGACTGCGCCGTGCGTCGGGCTATTTGGCTGCGGGCTCGGGGGTGGCGGCGGGGGCGGGTTTTTTGGCTGCGGCTTTTTTGCCGGGTTTGCCGGGTTTGCCGGCGGCGGCGGGGCGCGGGGCGGCCGGGTCGAGTTTCTCGCCGGGCTTGGGGAGGGCGGCTTTGGCGGTGTCCCATGCGGGGTTGAGGGTGGCCTTGCGCAGGGTGAAGTTTTTAAAGAGGACGGACTGGCCGGCGACGGTGAAGCCGGGGGCGGATTTGGGCTGGGTGAAGAGGGGATCGCTGCCCCAGGCGGTGAGGTCGTCGACTTTGCCGACGAGGGTGTCGCCGACCATTTCGAGGTGGACTTTGTGCCACGCGTCGGGGGCGAGGGTGCGGGCAAAGCGGGCGAAAATGACGGCTTTGCCGGGGCCCTCGTGATCGTCGTCGTCGCGCTGGATGGAGACGCTGCCGGGGGAAATGGAGATGCGGGCCATGTGGCCTTTGGCGCCGTTGATGGAAAGGCTGGTAGCTTTAGCGCCGTCGAATTTGAACTCGTAGTCGAGCACGAAGTCACTGAAGGTGCCAGCGAGGCGCATGACGGCTCCGTGTTTGTCCTCGGGGAGTTCTGCACCGCGCAGTGCGCCGTCGGCGGGCTCCCATTTGCCTTTGGCCACCTTCCACGGGGCGGGGGGGAGGGCGGTGAGGGGGCTTTCTGAAATGGTGTCACCCGGGACGGCGAGGAGCGGAGCGTCTGCGGCGCGGACGGTGGTGGAAAGGGTGAGGAGGGAGAGGAGGAGGGCGGCGGTGCGGGTGGGAGGAATCATGGTGGGCTGTGAACACCCGGCAGGACGGATGGTTTCCGGATTTTTGTGCGGGAGGCGGGTTTTTCTGGTGAATGTTGCGCACCGGGCGGGGCCGGGCTAGCCTCGGCTGTGATGGAGGAAAGGAGCGACCTAACAGATGAGGCTGCGTTGCGGAGCCAGCAGGATTATTACCGGGCGAGAGCTGCGGAGTATGACCAGTGGTGGCACCGGCAGGGACGATATGACCGGGGCGCGGAGCTGAATGCGGCCTGGGCGGCGGAGGGGGCGGAGGTCGTGGGTGCGCTGGAGGATTTCCGCCCCGGCGGGCGGGTGCTGGAGCTGGCCTGCGGGACCGGGTTGTGGACGCAGTGGCTGGCGCCCCATGCCGCGGAACTGACGGCGGTGGACGGGTCTCCGGAAATGCTGGAGATCAATGCGGTGCGGCTGGGGACTGGTGGCGGGGTGCGGTACTGCGTAGCGGACTTGTTTTCCTGGAAGCCGGAGGGGCTGTTCGACGTGGTGTTTTTCGGCTTCTGGCTCTCGCACGTGCCGCCGGACCGTTTCGCGGGGTTCTGGGAAATGGTGGCGGGCTGTCTGGCTCCGGGCGGGCGGGTCTTTCTGGTGGACTCGCGGGCGGAGCGGACATCAATGGCGGTGGACCACACGGCTCCGGATTTGGAAACGGGGGTGCAGGTGCGGCGGCTGAATGACGGGCGGGAGTTTCAGGTGTTCAAATTTTACCACAGTGCGGACGGGCTGACCCGGCGTCTTGCGGAGCTGGGTTGGGAGTTTGAGCTGAAGGAAACGGAACGATATTTTTTGCACGGATGGGGAAGGAGGAGGGGGGGATGAGCTGACGGACAGGCTGGCGGTATTTTTCCCGGAGGTTCCTGCCGGGTGGTGGTCGGAGGTGGCGTTTCCGGCTTTTGAGAGGAACCATCGCGTCCTGTTCGAACGGGGTGGGGAATGAAGGCAAAAGGGCGTCCAGCCAGCAGGAAAGGTGAATTCCGAAGCATTTGTTCTTGAGCGGCTGGGTTTTTAAGGGATAAGGTGGCTCCGGTCCCTGCCAGACTCCCCCCCTCTATTTTGTCATGCCAACCTCTGATTCAATCGAAACCAATCCGTGGAGTGTCCTGGGCCTGGATGGCGCAGCGGCGGATGCCAAGGCGGTGAGGGCGGCGGCAGCCAGGCTGGTGAAGAAGCACCAGAAGAAGAAGGATTTGATCGGGATGAGGAAGGTGGAGCTGGCGCGTGAGGTGGCGCTGGTGTTGCTGAAGGAGGCAAAGTCGACCGAAAAGACGGAGCCAAAGCCGGAGGAAATGGCCGGAACGGCTGCTGAAGTGGAGCATGCGGTGCAGGAGACTCTGCGGCTGGAGGTGGAGGAAAAAAGGGCAACCCCTGAGCCGGCAGTGGAGCAACATGCGGAGCCGCCGCCGGCCAGTGCGAGTGGCAAAGCCAGAGTCCCAGCGCCGAAGCCGGCCGTGGAGGACGAGTTGGAGCTTTCCGAGGATGTTTACGTGAAGCCGGTGGCGGTGGGTGGTGCGGCGGAGCAGGAGAAGCCCTTTCTGGCGGCGGTGGCGGCGCGGGATGCACTGCTGCTGGCGGAGGCTGTGGATGATTTGCGGCTCTTCTATTTCGCGAAGCCGGCGGACCCGGTGCGGTGGGGGGCGACGATGGAGAGGCTTTTTGCCGGGCTGGCGGGCGACAAAAAGCAGTGGGCGGCCGGTGCGGTGCACCCGCGGACGCTGATGGAGGAACTGGCGGCTGGAACGACGACTCTGAGCACGCTGGTGCTGGGTGTGGCGGCGGAGCGGGCGGACCCGAAGCCGGCACTGGCGCTGGGGCGGATCATCGCCCTGGAGCTGGGGCGGGTGAAGGTGGAGCGGGTGATGCCTGTGCTGAAAACGCTGGTGGAGCAGACTGCTTTTTATGAACGGAAGACGGCTGATGCGCTCCTGAAGCACATCGAGGCGCATCTGGACGAGGTACAGACGCGGATCCTGGTGCCGAAGCTGAGGCAGGAAATGGCGCTGGGCCACCCGTTTCTCCGGCTGCCGATGGATCAGCGGGCGTTCTGGCGGGAGCGGTGTCTGGAGCCGAATCGGGGCTGGGACTGGGAATGCAAAGAGGCGGGCGAGGCGCGGGAACGGCTTAGGCGGACCTTTGAAGCCACCTGGCCGGGCTGGGCGGCGGTGAAGGCCATGGTGCCCGAGGGCTGGCTGGAAAATCTGGGCAAGTTCCGCCGGGCTGAGGCGGGGACGTTCGGTCAGAGGCCGCAGAAAGAGGGGTTCACCCCCAGCGGGCGTCCAATGGCCTCGCGGCTGGACGCAGCCCAGGCGCAGGAAAGGCTGGACGAACTGGATGGTATGCAGGAGGCGGTGGC
>JANOAS010000349.1:0-7431 GCA_031411255.1 bacterium
CCGAGCCTGACGGACCGCCTCACGGTCTTTGGAATCCCAGCGGCGGCGAACCGCAACCCTCGCCAGCGGGCGGCCTGGTTCACGGCCGCCTCACGGTCTTTGGAATCCCAGCGGCGGCGAAGGGGCTGGCGGTGTGGGGAACAGCACGGCGCGTTCCGCCTCACGGTCTTTGGAATCCCAGCGGCGGCGAAAGCGTGCAGCTCCTCCTTCGTGGCAAAAACCTCGTCCGCCTCACGGTCTTTGGAATCCCAGCGGCGGCGAAACGGCATCGCCACGCGTGAGCGGCGGTGTGTCGCCCCGCCTCACGGTCTTTGGAATCCCAGCGGCGGCGAAGTGTCGCTCGCCTCTGCACGGAATTCCTCCACGGCCGCCTCACGGTCTTTGGAATCCCAGCGGCGGCGAAGCAGAACGGGCCGCAGGGCTCGAAAACGTCAGAAGCCGCCTCACGGTCTTTGGAATCCCAGCGGCGGCGAACCCAGCGCCTGCTGGCACAGCTCGCCAGCCCACTTCCGCCTCACGGTCTTTGGAATCCCAGCGGCGGCGAAAGACCCTCCTCGGGAGAACTGTCAGTCAGCCAGTTGAGAACCCATCGGCGAGAGCAAAACCAAAACCCCGGACAGTCAGCAGGTGCAAACAAAATTCCCCGGCTCCCCCAGGATGTCTGCGGGAGGTGGAAAGCCTTTGCGAGCGCTGCCGGGGTGCGGCGCGAGCATTGTCGCGCTCGCGGGGCCGTCGCCGTCGTTGGGATGTCAAAGAACATGTCTTTCCCAAGGGCGGAGGAAAAGAGATCAGTGGCCGTAGCCGGAAGCAAAGTCCCGCTCTTCCGGCGGAGTTCAAGTTTTTTCCCAGGAATCACACAATAGTGACGCGGGAGGCCTGGGTATAGGGCAGGCCGAGGGAGTCGATGCGGAGTGAGGCGTCCGTGGCGGCGGGGCCAAGGGAGATAAAAAGGATTTGGTCCTCCTCGTGATGAAGGATGTCAAAAAGCGAGGCGCGGCACTCTACAAGGCGGAGCGGGTCCAGCGGACACTCGAAAACGGAGTACTGGATGCGGTGGCCGTAGGCTTCCAGTGTCTTCGCCACGCGGTAAAGCCGTTTGGGGTGCGCGATATCGTAGCTGATAATGTATCGGGTGCGGGCCATGGCCGGGGCAGGTCAGCGGGTGGTGAAAGCGGTGTAGGCGGCGGCTTCCCCCCGGCAGAAGCGCCAGAGCTGGCGGGCCTGGACTTCCATCATCCGGCGGTAGCTCATTTTATAGCCGAACTGGGGGTGGGTGGCCTCAGTGTCCAGGCGGCGGAACCAGGACTCCCAAAAGGCACGCCGCCCGTGCTCGCCGAGAAAAGTGCCATTTGCCGAACGAACAAAATCCGCCAGCCCGAGTTCCCCCCGGTTGAGAAGCGAGATGGCCACGCTGTCGGCAATGAGCGGGCGGAACTCTTCCATCAGGTCGAGCGCCAGTGCGGGGCGGCCATAGCGGGGCTGGTGGAGAAAGCCCAAAAACGGATCAAGGCCGACGGTGTGGCACATGCCGGCAAGCTCTTTGGCCAGCATCGAGTAGCCGAGGGAGAGCAGCGCGTTCACCGGATCGCGCGGCGGGCGGCGGTTGCGTCCGGTGAAGTCGAAACGCCAGGTTTCCCCGCCTTTCAGCATGGTGGGGAGGTGCTCAAAGTAGAGAGCTGCGGCAGTGCCCTCCGTGCCCAGCAGGGAATTGAGATCAGGTGCCTTGAGTGCAGAGTCCCTCAGGGCGGCCATCTGGTCGAGCACCCGCTCCGGCGGCGAACCGTTGCGCATGAGGAGCACGCGCTGGTTGTGGATCTTTCCCCGGATGGCCTCCCGAGCCAGACCCAGCCGCGCCACCGGGTCAGTGAAAAGCCTGTACTGGCCGAGCCGGGCATCCACCCCGCTGGCAGGCAGCCCACGCAGGAGCCCGAGAAACCTGCCCGCCGGGGAAAAGTAGGAAACGTCGATTCCCTGCTCCAGGCACGTCTCTGCCGCCTGGGCGCTCAGCTGGACGGCCCCGTACAGATAGACGGCCCGCACTTGTTCAATGGGCAGCTTTTGCACCGGCGTGTCGCTCTCTCGCGTCGTCACGACCATGTGTCCGCCCCGGTGGCCCACCTTGCTCCCCGGGGTGTGGACGACCAGGATTTCCCCGTCATCATTTTCCGGCCGGGGAGCTACCGGAACCGGGGCGGCCTGGGTCGCGAGCGGCTCCGTACCGGCCCAGCGGGCGGACTCGTGCGGCAGGCAAACGGGATAGGCGGAACAGTAAGCGCAACGGGCATCCCCCGCCGGAAGCGGCGGAGGGCAGTGCCCACTGGCAGCCAGCTCCTTTGCCTCCAGAATCAGGGCGCGGATTTTCTGAAACAGCGCCTCGGTCAATTCCACCGGCACGCGGCGTTTGTCCTCTGCGTAATAGACGGCCCCGCGCTTGACGGCCACACCCTGCTCCCGCAGGAGAAGCGCCTGAGCTGCCACCTGAATGGCGTCCGCCTCCTTGGCCACACGCTGCCCGGATTCATCACGCCGCGCGGAGCCCTTTTTGTAATCAATGACGCAAGCCCCCTCTTCCCCGCCGCCCTCCAGGATGTCCACCACACCGACGATTCCAAGCGCCGGACTCTCCAGCCGCAGACTGCGCACCTTTGCGCCTTCGGGCAAATCCAAAAGTTTGGCCGGATCTTCACCCAGCTTGGTGGGCCGATCGGCATTCCGGTGCAGGTGGGAGCCTGCCACCGTGTCCCCGTTCTCCTGAAAAATGTTTTCCACCCACTGGTAGTAGAAGAGCCGGGGGCAGTACACATAATTGTGGAGCCTGCGGAGCGGCAGGGCCGGTTGTGTCTCGGCAGGCGTCGCGGGCGGGGTGGCAAGGGTGGCTTCAGACATGCTCGGGGTCGAGGCGGGCTGCAGCCTCACCTTCTTTCACGCAATTTTTGCCAATCTGTTGCGTTTTTTCTTTCCACCACGAAAGATTTCCGCACCAGCGGGCTGAAATCGCCGCAATTCAGCAGCAAGAGATCCACCAGGAGTGAAACCAGAAACCACCTCACCACCCCATGACCACACTTCACCGCATCTACCAGGGCCGAGTCACAAAAGTCGAGCGGGACGCCCGCGCCGCCGGAGAAAAACAGCCCAGCTGGACCGGGCTGGGGCGGGTAGACGGCGAGGCACTGGCTTCGGACCACTTTGCCCTCTTTCAGGACGCGGTGAACTACTACCTGGCCGCCCTCCTCGCCCTGGCGCAGACCCCGGCAAACCCGCTCTGGGAAATCCGCCAGCGCCTGGCCTCCGAGAACAAACTGGACGACTATCAGGTGTGGAATGAATTTCGGCGCCGCGGCGCCCGGCGGGCGGGCATGCGTGAATCCCTCGCCCGCACGCTGGGGCTGGAGCCAAATGGAGCGGAAGCAAAAAATCTGACGCCGGAGGCCGCGTTTGCCCTGATCCTCCACGGCAACCAAGCTGGCCCGGAGGAGTGGGACGCGGCGGTCCGCTTGCTTTTGGCCCAGCTCGAAAAAGGTAAAGGCGAAGGTATTGTTCGCGATGTCGGAGCAACGATGTTACCCGCGTTTTGCGATCCTGGGTGGAAAGGGCAATCCCCTGCATCCGAGGCGGGGCGTCTGAAAGCGCATGGGGAAAAACATCTTTACGAGATCCTTCATGCACCTGACTCGCTTGACCATTTGGAACTTGTGCGCAGCAGACTAAAGCTTGAATACTTTGCCAACCCTGCAAGACCGGCGCGGCAAATATCCGGCAAATTGGCCAAGAATCGACTTCTTGCAGCCATTGGCTACCTCCGGGAAAATGTAGCGGACCTCCCTTCGGAAGAAGTGCAGAAGTGGGAGAACATTGTCGCGGCATTTTCCGACACGACAAAACCCGCCGAGGAAAAGGCAAGTGCGGCAGACCTCGCATCTCCGCCAGGTGAACCTGAGGCACCGCGCTATGTGGAGTTGAGGGCGCATGTGGGAAGCAGCGTAAAGGGAACAAAGAAGGTTCCGTTTTGCTGCTACCTCCTGTTTACGCATGTTGAGGCATCCCCCGCGCTTTTTCAAATCCTCTGCAACACTTGCCCAAAGACGAAACCGACTAAAGTGCAAAAGGCAAACGAGGACGACAGTGCAGAATTCGCAGGCGATCCCGTCGAAGCCGCACGCGGGCCGCGAGGTTTTGTCCTTCCCTCCTTCACCAGCCTGCCCTTTTGGAGGCAAACGCCCGGAGTTGGTATAGCGTGGAGAAGTTTTGACATCTTGGCTTTCAGAGAGGCCCTGAAATCAATTCATCAGATCAACCTGAAAACAAAAGAGCGCCGGGAAAAGGCAGACGCTGTAAAAGCACAACTGGCGGTCATGGAAGGAAAAGCCGCCCGCGCAAAGAAGGCCGCAGTGGCCGACGGAGACGAGGAGGCGGCCCCAGTGCCGGTGCTGGCAGGAGACCCGCGAATCTCACGGCTCGAAGAGCTGCTCACCAGCGAACTGGCAGCTGAATACATGATGGCGGAGGGCGAGGTGAAGCACTACTCGATCCATGAGCGCACTCTCGGCGGGTACAAAGACCTGCGTCGTGACTGGAACAAGCTGGCCGAAAAAGAAAAACTGACTGGCGCGGGAGTGCTGGGGGTGCTGCGCCAGTACCAGAAGGACCACCCGGAGCTGGTGGGCAGCGTCCGCCTCTTTGAGGAGCTGGCGAAGGAGGAAAACTGGATCATCTGGCGGAAACCCGACGAAAAAACCGCCGCAATGTGGGACAAAGCAGGCCATGCCGAGGATGCGCTGGCCGCCCTCCTGCTGCGCGAAGAGGCCCGGCGGGACCTGGTGCGGCTGGAGCAGCCGGTGCGCTTCACCCCGGCAGATCCCGTCGCCTCCCGGCGGCAGTATGAATTTCCCGGTCTAAAAAGAAAAGACCTGGGCCACGTAGCCGGAGCCATGGCCATGTGCGTGGAGCTGGCGATCCGCAGTCCACACGGCTGGGCAGCTGAAGTGGTGAGGTTTGAATACTCCGCCCCGCGCCTGCAGCGGGATGGTTTGCGGGTCGCGGAACCAGGGGAAAAACTCGATGGCGCAGCCTGGCTGCAGCCCATGGCCCGTGCTCTGGGTGTGGAGGTTCCTGAAACGCAGGATTTCTCGACCTGCCCTGTCTTCCTCATGCCCGAGGAACGCTCGGCTCGGGAGGAAGGTGGAAAGACGGAGCGCCGCATCCTGCTGAACCTGCCGATCAGTCTGGAGAGCACGCTGCTGGCGGAACAGGTGACTCGCGGCGTTTCCTGGTCCGGGCAGTTTGCCACGCTCAAGGAGGCCAGCCTTTATCTTTTCTGGCCCGGGCAAATGCCGGACAAACGCAAGGCAGAGGCCTGGTGGACTCGGCTTGATTCCTTCCAGACGCTCGGGGTGGACCTTGGGCAGCGGGACGCCGGAGCTTTCGCGGTCATGGAGGCACGGGCCGGGACAAAACCGAAAACGCACAGCCGCTGGATCGGCAACGCCGGTGGTAAGGACTGGCACGCCCACGCCATCGCCATGAGGCTGCTCCGCCTGCCCGGCGAGGATGCGCTGGTCTGGGAGAGGGGGAAATTCAAGCAGGAGCCCTATGGTGAAAAGGGGCGCTCTGCGTCAGAAAAGGAAACCACAGACGCTGTCAGTCTCGTGCGGGAGATGGGGTTTGAAGCCGGGACAATCTTCAGCCGGCCCGCCGGGGACCTGTCCTTCCCTGAGCAAAATGACCGCCTTGTTTTTGCCCTGCGGCGCAAGCAGTCTCAGCTAGCCCGCTGGCAGGGGCTGAGCTGGCGGCTGACAGACGAAAAGTATGCCACGAACGCCCGAAAGGAAATTGAGGGGATGGAGGACCTCCCTCCGGAGCTAAAGGGGCCGGTGGAGGGTGGCCGGTGGGAGGAGGTGAGGCTCTGGGCTGCCGGGATGGCCAGCGCCCTGCGCGAGCAGTTGCCCGAGTGGCTGGAGGACGCGGCCAACCGCTGTCTCCCGCTGCGCGGCCGGCGCTGGAAGTGGCAGCCCCGCCAGGATGAAGACTCGAATTTTATTCTCGCCCAAACCGCACGCGGGACCGACGACGAGCCCAAAAAGCTCCACGGCCAGCGCGGGCTTTCTTTGAAGCGGCTGGAACAGCTGGAAGAACTGCGGCGGCGCTGCCAGTCGCTAAACCGGGCTCTCCAGAATAAACCCGGAGAGCGCCCGGCCCAAGGCCAGGGCACCGGTGGCCGAGAGCTGCCGGACCCGTGCCCGGACATCCTGGAGAAAATGGAGCGCCTGCGCGAGCAACGGGTGAACCAGACCGCCCACGTGATTGTGGCGGCGGCACTGGGGCTGCGGCTGAAGCCTGGTTCGGAACGCACGACGACCCCGGAGCAGCGTGCTGCCGGGGACGTTCACGGGGAGTATGAACCCATCCCCGGTCGGAGACCGGTTGACTTCATCGCCATGGAGGATCTGGGCCGCTACCTGAGCAGCCAGGGCCGGGCACGGTCGGAAAACTCCCGCCTGATGAAATGGTGCCACCGGCAAATCCTGGCCAAGGTAAAAATGCTGGCGGAGCCTTTTGGCATTCCCGTCGTCGAGGTGAATGCGGCTTACTCCTCCCGCTTTTGCGGAAAGACCGGTTGCCCGGGTTTCCGTGCCGTTGCCGTCACCCCAGACGACAAAAGCGACTACCGCTGGAAACGCCTTTTGGAAAAACTGGCAGTTGCCGAAGCCGAGGGAAAAAGCACAGTTGGAGAGGACTTCAGAGAGGGACGAATGGCGCGGCAGCTTTTTACCAGGCTGGAAACGCTGAACAAGGGCCGGACCAAAGGAAAACCTCCTGTCACCCTCCTGGCCCCGCAGGCCGGTGGGCCGGTCTTCGTGCCCATGGTTGGGGCCGCCAGCCAGGCGGACATCAACGCAGCGGTCAACATTGCGCTGCGCGGCATGGCTGCACCGGACGCCCACGAAATCCATGTCCGCATCCGCACGGAAAAAGAAAAGGGGCAGTATATTACCCGGCTTGGTTCGGCCCGGGAAAAGGCCCGCTGGGGAAGCAAACGCGTCATTTCCCTGCTGGATGAAAAGGACGCTAAATCACTGGGAGAGGACCGCTCGCCCAATTTTTTTCCAGACAGCATGGACGTTGCAGAGTTCGACAAAGCCAGAATCGAAGGCATACCACTTCCGGTAGCCAGCGGTCGGGGAATCTGGGGCACCGTGCGCAAGAAGGAATGGGAGAGGTGCGTCGCGCTGAACAGCACGCCAAAAGTGGACACGGAAAGCTTGGATTGAATTGGTCGCAGTTCGGGTTCACTTCGGACAGGTATCCAGCACTGTGGGGACGAATTCTCAGTAGGTTTTCGTGTCGATGCCCGGCGAGACTTGCAAAGTCTCGTTCCTTGGGCGGAGCGCAGGGGAAACTTCAGGGATTTCCGCCGATCACCACCTGGGC
>JANOAS010000350.1:0-15387 GCA_031411255.1 bacterium
TGGGCCGCCCGGCAAAAAGCCGCCACCGCCCCCGCAGCCAAGGCAGCATAGGCCAGAGCTGCGGCGCATCCCACACAGGCTCCACCCCAGTCCAGAGCCCGAGGTCAACGCGATTCGCATGGGGCTGGGGGTGACGCTTACATTCGTCCACAGGGGATACACATTGGAATAGTCCACCAAATCATAGGCACCGAACTCCACGCAGGTCTTCGTTTTCACCCCGATTTCCCGGAACACGGCAGCGATCCCCCCTCCTCGCCATGCTGGGAGGTGACCCTGGAATTGCAATTATTAAGAATTATCGCCATTTACTGCAAATGCCCGGCAAAGCCTCCGCGCAATTTTTTCGTGGAAACAAAAATGCGGCGCGGCGCGTTGCGGATGGCGTCTTGTGAAAAACATCTGGCGAGACCGGTCAAAAAAGTGTTTCCATCGCTGTGCGGATGCCGGAGACTGGCGACGAATGAAAACGGCCCTCTTTCCGGTACTCGCCAAGCAGGCTCCCAAGTGACGGCATGAACTACATCGACGGCGCGAACGGCCAGACTCCAGGGAAGATCCATTTCCTGAAAACTCCGAGGGGGATCATCCTTCCGGCGGCTGGTGTCGTCCTGCTCGTGGCGCTTGCGTCAGTGTATCGATGGCAGGGTTTCGACCATTGTCGCACCTGTTACAGCAAGAGACGTACCTCCGAGTGGTATTGGGGCTGGCGGGGCGAGTGGTCGATGCCCCTGAGTTCGCTTCATGAGGAGGTGACCGAGTCGCAATTCAGCCGGGATTTCGTGACCGGTGAGCACCGGCACGAGTGGCAGCTCCATTCCGGGGACTACACGCATGTTCTGGTTCCGTTTGTGAGCCAAGGGCTCTGCGGAAAGCAGAGCGATCCGAGCGGGCTGCTGCGGTGCTACGAATCCACGGACAGCTTCCGGGATCTCATCCAGAAGAAACTGCGCAATGGCTCCCTCCAGCGGGAGGAGTTTGTCAAAATGTTGACCACGCTCCGGAGGGATGCTCCGCCTGAAATGCTGAAGGCGTGGAAGGATTTGGTCGACGAGTGGCTGAACGATTTGCCGGCTGTGGAACCGGGAACTTCGGGCCGGGGTGAGTGACTGGCGCGGTGAAGCGGGGTTGGCCAAACGGCGCGATCCGTGCCAGGATGGGGTATGAACCCCTCCTCTGCCTCCCGCCGTTCCTTTCTCCGCCGTGCCAGTGCCACGAGTGCCTGGCTGGGTGCTGCGCCGCTTTTCCGGGGGCTGCCTGCGGCTGGCGCAGAGGAGAGCCGGATTGATCCGGCGATGGTGAAGTTTGGCGATGACATCGAGCCGATGGTGCGGCTGCTGGAGGAGACGCCGCGCGAGCGCCTGCTGGAGGAGGTGGCGCAGCGCATCCGGAAAGGGGCGACGTCACGCGAGATCATGACGGCGCTGCTTCTGGCCGGGGTGCGGAACATCCAGCCGAGGCCGGTGGGGTTCAAATTTCACGCTGTACTGGTGGTGCACTCGGCGCATCTGGCCAGCCTGAATTCTCCGGATGCGGACCGCTGGCTCCCGGTCTTCTGGGCGCTGGATCAGTTCAAGGCATCCCAGGAGCGCGACGTGAAGGAGGGAAACTGGACGATGGCTCCGGTGGATGAAAAGGCGGTGCCCGCCGGAGAGAAGGCGCGCCAGGCTTTCACTGAGGCGATGGACTCCTGGGACGAGGCGAAGGCGGATGCGGCGGTGGCCGGCCTGAGCCGGACGTGCGGGGCGCAGGAGGTGTTTGATCTTTTCTGCCGCTATGGGGCGCGGGACTTCCGGGACATCGGCCACAAGATCATTTACACGGCAAACAGCTGGCGGATGCTCCAGCACACGGGATGGCGGCATTCCGAACCGGTGCTGCGTTCGCTGGCCTATGCCATGCTGGAGCACGAGGAGGGGAATCCCGCCACGCGCGAGGCCCCGGCGGACATGGCGGGCCGGTGGAATGCCCAGCTGCTCAAGAAAATAAACCCGGCCTGGCGGGGAGGCAGCGCGAGCGCGGACGGCATGAAGGAAATGCTGGGGGCGCTCCGGCAGGGCAGCGACCGTGAGGCCAGTGAAAAGGCGGTGGAGCTGCTGAACCGGGGCGTGGCGCCCGCCTCGCTCTGGGACGCGGTGTTTCAAAACTGCAGTGAGCTGCTGATGAGAAAGCCCGGGATCATCACCCTGCACGCCTCCACTACGGCGAACGCGATGCATTTCGCCTTCCGCCAGACTTCGTCGGATGAAACGCGGCGCTTCCTGTTGCTCCAAGCGGTGGCGTTTGCGACCTCATTTCGCGACCGCGGGGACGCGAGGCAGGGCATTCTCATCGAGGACCTGAAGGAATCGCCCGTTTCCGCGAGCCCTGAGGAGGCGCTGGCGGGCATCTTCGAGGCCACGGGCAAAGACAACGCCACCGCGGCGAGCCGGGCGCTGTCTTTCCTGCGCAGCGGCGATCAGGCGGCGCAGTTCACCACGGCGGCGCAGCGGCTCATCTACATGAAGGGAACCGACTCGCACGACTACAAGTTCAGCTCCGCCGTCATGGAGGACTACCGGCACATCAGCCCGGGCCTTCGCGATGCCTTCCTGGCAGCCAGCACGTACTGGCTGAAGGGCTCCACCCAGGCGGACAGCCCGCTGGTGGCGCGCACGCGGCAGGCGCTGGGGTAAAACAGGGAGCTGCGTCTCGTGGTGGCCCGGGATTTACAAAACCCGCTCCCGCACCCCGAGCCCCGGCGCCTCCGGCAGGACAAGGCGGCCGTCCGGGGTGATCTGCAGGCCCTCGAAGTCATCGCGGGCGAGGTAGAGGTGGCCGTCCAGATCGGCGAGGTCGGCCAGCGGGGCGAGGTGGGCTGCGGCGGTGAGGCCGAGGCTGCTCTCGATCATGCAGCCGAGGAGGACGGGCATCCTGCGGGCGCGGGCGGCGGCGATCATTTCCAGGGCGCGGTCGATGCCGCCAGCCTTCACGAGTTTTACGTTCACGCCGTCGGCCAGACCGTCGAGGCGGGCCACGTCGGCGGCGTCCTGCGCGCTCTCGTCGGCGAAAAGGGGGAGCGGGCAGCGGGGGAGGCGGGCGCGGAGTTCGCGCCAGCCGTCCAGAGAGTCGCGGCCGACGGGCTGTTCGATGAATTCCAGCCCATAACGAACGAGCCGGGGGATGAGGGCTGCGGCGGTTTCGGCGGACCAGCCGGCATTGGCGTCGGCGAACATCCGGTGCCCGGGGGCCGATTCACGGGCGGCGGCCACGATTTCCTCGTCGAAATCGGCCGAACCGCTGCCGAGCTTCAGTTTTAGTACTGGGAACTGGGCCGCGATGGTGGCGATGCGGCGGCGGAAGCGGGCGATGTCCTCCGGGATGCCGATGGAGCGGCACAGTGGGGGCAGGCGGGAGGCGTCCAGGCTCAGGAATTTCCAGAGCGGAACCCCGGCAGCCTGGGCGAGGAGGTCGTGCCGGAGGACATCGAGCGCGAGGCGGCCGGCACGGGGGCCGTCGGGCACGGAGTCCGGAACGGTGGAAAATTGGGCGAGCCAGGCGGTGGTCAGCTCCGGTTTTTCGGCGTAATAAGGCACAAAAGGGGCCTCCCCCCGGGCCGGACCGGCCGCACCCTCCGCGCGGAGGCGTATGACCTGCCGCTCCTGCGTGGCCCCGTGCGCGATGCGGAAGGATTCGCTCAAGTGGATGGTGGTCAGTTCCCAAGTGAATGGAGTGTTCATGATTCGCAGAGGCGGAGGGGCGGATTCCGGGGCAGGGTAGCGCGTTTCCACGCAGAAGGGATTGGAATTTCGTGTTGCGCCTCCATGCAAAGCACATTACCTATTCCGCCCTTCCGCCAGAGCGAAGGTTATTTCCCCCGTTTCCAATTTCCGCAACCACCTGAATTTCTATGCCAAAGAAGGCAGACGTCAGCAAGAAAGCCAGCAAGAAAGCCAGCAAGAAAGCCACCCCTGCGAAGCCTGCGAAAGCGGCTCCTGCGGCGAGTGCGAAGAAGCCTGCCCCTGCGAAAACGGCGAAAAAACCAGAGGCATCGGGAAAAAAAGCAGCTCCGGCTCCGGCGAAAGTGATCTCCTCCACCTCGAAGGCGATGACCATTTCCCCGCCGAAGAACGGCTTCATCACGCCTTCGGTGCCGGAAAAGATCGAGAAGCTCGACAAGGCAGCCCACGCGGCCTTCCTCAAGTCTCAGAAGCAGAACCTCATCGAGCTGCGCGACTCCCTCGTCGACGCCATGGAGGGTGTTGCGCGCGACACTCTGCGCTCCCGTGCCGAAGGCAGCGAAGCCTCTGCCTTTGGGATGCACCAGGCCGACGCCGGCAGCGATGCGTACGACCGCGACTTTGCCCTCCAGCTACTCTCCAAGGAACAGGACGCTCTCTACGAAATCGAAGAAGCCCTCAAGCGCATTGAAGCCGGCACCTATGGTGTTTGTGAGATGAGCGGCAAGCGGATTGCCCACGCCCGCCTTGAGGCCATGCCCTTTGCCCGTTACACGGTCGAGTGCCAGGCCCAGATCGAAAAAGAAAACCGGGGCTACACCGCCCGACGCCCCGTTCGTTCCCTCTTCGGCCTGAATGCCGACGGCGAGGAAAGCGAAGACGGCGAAGAAGCCTCCGACGACGACTCTTAAGACACCACCTCCACCCAACACACGAATTTATGGCACGCGACATCATCATCCTCGAATGCACCGAGGCCAAGGCAGAGGGCAAACCAACCTCCCGCTACGTCTCCACCCGAAACAAGAAGAGCCTGAACACCCCAGGCCGTCTTGAGAAGGTCAAGTACAACCCCTTCCTCAAGCGCCGCACGCTCCACCGGGAACTGCGCTAATCCAATTTCCCACTCAAGATCATGGAACCAAAAACCAAAGAACGCCTCTCCGCCTTCCGTCGCGCCAACCGCCGCCTTCCGCGTCGCCGTCTGGACGTGCCGGCAGAAAAGCTGAACTTCAAGCACCCGGAAATCCTGAAGAAGTTCACTTCCGAGACCGGCAAGATCATTCCCCGCCGCATCACGGGCGTCTCCGCCCACATGCACCGCGTCATCACCCGCGAAATCAAGCGGGCCCGCGCGATCAACCTCCTCCCGTAACCCGGGAGCGGGTGCCCAGTCGCATTCCTTTCGACAGGTTTGCCCCCTTCACCGGGGGCAGACCTTTTTGTTTTGGGCGGGGGCGGCGTCTTGCCCCCCTGCGGAATGATAGCTGTCGTGCTTGATCCCGACGGGCACCCAAGTGGGTTGCTGGAACAAGAGTCCAACCGCAGCGGGTAAACTCCCAGCCTGCTCCATTCCGGTCCGCGCAAAGTCAAAAATGGCAGCTTTCAAATGAGCTTCATCATGGTCGACATCGAATCCGATGGCCCCATCCCAGGGGATTATTCGATGATTTGCTTCGGAGCCGTGGTCGTGGAGCCCGGGCTTGAGAAAACGTTCTATGGACGCTTGCTGCCGAGCTCGGAACGCTGGGTGCCGGAGGCGCTGGCGGTGAGCGGGTTTACGAGGGAGCAGACGCTGGAGTTTCCCGAACCGGCAGCGGTCATGACTGAATTCCAAGCCTGGCTGGCGGAGCATTCCGCGGGGCGGCCGATGTTCGTTTCGGACAACAACGGATTCGACTGGCAGTTCATCAACTGGTACTTTCATCACTTCACGGGCGGCAATCCCTTTGGTTTTACATCGACAAATCTGGGCCCGCTCTACAAGGGCCTGGTTCGGGACATGAGCCAGAACTTCAAACACCTCCGCCGGACCCGGCACACGCATCATCCGGTGGACGACGCAAAGGGCAATGCGGAGGCGCTGCTGGCGCTGCGGGACGAGCTGGGGCTGAAATATCCGGCTCTGAGCCTGGCAAACACTGGGCGCGGTCCGCTTGCAAATGCGTGATTTCTGAGCGTAGTAGGCGTCCCAATCGAGATGACAGAACTGACCGACACCCAGAGCGAACGAGACGACCGAAACCTGCCCATCGACCGCGTGGGGGTGAGGGGTCTCCGGTTTCCCGTGCAGGTGCGGGACAAGGCGCACAGCGTGCAAAACAGCATCGCCACCGTCTCGCTGGCGGTGGACCTGCCGCACGACCACAAGGGCACGCACATGAGCCGGTTCGTGGAGGCGCTGAACGCCCACGGCAACACGCTCGACGTGCGGGCCATCGCCGCCCTGCCGCAGGAGCTGCTGCGCCGCCTCTCCGCCCAGCGGGCGCATGTGGAGTTCCGCTTTCCTTTTTTCCTGGAAAAGAGCGCGCCGGCCACCGGGGCGAAGGGCCTGCTGGACTACGGCGTCGTCTTTGACGTGGATGCCACGACGGAGGTCACGGATTTCGTCGTCACGGTGGAGGTGCCCGTGGCCACGCTCTGCCCGTGCTCCAAGGCGATCAGCGACCGCGGTGCGCACAACCAGCGCGGGCTGGTCAAGTATTCCGTCCGGTTTTCAGACCCCATTTGGATAGAGGACCTCATCCGGCTCGTGGAGCTGAGCGCCAGCTGCGAACTCTACAGTGTGCTCAAGCGCCCGGACGAAAAGGCCGTGACCGAGCGCGCCTACGACAACCCGGTTTTCGTCGAGGACGTCGTCCGCAATGTGGCCGCCCGCTCCCAGAGTCACGCGGCCATCACGTGGTTCCGCGTGGAGGCGGAGAACTACGAGTCGATCCACAATCACAATGCCTTTGCCGTCATTGAATCACCCCGCTCCTGCATCCCGCTGCCATGACCCTGTTTGAGAAAATCATCGCCCGCCAGATCCCGGCGGACATTGTGTTTGAGGACGAGTTCTGCCTGGCCTTCCGGGACATCACCCCGAAGGCTCCGGTCCATGTCCTCATCGTGCCGAAAAAGGTGATCCCGCGTGTGGGCGAGGCCTCGGACGACGACGTGGAAATCCTCGGCCGACTCCTCGTGGCCAGCGGAAAAATCGCCGAACAGCTCGGGGTGAAGGACCGTGAGACGGCAGGTTTCCGCCTCGTCATCAACCACGGGCGGGATGCTGGCGAAACCGTGCCCCACCTGCACATCCACCTCCTGGCTGGACGTGAGCTGGGCTGGCCGCCGGGTTGAACGGCGCGGGGCAGGCGTCAACGGAAGGCTGATTGCGACTGGTATTTGTAGAGCCTTCGCGCTGGAGCATCCTGTCAAAAACCCCACAGCCTTCGACTGAAAACCGCACCCGCCTGACTTTTTCCCATGCTGCTTCTCTGCTTCTTTGCCTTTCTCGCCGGGCTGGTCGATGCCGTGGTCGGCGGGGGCGGGCTCATCCAGATGCCGGCGCTGCTGCTTTTCCTGCCGGCTCCGCTGGCGGGAAATCTTGCGTGCGTTTTCGGGACGAACAAGCTGTCGTCGATTTGCGGCACGTCTTTTGCTGTGGGCCGGTATGCCACGAGGCTGACCCTGCCTTGGCGGGTGCTGGGCGTGGCGGTGCCAGCGGCCCTGGTGGCTTCCTGTGCCGGAGCGCGGGTGGTTTCGCACATCCACCCTGGCGTGCTGAAGCCGCTTATTTTCGGGCTGCTCGTGGCGGTCATGGCGTGGACCCTGTGGAAAAAAGAGTGGGGCCGCTTCCACACGCCTAGGGCTGAGGGGCGCCGGGCTCTGGTGCTGGGGGGCGTCACCGGGCTGGTGCTTGGGTTTTACGACGGATTCTTTGGCCCCGGGACGGGCAGCTTTCTCATTGCCGCATTCATTGTTTTCATGGGGTTCGATTTTCTGCACGCGTCCGCCTGCGGAAAGGTGGTGAACCTGGCCACCAACATTGGCGCACTGCTCTGTTTCATCCCTGCGGGGCAGGTGTACTGGGGCATCGGGCTCGCCATGGGCGCGTGCAATCTGGCGGGCTCGTTTGTCGGGACGCGCCTCGCGTTAAAACATGGCAGCGTTTTTGTGCGGCGGCTCTTCATCGTCGTCGTCACCCTTCTCATCGCCCGGCTCGGGTGGGATTTGCTTCCCCGGTGATTCCCCGCCACACTGCCCCCTGTGGAAACCGCCATTGACAGTTTCATCCTCCATCTGGCCACCGAGCGGGGGCTCTCAGACAACTACCAGCTCCTCGTCCGGCGGAACCTCGAGCACTCCGCTGCGTGGCTGGCGAAAAACCACGGCGTCTCCCTCCCGGCGGACATTCGCCAGGAGCACCTCACCGCCTACCTCGCGGCGCGGAAATCCGGAGGGCTGGCCGCATCCAGTCTGCGGCTCGTCATCATCTCGTGGCGCATCTTTTTTCGTTTCCTCCTCTCGCGCGGGAGACTGGCGGCGGATCCCAGTGACGGCATCATGTCCCCGCGGCCAGAGAGGCTGCTGCCGGACACCCTGCACGAGGCCCCGCTCTCCCGGCTCATCGAGTCTGTGCCGCTCAGCGAGCCGCTCGGCCCGCGTGATCGCGCCATCCTGGAGCTTCTCTACTCCAGCGGCCTCCGGGTTTCAGAGCTGGTGAATGCCCGGCTCGAAGCTCTCAACTTGGAGGAGGGCTTCATCCGCGTGACTGGAAAGGGAAACAAGACCCGCATCGTTCCCGTGGGCAGCCGGGCGCGCGAGGCACTGCACCACTACCTGGAGGGCGAGCGCAAGCGGCTCGTCACGCGCAAGACCGGGGGGGAGGTCTTCATCTCGCGCCGCGGCACGAAGCTCACAACCCAGCGCATCTGGCAGATCGTGAAAGATCGCGCCAGGATGGCCGGCATCGATGAAAACGTCTATCCGCACCTCCTCCGCCATTCCTTTGCCACGCACCTGCTCGGAAACGGAGCGGACCTGCGCGTCATCCAGGAACTCCTCGGCCACGCCGACATCGCCACCACCCAGATCTACACTCACGTCGATCACGAGCAGCTGAAAACCGTCCACCGGAATTTCCACCCGAGAGCCTGAGGACCTTGAGGTTGTCGGCTCCACCGATTTCCATGAAAAAGCCACCTTCCCCCATCGCCATTCGCGCAGGAAAGATTGAATTTCTCCGGACCAACACCACCACCGGTGAGTGGCGCGATCTCTACCGCACTGTTCTCACCCTGAGCTGGGCGCAGTTTGCGCTGCTTGTCCTCTCGGTTTACGTGCTGCTGAACGTCCTCTTCGCCTGCGTTTACCTGGCCGGCGGCGCCTGCATTGCGGAGATGCCGCCGGGGTCGTTTTCAGATGCCTTCTTCTTCAGCGTGCAGACGCTTTCCACCGTCGGCTTCGGCCACCTGTATCCAGTCACGCTTTACGGGGACGTGGTGACGACCATCGAGATCGTCATCGGCCTCTTCTTCATGGCCGTGGTCACCGGCCTCATCTTTGTCCGCTTCTCCCGGCCCGTCGCCCGGCTCGTTTTTAGTGATTCACTGGTGATCTGCCCTTTCGATGGCAAGCCCGCCCTCCAGCTGCGCGTGGCAAACCTCCAGCAGCAGCCCATGGTGGAGGCGGAATTCCGCCTCATGATGATCCGCAAGGAAAGCGTCCTTGAGGACGACGACGTGCGGCGCTTTTACACCCTGAAGCTCGAATACGACCGGCTCATCATGTTTCCGTCCGCGCTGACGATCCGGCACATCATCGATGAAAGCAGCCCGCTCTACGGGCAGACGCCCGAGTCCATCGAGAAAACCGGCGTGCGCTTCCTGGCCTCCATTGTGTGCATCGACACCGTCATCCAGTCCCCCGTGCACAGCCTGGCCGACTATTCCTGGAGCGACATCCGCCACGGGCACCGGTTCGTGGAGATCTACACAGAACTGGAGGACGGCCGCCTCGTGGTGGACTACGGCCGCATGCATGAGGCGGAGCCGGTGCCGGAAAAATAGTTTCACGAGGGCTGTAAGGTCGGGCTGCTGGCTGCGGAGAAGGGGATGAAACCTCAACCCGTCATCACCCGCCGCCCATGAAAATACCCGTCTGTCTCCGCGTCGCCGCAGCGCTCCTCCTTTTCCAGTCAGGCAGCTCTGCGATCACCACCATCACCACGACTCATGAATCATGGGCCATCACCTTCAACAAGGGCACCTGGGTCGCTGGATGGCCGACTCATGGTTACGCCAGCGAGACCGATGCGAACACGGTCGCCGACATCGTGGATCCCTCCACGGCTGCGGCCAGCGAGGTCAGGGGCGTGGTGGATGGATTCAAGACGCATGGATTCAAGGATCCGCGCATCGATTTCAAAAACATCTTCCTGGACCACATTGATCTTCCCGCCAGTGCACCCGCCGGTTCGCAGGTGGACGGGAATGCGAACCGGGCTCGAATCAAATTCAACACGGACACGCTCCCCGCAGCCAGTGTGGCACCGTCCGCAGTGGCCGGCTCGCCCACTTCGCTGGACGACCTCCGCGCGACGGTGACCCATGAGATGTTCCACGGGGTGGAGTACGCCTACTGCAATTCCTTCCTCGGCATAGACCAGGAGGACGCCATCGGAGGGCTCTTCACGGAGGGGCTGGCCGCCACCATGGAGGACAAGATCTGGAATTCCGTCGATACAGACATCGGCTCCGGTTACCTCTCGCGGGTCGGTACGTACCTGAGCGGGGTGAATTTCGACACCGGAGCGCCGTCATCCCTGTGGTCCCACAGCTACAGCGGCGCCCTGTGGTGGACCTACCTGACGGAACAGTACGGCACCACCCGCACTGAGCCCGGGGTGGGGAATGATTTCATCAAGCACCTGCTTGAAAACACAGACAGCTCGGACTCCACCTCCAACTATGAGCTGATGGAAATGTCCATCGCAGATCGAGACCGCCAGAGCACCTGGAGCGTGATCGACAAGGGGACGCCGCTGGATGATCTGTTCATTGATTTTTGCATCGCCAACGGATCCCAGACAAAAACGGCCCAGTTGAATTTCAGTGCAGTCGGCAGCCCTGACCGCTACTCCTACGTCGACGATGCTGCGAGAAACTACGGTGAACCGTCGATTCAGGAAACGCTGGCACTGAGCAGCACGAGTGGCGCCCTCACCAGGACGGGCAGTTTTCAGGAAATGAACGCCCGCTACTACGATGTGACGATCTCCCCGACCTGCACCGGCATCGTTGGATTTTCCGGAAGCCTCGGCACGGAGGGGGATGAAGGAGCCTTCGCCCTGCTGGCCAGGAAGGGAGACAGTGTGGTCAGCCTGCACCAAGCGAAGCTCGGACCGGGTGGCGCCTTCTCCGTCGTGCTCGCCCAGCCGCCGTTGGCGGCGGACTACTACACCGGCTTCCGGCTCGTGTTGGCCGGTCTTGATGGCGGGACCAAACCATACGTTGGTGGGACGCTTTCGGACTCGCAGGTCGACTACTCAGTGACCTTTGCCTGCGGATCGCCGACCATGAACATCGTCGAGCCAAACTCCGCCTACCCGGCCTATGTGGACGACAAGGCCGCTCCCGAGCGGTTCCTCGTGAAGCTGCAGATGACGGGTCCTTCCGCCCTTGGCGAGGCCTTTGTTCAGGGGCTGCAGGCCTCGGATTTCACCGTCTACGTGGGAACTGTGGACCCGGCGAACAAGGCGACCGTAATCAATGGGGTCAACGTGGCAGGCCAGTTCTGGCTCACCTGCCAGGCTCCGGTGAAAACTGCGGCCACCACCACGTACAACCTCACGGTGCAGTATCGTTCGCTCGCCACCGACACCGAGCAGGAATGCATCATCTACCAGCCGCGCCTGCTTGATCAGATGCTTGTGCTTGACCGCTCTGGCAGCATGGACAGCCCCTCCACCGGCACGAAAAAGATCGACGCTGCGCGCAATGCAGCCGCCCTTTTCACCGACCTTGGCGGATCCAATGACCAGCTGGGCCTGGTGGCTTTCAATGAAAATGCGACACTGCTTTACCCACTCCAGACCATGTCATCCGACCTGGAGCGCTTCCTGCTCAAGTGGGGCATCTACAGTGCCGCGCCAACCGGCACCACCTCCATTGGCGACGGGCTTGATACTGCCCGGCTGAACATCGCCATCTCAGGCCAGCCTGCGGCGGAGCACTGGGCCATCCTGCTGAGCGACGGTGCGGAGAATGCGCCGAACTATTACTCCAGCATCAAGGCCGCCCTTCTTACCGCCGGTGTACGGGTGCAGGTCATCGGTGTGGGGCCCAGCATCAATGAAGATCTGCTCAAACAGATCGCTGATGAAACGGGAGGAGATTATTTCTACGTCGATGTCTCGGCCACCTCTCCCTCCTCGCGCGAGGCCTACTCGGGCGGTGGCGGTGGCGGGGCATCGTCCAGCCTGTGGTTTTGCCTGGCCGACGCCTTTGTCAGCGCGGAGGAAAAAATCCGCCGCCATGAGCGAATCTGGGAGTCGCAGGCCACTCTGGCCAGCAGCGGGTCAAAGACCTGGACGATCAACGTGGCCGAGGGCGGCATCTCGGACGCACGACTTTCCTTTTTCTGGGGAACGGCCACCGACACTCTGAACTTCACCGTCACCCGGCCGGATGGAAGCACCGCCACATCTGGCGTGGGTGGCGTCCAGGTCCACACGGGGGACAGCACGGACGGGACGAATTCACTCAACCTCGCGCACTGGGTCATGCACCTCCCTGCCCTGGGTGCAGGCACATGGACGATCACCGCCCAGGCCACCAGCGGGTCGCCTGCACTCTACGGCACCCTGTCGGGCCGGAACAAACAGGGAGCCCAGTCCAGCCTCTGGTTCAGCCAGGTCGGCATCGACACTGCCCTGCCCACCTACCGCCGTGGACTGCGCGGTCTGCCCATGCGCCTCCTCTTTGATCTGACCGATCACGCTGGCGCCCTCACCGGCTGCACCGTGGACGCAGAAATCACCAACCCCCGCCAGCCCGTGGTCCGCCTGCCCCTCTACGATGACGGCTGCCATGGCGACGGCCAGCCGGGTGACGGCATCTACGCCGCCGACTACACGCCCACGATCAATGCCAACTTCTCCGTTTTGAACCCGCCGGAAACCCCCGCGCCTGCACCAGAGTGGGGCTCTTATCAGGTGGTGGTAAAGGCGGGTGGCACCGACCACGACGGACGCGTCTTTTCCCGCATCGAAAAGGGTTCATTCCAGATCTCGGACGTGAATGACAATCCCACGCCCGATGCGGATGGCGACACGATCGTGACCCGCTACGAGCAGCGCCACCTGCCGCTCAATCCCGCGCTCGCCGACGCAGCCAACGACAGTGACGGCGACACTTTGATCAACCTGGTGGAATACCAGATCGGCACCGACCCGGCGCAGCCGGACACCGACCATGGCGGTGAAAATGATGCGTCCGAGCTGGCCCGCGGCGCGAACCCGCTCGATCCTCGCGATGACCTGGTGCGCCGTCCGGTGGAGGGGCTCGTCGTCACCCAGCGTCGCGACGAAGAGGTACCCGGGACCGCTGTGCCCAATTCCCTCCTCATTCGTCCCGGCATGAGGACGGACTACTCGGAGATGCGCCTTTTCCGCCGCACCGGAACTGCCGCCTTCACGCAGGTCGCCACCATTCCCGCCGGTCCCAGCCACGGGCTTTACCGGGACACCGGGCTCACGGTTGGTACGAAGTACGACTACTACCTGGTCTCGGTCGGCACGACTGGTTCGGTCAGTGCACCCGGCCCTGTCTTCAGTGGCACCGTGCGTGGCGACATGATTCCCCCTGGCGGACACTTCGGCATCGGCAGTGGAGCCTCGCGCGTCACCTCCACCAGCGTCATGCTCAATTTTGACATCGATGCGGACACGACGCAGTTCGCCATCCAGAACCAGCCGGCTCTCGGCTCGCCACTCGTCTGGCAGGCCGCTTCGGCGACCAGGGCGTGGACACTTGCCCCGAATTCCGCCGGTCTCGCCCGGGTATACGTCTGGCTGCGGGATGCTGCGGGGAATCAGTCCGTCGCCCTCGTCCAGACGGTGCGCGTGGTTTCAGCACCTGCGCTCGGGACTCTGCTTGGGGATTTGAAACTGCCCTGGGCTCTCGCCGAAAATGATGCCCGCATTTCCCTGCCGGACTACCCGTGGCTGGCCGGTCCCCGCATCGCTGCAGATGGCACCTTCACACTGCCGCTGGTGGATCCGGGCCCCGTGCGCGTGCTTGTCGAGGCGGCGGGTTTCGCCCCCCGTCTTGTCACCGGTGTTGTCACGGCCGGGGGCGTGCTGAATCTCGGCGAACTCCGCCTCAATCCGCTCGACCGGGATGGTGACGGCGTGGCCGATGCGGCCGAGGAGCGCCTCGGGACAAACCCGGCCCAATATGATTCTCCGCTCCAGCCGCTCATGCTTCCCGCCTCTGCCGGCAGCCTCCGCTTCCAGTGGCGCAGCGCCCCGGGGCTCACCTTCCGCCTCCAGCAGAGCAGCAGTCCGGGCTCATGGACTCCTGTTGAGGACATCCCCGGCACCAATGGATTCCAAGAGCGCACGCTCACCGTGCCGAATGGCATCCAACGTCGCTTCTACAAAATCGACCTTCTGGAACCCTGACCCGGCGGGGCAGGGACCCCGGTGGAGACGGCAGGCTGCCCCCTCCAGCCTGCCGGCTCCCGCCCGGTGCCTGCGGTGTGAGCCTCGTGATGGCACCCGGTTGAGGCTTTGTCCCGTCCAGCCTGGATCGCATGGAGGCTCAGCCTTGGTCCACGACCACGTAAACTCTTTCCCGTGTGGAGTCGGCAATCAGCCATGCCTGCCAGAGTCCGGTGATGCTGTCGTCGTCGTCCACGAAATAGACATTGCTTCCCTTCCAGGTTGCGGGATCCGGCCACGAGGCTGTGACGTTGCGATTTATGATGTTGAGAGGCTGGGTTTGACTTTGGTCCGATTGTGGATCCATGCGGAGTATGCGGAGTATGCGGATGAGTTCATCGGTGTCCTCCGGCCGGCAGCGGAACGAAAAAATGCTGGTCATGCCGAATCCGAGGCAGGATCCTTCATGGAACATTCTGACCTCGGTGCAGCCGGGCGGAAGAGGCTGCCCTGTGTTCTTTTTGAACAGATTTGCCGCCGTCGGCGGAGCAAGGATCAGCGAGCCTGACAGAAAGATGACTGAAGCCATTCCCGGCAGGAGCAGCGCAATGGTCCGCGCCCGCCACCAGCCGTTTCGCCGGCAGAGTGCGTGGACCAGCCCGGAGACTGGCAGAACCACCAGGCACCACGGAACAATGCAGAAGATGCCATGGACAAATCCGGAGCGAGCGCCGCGCAGATGATTCGTGCAGAGGATGGAGTCAAAAATGATGGCGCTGGCCAGGAAGAGGGCATAGGCGAGCCCGGTCAGGGCAAGAACCGAGTGATGCTTGGACGGTGAATCGATTCCTTTCGCGTTTGCGGGCTGCACGATCATGACTCTAGTGTGCTGCCTGAGAAGTAGCTGAACAGAATTTTTCAAGCCCGCTGACTTTTCCCACTGCCTCCCTGGCTCTCTGGAGCTTGGCTAAAATTTCCTCACCCTTTGCCCTCCACACGTATCGTTTCGGATTTAGTTCA
>JANOAS010000351.1:0-7474 GCA_031411255.1 bacterium
TCCCACCCCAGCACACCCGCTGGCACGTCCACCCGGAAGTATTTCCACGACTGCGCCTGCTGGCCCGTCACCGCCGATGTCCCGGCATTGAACGCCACCACCGCCGGTGGCACCGCCTGGATCAAAAGCGTCGCCGAAGCCGCCGGCCAGCCGCCAGCAACAGAACCCGCAGACACGCTCACGCTGTAGTCGCCCGACGGAGGGTTCGCTATGGTGATCAAGTCATCATCGCTTCCATACGGGCTCAAGTTCGAGCCGCCCTCACTCCAAGCGCCCCCCGGAGGCAGCCTCAATCCGTTCGTCACCGCCATCACAGGATTCCCCACACGGTTCGTCAGCCGCATCTCCAGCGTCGCCGTTCCCGCAGGCACGGTGAAGCGATACCCCTTCATCTGCCCCCCCACCAGACTCACCGCCTGGCTGATCCCTCCCACCGTCGCCGCGCCCGGGTTCGGCACCACCAGCGCTCCACGGCTCGTCAGCACCCCGCTGCTCGTCCCCGTCCCCGTGTGGCTCCCATCCACCGGATTTTGCCCCTCGCTCACCACCGCTAGGTAGTAGTCACCCGCCACCACGAAATCCTGCCCGTCCAGCGGCAGAAACACATACCGCTCAGGCCCGTCCTTTTGCACACGCATCTCCCGTGAATAGCCGTCATATTGCACAATATTGCTCCAAACCGGCTCCGGATCGGGAATCGTCCCACGCCTCACCATCAGCAGCATCTCACCCACCGTCGGGTCCAGCGTCACTTCCCAGCTCGGCGTGTTGGCCGGCACCGTCACCTTGAAATACTTCGCCTCGCGCGGCGCGAGGTTCGTGATCGTCGCGCTGCTCCCCGCCGCCAGCCCCAGCGCCGTCACAGGGTAGAACTGCCCCGCCCCGATTCCCCGGCTCTCCACCGTGTACCCGGCCTCGTTGCTTGAGTCCGCATTCTGCACCCCGATGTAATACGTCCCCGCCTCCAGCGGACGCCCCATCCCCGCCACAAAGCGCCGGTAGGATTGATCCACCTCCCCGGCATCAAGGTACCTTTGCGTCCAGTCGTAACCCTGTGCCCACGAATATCCGCTCGGCCAGCTTTCAGAAGTCGAGGGGTAGTAAAATGATGTACCAATCGATGACGGCAGCACATCCCGCGCCACCACCATCCGGGGCGTTCCCCCCGTCACACTCCTCACCCTCACGTCCCACCCCAGCACACCCGCTGGCACATCCACCCGGAACCACCGCCACGAATTCCGCAACTGCGCCGTCACCGCCGACGTCCCCCCGTTGAAAGCCACCGTCGCAGGCGAAATGGCCGCTGCATTCAAAGTAAAGGCGCCCAGCACAGAGCCCGGCCAGTACACCCCCACATACCAGATGTCCGCCTGGTGCCCCGGCTGCTGCAGCAGCCCCGTGTCGCTCGCCTGGTCCACATACCCCGGGTTCCCGTTGGCATATCCGTCAAACGCATTCCGGTAGTTCCACCGCCCCGGCACCGCATTCCGCCGGATCGCGATCTCCGTCCCCGCCACCTGGTTCGCCAGGGAGAGCTGCCACCCGAGCGACCCGGTCTGCGATGGGATGTCCGACACGGAGTAAAACCTCCACCCCGCGCGGTTCGTCTGGTCATTCACCTTCGTGTCCACGTAGTTCATCGGCGTGATCACCGGCGGACCGTTTTTCAGGGTGAACTGGTAGCTCCCCGCCCCGTAGACCGTGATGAACCACGTGTCGTTCGTCAGAAACTGCGGCACCAGCGTCAGGCTGTCCGTCCCCAGACCGGACACCTCGGAGAACGCGTCATTGAACCACTGCGACGGCACATTGTTCCGCCGCACGCACACATTCGGGTCCCCGGAGGCCGCCGTCGTGCTCACATCCCAAGCGATCTGGTCGATCGGCACCTGCACCCGGTAAACCCGGAAAGGCGCCGCCGTCACACTCACGTTTGACTGGGTCGAGTTGAACGCCACATCCGTCACGCTCTGGATGCGCGAGTCCAGCGTCACCACCTCCCCGGGCGTCCCCGCCACGCTGAAAAAGTAGGCCGAACTGCTGCTCAGATAGTCCGGCACCAGCAGCATCGCCCCCGCCTGCTTGTGGTCGTAGGTTGACGGCTGGTGGAAGGGTACCACCGCCTGCCGCACCGCCAGCGGGCGCGTGTCCCCGCTCAGCCACAGGCTCCACGCCGGCGTCCCGTTCGGCGCCACCTGGCGGAAAAAACGCATCCCCTCCGGCCCGATGTCCACCGCCCCGCTGCCCGACGCCAGCACCGGCTCGCCAATATTGTACGCACCGTTCGCATTCGTGTCCGTATAGCCCAGCGTTCCCAGGTTCTGCACATACACGTCCCCGGAGTACAGCCGCCACGTCGCCGCCGTCGTCACATCCACCAGCACATACCACGTCTCCCCTTCGCTGAACTCGTCCCCGCGCAACACCCAGCCGTCCGACCCCGTCGCCGCCGAACTCAGCTCAGCACTGCCAGGCGTCGGCAGGTAATACCGGGACGCATACAGGTCCGCCTGCCCTGCCGTCACCCGCAGCGCCGTCCGCCACCCGCCCGTCGCCAGCGCCTGCGCCGTGATCTTGAAATACTTTTTCCCCACCGGCGTCGCCGTCCCCGTCTGCACCACCGTCCCCAGGTGCGCCGTGCCCGGATCCCAGCTCATCTGCGTGATGTCGCTCTCCTGGATCGTCCCCTCCCCGTAGGAGTCCACCAGCACCGCGTTTGGGCTTTCGTTGCTGAGGTAGACATAAAACGTCTCCGCCAGTTCCCCCTCCGTGTCATTGATCACCGGCACCGAGATCGTCCGCGTCAGCACATTCGCCGGGAACGTCACAGTCCCGGTCCTCGTCGAATAGTCCCCCGGCGCCGCCGCCACCCCGTCCTGCGTCGCCCAGTCCACCGTCACCGGCGTCGCCGACGCCTCGGAAAGCGTGAGCGTAAATACCGCATTACCTGCACTTTCAGCAACACTGACGTCATTGATCGAAATCTCCGGCGTCGCAAAGGCCGGGAGCGCAAGCAGCAGAACGAGACCAAGGCACGAGGGAATTAGACTGGTTTTCATGTTGTGGAGGGCGGTTGGAGCCCGCCTTCACTTAAATGCCTCCTTCCCGCCACTGTCACGCCAAATCGCATCAGGGATTTTCGTATCTTTCACTGCTTCAACCTATCAATCTCACTTATACGCATCCCACGCCGCAGCCCGGCCCCCTCCCAAATCAACAATACTTCTTCAACAATTGTCGCTCCTGTCCCCAACGACTGGCACTGCGCCCACACCGCTCACCACCCGAGCAGGCGGGATCACTCAGGGGTGGACGATAAAAACAGAACCCGAATCCGCTCCCCCACGCCCCAGCCGGCCCGAACCCCGCGACCGCGTCTGCTTCGGCTGCACGTCTACATTCCTCCCCTGCGACCGCTTACTTTTCGGCTGCAAAGGCACATGCTTCCCCTGCAAGTCTACTTGCAGACGAAAATCGCAGTCTCCATGTGCCCGTGCTGGTGGGCATCCCGCTGCCAAACCGCCGACTGGGATTGCCTTTCCGCCGACTGGGAAAATCCTTTCGACGACAGGGAAAGTCCTCCCGACAGCTGGGAAAATCTTCCCGACGACTGGGAAAACCGTCCCGACGACTCGGATTGCAGTAATCCGAGTCGTCCCCGTGACCGTCAGACGCGGACCTGCTCACAGTTCCGCATGCGCCATAAAAACCACAACCAAATTCCTCTCACCGACGACCTTCGCCAGCCTCCCCCCCCCAGCCCCTGCTATGCCCTCACCCAAGGAACCAGACTTTGCGAGTCCCCAGCGCCCCAACGCCGGCCCGGAAGCGCTGCCGTCCCGTCAGCCGCCCGATTTCCGTGAAGCGGCTATCAATACAGGCCAATGGTTTGTAAGAATCCACGTTTGGCAGTTGCCCGAGTCTGGTACGGGATCGATCCCTTCGCCCAGGGAAACCCTGCGGTGCATCATCTGCCCCCAGCCGCCTGACCCCATTGCCCCCAAGGCTCGGAAACCCTTCAAAACATTTCCCTCGCATTCTCCCCCCACCGTCGCTTCAGTAGGCACCGCATGGTCAGCGATCCGGCAGCCTCCACTTTTGATTATTTCATCAGCCACACCGCCAGGGATGAAGCCTGGGCGGAATGGATCGCTTGGCAGCTTCAGGCCCGGGGCCACACCTGCCGGTTCCAGAAGTGGCACTTCCGGCCCGGAAATTCCTGGGTCGTCGAAATGCAGAAGGCCCTCCAGCAAAGCAGGCGCATGATCGCCGTCCTCTCACCGGACTACCTGAAATCCGAACACGGCCAGGCCGAGTGGAACGTTTTTTATGCTAAGGACCCCGCCGGCACCCTCGGCCTTCTCATCCCCGTCCGCGTGGCCAGGGCTGAACTGAACGATCTACACAAGACACGTGTTTACATCGACCTGGTCGGTAAAGACGAGCCCGCCTGTCTCACTGCCTTGCTTGGCGGGCTTCAGCCCACCAGCCCCGGTGAAAAGCCCGCCTTCCCGGTCACAGCAGCTTCCGCACCAGCCCCCGCCTTTCCGCCCGACCGCCCCCTCTCCACCACAACCCCGCACAATCTCCCCCGCCTCCAGCCCTTCTTCGGGCGGACGGCGGAGCTGGCCACCATCCGCGAAGCCCTCGACCCCGAGTCCCGCACTTGGGGAGCCCTCATCGACGGCCCCGGCGGCATGGGCAAGACATCCCTCGCCATCCGCGCCGCCTACGACTGCCCGCCCGGCCAGTTCGAGCGCATCATCTTTGTCTCCATCAAGGAACGCGAGATGGACGACGACGGCGTCCGCCATTTTGGCAACCTCCTCATCCCCGGATACCTCGCCCTGCTCAACGAACTCGCAAGGGAACTCAACCACCCCGGGATCCCCAAATCTCCCGAAGACCAGCGCATTCGCCTCCTGCTGGGTGCTCTCAGCGGCACCCGCACCCTCCTCATTCTGGACAACCTCGAGTCCCTCTCCAGAGACGACCGCGGACAAATCCTCACCTTCGTCAAGCGCCTCCCTCAGGGGTGCAAAGCCATCCTCACCAGCCGCCGCCGCATCGGGTCCAGCGCCGATTCCATCCCTCTCGAAAAACTCGACCAGGCAGCCGCCCTCGAAACCCTCGCCGACCTCGCCACTCACAATAAGCTCCTCGCCAAAACAAGCGAGGCCGAACGCATCCAGCTCTACGAACGGACCGCCGGCAAACCCCTCCTCCTCCGCTGGGTCGCCGGACAGCTCGGCCGGGGGAGTTGCCGCACCCTCGCGGACGCCCTTGCCTTTCTCAGCTCCTGCCCGCCGGACAACGACCCGCTCGAATTCATCTTCGGCGACCTCGCCACGGAGTTCACCCCGGACGAGGAAAAAGTCCTATGCGCCCTCACTTACTTCAGCCTCCCTGCAAAAATCGAGCATATCGCGACAGTAGCCGGCATCGATCAGGCCTCCGCCGAACCCGCCCTCCGCTCTCTCGCCAACCGCTCCCTCGTTTCTCCCGATGACGAGGAAACGGAGTTCACCCTCGTGCCACTTGTTGCTGAATACCTGAGGCGGCACCACGTGGAACCGGTCCGAGAAACCGGGGAACGACTGCAACAGCAAGCTCAGATACTCATTATCGAACATGGCTACGACAATTATGCCCAATTCCAAATCCTCGACGCTGCTTGGCCCACCATATCCCCAGCCATACCCCTTATTCTGGCTCGGCCAATTGAAGACCTCCAAACGATGACCGATGCCATCCAGCGGTTCCTCGACTTCACCGGACGGTGGGACCACTGGCAAACTATCTGCATCGGCGCCGAGACCCGCGCCATTGAGGCCGGAGACTACTACAAGGCAGGCTGGAGAGCCTACCAAATCGGGATGATCCATCGCCGGCATGGAGATGCCGATGCTGTTATTGCAAGCGCAATACGCGCCGATAAATACTGGAGGAAGGCGAAGGCAGGGCTTAGGGAGAGTGCAATTAGTCTACAACTACTAGGGATCGGGCGTCTCCTCAAGCACGAGCACGGTGCCGCAATCGCGGCGTGCCAGGAAGCACTTGCTCTCCACCGCAAGCTCTCCACCGGAAGCAAGGACGAAAGCACTGCTCTCACCGAGCTTGGAAATGCCCAATTGGAGGCGGGCAACACAAATGTCGCCCAGGAGTTTTATCGGGAAGCAATCAAAATCGGAAATGAGTTTGGGCCCCCCGAGGTTGTAGCACTCTGCACTGGAAATCTCGCCAGACTTGCCCTAGCCCGTGGCGACTGGAACGAAGCCGAACGCTTTGCCCGAGAGGCCATACCGCTCTCGGAGAGTGTAGGCCACCAAGAAATGCTGGCCACCTCCAATCATCGCCTTGCGATTGCGCTGGCTCACCAAGGCAAATTCACCGAAGCCTTGCACTGTGCGTTTCGAGCCGTCGAAGTTTTTAAATATCTCGATTCTCCGCGACTTGACGAAGCCCACGTCGTTCTCGCGGAGTGCCAGCTTGCAATCTCCCTCCAGCGCCTCAACCACGGCTGGACCTACAACACCACCACCCTCGAAGGCAACACGCTCAGCTTGGATGAAGTGGATCAGGCCCTCAAGGACCCGGCAGCCTCCTTTTCCCACCGCCCGGTGGAGCACGTGGCAGAGACCAGAGCACAAGGGGAGGCGCTCAAGCTGCTGGCCGAACTGCTGAAGGCGGGGCGCGACTGGACACCGGAGGATCTCTTCCGGCTCCACACGGTGCTCATGCAGGGCTCGACCGTGGACAGTTTCAAGCCCATCGGCACGTGGAAAATCGAGGACAACGGCACCACGATCAAGCTCGACGGCAAACTCACCTGGAATGCGAACTACGCCGCTGCGGCGCACGTGCCGGCGCTGATGGCGGAGTGGCTGCGGGAGCTGAACCGTCGCCGCAATGGCGACCTTGCCCCCTCGGACGACCACATCTGGCTCCACGCCACCCTCGCCCGCATTCACCCCTTCGCGGATGGCAACGGGCGCATGACCCGGATGCTGGCCAACATCCCCCTCCTTGCCGCCGGGCTCCACCCCGTTGACATCCCCGCCGCCGCCCGCGACCGTTACCTCGAATCTCTGGCCCGCTGGCAAATCGCCTGCGGCCCGCCGGTCCCCAACTCCCCCCTCTTCGCTCGCCCCGACCTTCTCGAAGACTTCACCGCCCTCTGCACCTCCAGCCGTCCGCCCGATCTCGCGTAGCCAGGCTCGCCAACTTACGCACCGTCGATCATAATACTTCCCCCCGCGCCCCCGGATCATCCTGCCCTCAATGATCCTGCCTCCACCGCCGCCCAGCGTCCCAGCCCTCACGCCGCCATCTTCCGCCGCACCAGTCCGTAGCGGGGGCTGAAGACGAAGGCGAGGCCGAAGAAGACGCCGAGGACCAGGACGATGGTGGAGCCGGCGGGCCAGCCGAGGCCGTAGCTGAGGACGTAGGCCAATACCGAGCCCACGCTGCC
>JANOAS010000352.1:0-7356 GCA_031411255.1 bacterium
CGATGCCGGCGAATCCGCTCTCGCCTGCCACCTTGATCATGTGGTCGAGTTTGTTGTTGTAGGCTTTTCCGGATTCCTGCATGAACCAGGTGTAAACCTCTGAACCGAATTTGATTTTGGCCATGGGCGCTTGGGTTGGGTGGTTGTTGGGTTGGGTTAAATGGGGATCACCATTCGAGCAAGGGAACGGCCCCAGGCAAGGCGATTTTTTTGCCCGGTGAAGGTCGCACCTCCCCTACCGCACCAGAGTAAACCTGAGCCGGAGAAACCGCCGCCCCCCTGCCGTGACGGGTGCGTCATCGATCACCTCCATCACGTCCGAGTTCGTCGCGGAGTCGCTGGAGAGCACGCGCGGGGTGCGGGCAACGGGCGTCCACGCCGTGCCGCTCAGGCTGGAGGAGGCCTCAACCGTGGTCGTCACGCCAGACAGCGCCGCGCCAGAGCGGACCCACCTCAGGGTGAGATAGTCGCCCGCCGTCACTCCCGCCGCCAGCGTTCCCGTCAGGCTGAGGTCAAAGGCGAGGTCAGAGCTGTCCGCCGCAGACTGCCGCACCTCGACGGCGATGACATTCAGACCGGGCTGGAGCGCCGCCGGGGCTGGGGCAAAGGTCCATGGAGTGCGCTCTGCCGTGCCGGAAATGGCGGTCGTGGCAAAGGTGCTGCCGGCGGTGAGATTGTCCCGGCCCACCTCTGTGCCGTTCAGCCAGACGACGATCCCGTCATCCCGGATGGCGCTGCCCGCCAGCGCGGTGAAGTGCGCCGGATCCACCACGCTGAAGGTCCGGCGAAACCACGCAGCCGGGTATTTGTCCGTGGCGCTGGGGCCGTAGCCGAGCGTGGTCACGGTGTCCGTGTCCCCGTAGCCCAGCAGGGCCCGGCCGGTGGCCCACGCACTGTCGTCGTAGGCCGCCGTCGTCCACGTGCCGGCCGGGGCGGTGGCGGCGTCCCGGAAATGCCAGACCGCACCAGAGCTGATGAGGCCCGGCTGCTCGTGCGTGAGCGAGGCAGTCAGCGGGGCCTCGTTGTCGGGCGTCTTCGGCGCGAGGCCGAGCGCAAATTCCACCAGGTTTTTCAGCCCGTCCCGATCCGGGTCCGCATCCGGCTGGGCGTCCGCACTGGTCGTGCCGCCCCACCACGTCGTCTGCCACGCCTGGTAGGGCGTCACATTGCCAAAGACCACCGCCACCTGCCCCGGCGTGGCCGTGTCCAGCGCGGCCTGCGTCCCGGCAGGCACTCCCGTCAGCGTCAGCGCCTCCGTCGTCAGCTCGCCCGTGGCGCTGATGAGCACCACCCGCCCGCCGGTGAAGCCCGCAGGCACCGTCAGCGCGATCTGCCCGCTCACCGCCGCGTCCCCCGTCACGGTGATGCGGTCGCTGCCCGGCGTCCCCACGCGGAAGCGCATCACCGCGCCATCCGCCACCGTCAGCACACCCGTCACCGCCAGCGTGCTCGTCGTGCCCGTGGCCGCGCCGCGTCCGGCCCACGTGCCGCTCAGGTTCACATCCCCCGTCACCGTCCCCCAGCCGGTGAAGCCCGCACCGGTGTCCACATTCAGGGCATCGATCACCAGGCTGCCGCCATCCAGGAAAAGGCCCGCGCTGGTGGCCACGTTGATCGTGTTTCCCGTGCTGAGGACCCCGCCCACCCGCAGCGCCCCCGCCTCCACCACCGTGCCGCCGGCGTGATTGCACGCTCCCGAGAGCGTCCACGTGCCGGTGCCAGCCTTCACCAGCGATGTCGTCGTGCCCGTGTTCTGCTCGGAGATGTCCCCGGCGAAAACCGCATCCGTGTTTTTCCCGCCGATGCGCCACGTCAGCCCGCGCCCGCCCGTCACCCCGCCCCGCAGGTGCGCCGTGGCCGGACCGCTCAGCGATCCCAGCTCGATCTGCGTCCCCGTGCCGCTGGCCAGTGTGCCGGCGTGGTAGCAAAAACAGTTCGCCCCCAGCGCCACGTCCGCCTGAGGCAACCCGGCCACGGTGTAGTCACTGGCGAACCGTAGATCCCCGCCGCCTGCATCACTGATCACATTCAGCACACCTGTGAAGGCCGACCAGTCGCCATAGAGTGAGGTCCGCGTGTAAGGCACAAAAAAGTTCAGCACCCCTCCCCCCGTGAGCGTTCCATGGATGTCCACCCGGCTGTCCGCATTGATCCGCCCCGTCTGCCCCGCCGGCACCAACAGGTCCGCCGTCCACGAGTTGTAGCTCGCGGAGTCGTCATGCAGCGCCAGCGTGCCTCCATTAAAGGTCACCGTGCCCGTGCCAAGCCCGCCGGTCACTGCCGTGTCATTGGCCAGGGAGATCGTCCCGCCATTGATCTGCGTCCCGCCGGAGTAGGTGTTCGTCCCCGTCAGGCTCAGCGTGGCCGTGCCCGTCTTCGTCAGCACCCCGGTGCCGCCCAGCCCGCCAGCCAGGGTTATCGCCTTCGTCGTGTTGTTCACCAGCGTGCTTCTCGGCTGCACCATCGCCGGAAGGGTGATCGACGTCGCCACTGCGGTGTCATTGATCGTCACCCCGTCCAGGTTGTAGAAGGTCCCCGCCGCCGCGCCGTTCAGCCAGTTCGCCGTCGTGTTCACATCCCACACCGCACTCAGGTTTCCCCGCCAGACCAGGCTGGCCGCGTCCCCGGTCACATTCAGTTTCACCCGGCCCGGCGTCGCCGCATCCAGGGCGAAGGTCTGCCGCCCGCCGGCGGGCAGGTTGTGGCTCAGATTCGCCAGCCCGCCGGTCGTCGCCGCCCCTCCGGTGATCAGGTCGTACGTCCCCGCACTCAGCAGCGTGTCTGGCAGGGTGAAGTTGAACCCATTCGTTCCCGTCAGCGCCAGCGTCCCGCCGTTCATCGCGATCTTGTCGTTGCCCGCCGTCAGGCTTGACGACAGTTGCATGGACAGCGTCGTCCCCTGCAGCGCCAGCCCGCCCGCCACCGTCAGCGTGCCCGCCAGCCCCGTGGCCGCACCGGGGGAAATGGACGAGCCGCTCTGCGCCGTGACGCCGCCATTCACCGTCCCTGCGCCGCGCAGCCTCGCGCCTGAGGCCACCGTCACCGCCGTCGCGCCCAGCGTGCCATTCACCGCCAGCCCGCCACTGCTGATCAGCGTCGCCCCCGTGTAGGTGGACGCCCCCGTCAGCGTCAGCGTGCCCCCGCCCGTCTTCGTGATCCCCGTCGCCGCCGCGCCATTCGCGATCACCCCTGCAAAGGTCGTGTCCTGCCCGTTCGCGCCGATGGTATACGTCGTCGTCGATGTGTTGCCAGTGCCCGTCGCGCCGCTCAGGTTCGTCGTCGCCCCGCCTGCCAGCCCGCCCAGCGTGACTCCCGTGCCGGAGCTGCGCTTGGCCAGAGAGCCCGTGCCCGTCCCCAGGTCATACGTCGCCGCCGCGCTGCCCGCGGATCCATTCAGCCGGACCAGGCTGTTTCCTGTGAAGAGCACCCGGCCCGTGAAGCCCGTCATGTCTCCCCGCAGGTCAAAGACGTTCGTCGCATTGATCGAGAGCGTCGCCGCCCCCGTCACCGCGCCGATCCCCGTCGCTCCGCCGCCGCTCCCGCCCGTGATCGTCGCCGGCCCCTCCATCGTGATCGCGTTTCCCGTCGGGGCGTTCGCGCCGATGTTCCACGTCCCGCCCTCCAGCGTCAGCGGCGCCGTGCCCAGCGAGGCACCGCTCCCCATCACCAGCGTGCCCGCCGTCAGCGTGGCGGAGGCAAAGCTGTTCGCTCCCGTGTTCGCCAGCGTCAGCGTGCCCGCGCCCGTCTTCTTCAGCGGCCCGGTGCTGCTCACGCCGCCCGCTCCTGAAAAAGTGTACGCCGCAGCCGTGTCCACCTCCACACTGCCGGGCGAGACCGTGCCCGTCACCGCCACCGCCGGCGTGCGGGATCCCGTGTCATCCAGCGTCACCCTGTCCCCCGCGCCAAAGGCCGTCGCCGTCCAGTTGCGCAGCCAGTTCGCCGCCGTGCCGTCCCACACATTCACCGTCCCGTCGCCCTTCCACTTCAGGTCCCGCGGCAGCCCGGAGTTCGTGATCACCAGCGCGCACGTCTGCGTCCACGTGCTCCCGTCCGCATCCGTCACGGTGAATTCAAACCTGCCCCGCCCCACCGCATTCAGCGTCGGCGTAAAGACCACCTGCGGCCCGCCCGCCACCGTCTGCACCGCCGTTCCATTCACCGCGCCGGACACACTGTAGACCGGGTTCTTTACGAAACCCGCCGTGAACTTCGACACCGTCACCGTCACACTCGTCGGCCCCGTCGTCGTGTTCTTCGCCACCGTTCCGTGCGGGATCGCCAGGTAGTGCAGGTACTCCTCCAGCCGCGTGTAGCCCGCGGGCGTCCCTGCGGGGAAAAACGTCGTCCCCGTCACCAGCCCGCCTCCATTCGGCAGCGCCGTGTTGTGGTCCTGCGTCGCCGGGGCCCAGCCCAGCGCCGTCTCGTAGAAATCCGGCATCCCGTCCTTGTCCGTGTCCAGCGGCGCCGGCGTCGAGGCCAGCGTGCCAAACCCGGCATTCGTCACCGGCAGGGAGGCCTCCCCTGTGATGTGGTTCCTCTTTTGCGTCAGCAGATTTTGGATCATCACCGTGTCCACCTCGTCACGCAGCGGCTTCGCCGGATCCAGTTCCAGCCGCAGCGCCCCCGCCCGTGAGGCCACCTTCTTGAAGGCCGTCACCGCATCATCCATCACCACCCCCGCCGTGCTCCCCGCCACCGGAGCCGCCAGCGTCGTGTACGTCCCACTCACGATCCCGTACCCCTTGTCCGTGCCGTCCAGCAGCCCGTTGCCGTCATTGTCATGCCGGCAGCCGTTCAGGTACAGGGAAAAATTTGGCACCCCGTTCCGGTCCAGGCTCGCCTTCTCCAGCGCCCGGCTCCGCAGGTTTCCCGCCGGGCAGAGGAAATACGAGTTCCTCACATTCGCCTTCCACGACGCCGGCGTCGTCGAGTCCCCCATGATGAACCCGATGTCCCAGTCAAACGTCACATTGTTCGTCCACTCCAGCAGCCCGTTCGGCCGCGACTTCGGGTTCCGCGTGTGATTGTGCGCCCACAGCGAATGGTGGCACGTCGCGTGGTTCTGGTCCCACAGCCCCCCGCACGAGTGGGACTCCAGCCCCCAGCCGTTCAGAGACCACTGCATCGTCAGATTCTCCGGCGGACTGCCGAAGGACGAGATGTTCTCATCCGTCGAGAACTGCAGCGAGCACTGGTCCAGGATCGCATTCAGCGACCCCGAGTCCAGGTCCACACAGTCCCCCCCGCTCCCATACTTCCCGTGGCGGAACCTCAGGTGCCGGATCACGATCTCATCCCCCGAGATCCGGAACGTCCCGTCCTTCGTACTGATCCCGTCCCCCGGAGCCGTCTGCCCCGCGATCGTGATGTTCGACTTCGTGATCCGCAGCCCGTTCACGTGAATGTACCCGCTCACCGCAAAGACAATCGTCCGCCCCGCCGTCGGCGCCCCCGCGATCCCGTCCGCCAGAGACCCCGCCCCGCTGCTGTTCAGGTTCGTCACAGTGTAGACATCCCCCCCGCGCCCCCCCTTCGCATAGGCCCCATACCCCTCCGCCCCCGGAAACGCCGGGATCGTCTGCCCCCACGCAGATCCCGCCCCGGCCACCGCCAGGGCCAGAGCCAATCCAGTCGTCAGCCCGAACGCCGACAGGGGAGAAAACACACGCATCTTCATGGGGTAAAAAGGGAGGGGGAAAACGGGGAAAACGGCAGCCGTCACTCAAAACAAACAGCCACCATCACCATTCTCCAACTCCCCGCCCATTTCCCCCACTTTCTCCCGCCCAAAGTGGGGGAGGCCCCACCCCGCCCCATCCCGGTTTCCGGAGAAAACCACCGGGCACAGCCCCGCCTGCCGGAAGGGTCTGGAACAGGAGGAAATGGAGAGGACGGAGAGAAAACCCGTTCCTCGAAACCCACCAGCCACCGCCCAGCCAGGCCCCCCACCCCTCCTCTCTGTGCCCTCTGTGATCTCTGTGGTTCAAATCTCCCTGCCTTTTATCCCGGCAGCTCAGGGCACCGTCCCAACGACCAGCCGGGTGAAGATCTTCCGGTGCCCAGCCGTGGAAACGCTGAAGACATGCTGCGGGCCCGTGCCCGTGTCCGGGGTGCTCGTCCAGCTTCCTGGCAGCAGAGTCTCGCTCCACTCCGCGCCGTAGGTCACGCCGCCCATTCCTGCCGGCTGGGTGAAGGTGTAAGTGGCCGCCCCCGCCGTCACCACAGGCTGCGGGATCCGCCCGGCGCCCGGTTGCGTCGGATTCAGCCCGAAGGCGAATTCCACCAGGTTGACCAGGCCGTCCTTGTCAAAGTCCTCAAGGTTCGCCGCAGGGCCAGAATTGGCTGTGGTGGCAAAATGGGTTTGCCGCCAGGCTTCGACGACCGTCAGGGCTCCGCCGAAGCTCACCACCGATTCGACTAGGCCCGAACTGGCATTCCCAAATCCCCCACTCGTGCGCCCGCGGGCACGCAGGTGGCCGCTGGGCGGCAGGGACAGGCCGGCCAGTTGCCAGTTCGCCGTGCCGCTGACCCGGGCGACGATGCCCGGCAGCGGGGTAAAGGTGGCACCACCATTCGTGCTCAGCTCGAAGGTCACCTGCGAAACCTCCGGAGCAGTCCCGCCTCGAATCCAGAGCACCTGCGTCGCATCCGGCACCGTCAGGTTCTGAATCGCCGGATCATTCAGCACCCGGGCAAAATGGTTGCTTTGGAACGCTCCTACGTTGGGGAATGCCCCCCCAAGCAGCACTTTTCCGTCCTGTTGCACAGCCACGCCGTATACTTCGTTGCCCGCGTCCGGATTGAAGCTCTGGTCGGGGAGCCCGTCGGCTTCCACCCTTGCGATGTGATGGCGTTCAATCCCTCCCACGCTGTTAAACCACCCGCCGAGCAGTATCCTGCCGTCCGCCTGCATCACCACGCTGTAGACCAAGCCGCCAGCGTCGGCACGAAACCCTGAGTCGAGCGTGCCATCAGCATTGAGACGAGCGAAATTAGCACGCCTGGTCCCGTCCACCTCAATAAAGTCACCACCAACCAGAATCCTGCCATCCGCCTGCACCGCTACCGTCCGGGGAGGATCGTCCATGTCCGCCTTGAACCCGGCATCCAGCGTTCCATCGCCATTGAGCCGCACAATGTAATTGCTCGCCAGTCCGCCTACCCCGATGAAGTCGCCTGCGATTAATATCCTGCCATCCTCCTGCACCGCCACGGACCACACCACTTCCTCCTCATCAGGATTGAAGCTTGCATCAAGATTGAAGCCTGTATCGACCGTCCCGTTGGTATTCAGGCGCGCAATATAGTGGCGCGCGTACCCTCCCACGGAGGTGAATCTCCCGCCAATCAGGATTT
>JANOAS010000353.1:0-16534 GCA_031411255.1 bacterium
CACCGTGCCGGAATTGGTGAAGCGGGCACCGCCGGCCAGCGTCAGCCGGCCGGTGAATTCACTGCGCGCCGTCTGCCCCGCCGGGAGGTGCAGTTCCCCGCCGTTGAGAGTGGCCGACCCGCCGGGGAGGCGCAGTCCGCCCGCGGCGATCATTTTGCCGCCGCCGTTGATGGAGCCTGTCTCCAGCGTCAACAGTCCGTTCGTCGTGAAGGTCTCCGCCGCCGGAAAAGCTAGGCTGCCGCTGGTGAAGAGCACCGAACCCAGTACCGCGCTGTCCTGTAGTGTGACCGTGCCGCGGCGCACCCACAGATTGCCGCTAAAATCCAGGCCGCCGGCGAAAGTGAACGCATCCGCCAGCGCGCCGAACAGCTGCACCTCCCCGCCCAGCGCGACCTGGCCCCCTCCAGTGAACGCCGCAGCGGCACTGAACGTCTGCGGCCCGCGAAACCGCAGCGTCGCACCTGCAGAGACATTGCAGGAACCGCCGGTGGTCGAGCCGCCGCGCCCCAGTTCCAGCGTACCGCTGGTGACGTTCACCGCGCCCGTGTTTTCAAAGAACACGTCCGCCTGATAGGTCGCCCCCGCCGCAGCCTGGCAAATAAACGTGCCTGCATTCAGGAACTTGTTTTCCAGTTCGGAACTGCTGAGATCGTCCATGCCCGCGCCGCCGGTGACGAGGAAGGTGCCGTTGTTTTGGAAGAACCCGTCATCCTGAAGGATTTCGCCTGTGTTCGCGAATTGCAGTGTGCCCGCAGCGTGCGTGGCCGTCTGCCCCGCAGCGTTGGTCAGCCGGTGGCCGCTGACAAGCGTGGGTGCGGCGCCCGCCAGTTGGCCGATGGTCATACCGCCATTCACCAGCGTGGTGCAGCTCTCATCGAGCATTCCGCCCGTCCAGTTGAACGGGCCGTTCACCGTGATCTGCCGCAGTGGACTGGCGACGATGTTGGAACGGATGCGCCCGTCGCTGAAGTCAAACTGGCTGAGCGTGACGGTGCGGTTCAGGTCCACCCGCGGCCCCACCGCCTGGCCGGCGACTTTATTGATCACCGCGCGATAAGCATCCCCGGCCGCCGGCTGTCCGTTGTTTGGGAATGTTGGCGCCGTGCTCCATGCCGTCGTGCTGTTCCATGCCACATACGAAGTGCCGTCCGCAGGATTCGCCGCCGTCCATGTGCTGACTGTCTGGGCGTGAGCGCCGGGCACCAGCAGAAGTCCCAGGACGAAGGATAACGCGCGGTGGTTCACAAAATCAGACTTCATGGTGATTGATGTTTCTGCCCATTCCTCTCCGCCTGCGGCGCGACATTGCACGGAATTTTTCCGGGCCGGTGGGAAAATGGCGCGGGCGGGCTGCGTGACAGCGTATCGAAAAATGTCGCCGGGCGCAAAAAGTTCTGCAATAATTTCGGGCCGTCTGACACGAACAACCCGCAGCCACCATCCACCATGAATTCAAGCTTCTTTCCACTGTGCGTCGCCTGTCTGCTGCTCCTCCTTGTTCCTGCACAGGCGGGCTGGGTGCCGGTGAGCGCACTGGATTCACCGGCCTCCGCCAATGGAAACGGTTTTGGGGTGGACCTGCTGATGGAAGGAAACACGCTCATCGCAGGCGAACCCCGGGCACGCCTGGGGACCAGCCTGACGGCAGGGGCGGTCGTGAGTTTTGAACGCAATGCGGCAGGCGAGTGGCAGCAGCCGCAGTATCTCACTTTCCCAGGCGAGCTGGCGCTTGCCGGCATCGGGAGTGCGATCGCGTTGTCGGGAAACACGCTGCTGGTTGCCGTCACGACCACCACTGCGGGACGCGTCCTCGTCTACACGCGCAGTGCGCCCGGGGCGCGGTGGGAAACGGGGCCGGCGCTCACCGGCGACGCCCAGGACGAATTATTCGGCATTTCCGTGGCCCTGGACGGGGACACCGCAGTGGTGGGCGGGAGTAAATCACTGACAGGGCCAGGCGCCGCTCGAAAGGGAGCGGTGTATGTCTTCACGCTTAGCGGCGGCGCCTGGACGCGCTCGCAGCGCATCCCGGCTCCGCTGGAGGCGGTGGACACGGCGGAGTTCGGCGCCAGCGTGGCGCTCAGCGGAGACTGGCTGGCGGTGAATGCGCGCACCGATGGTCCCCAGCGCAGCGGCGGCCGCGGCACGGCGGGCAGTACTTGGCTTTATCACCGCAGCGGCGGCGCGTGGGCTCTCCACCGGAAACTGGTGCCGGACCCGGATGTGGCGCGGGAGGCTGGTTGGAAAAGCACTGCTCTCAGAGGCGGCACCCTTGTCATCGGGGCCAGTCAGGGCACCAATCCGGTATCCGGCTTCCCGTATGGCGGCGCTGCTTACGTTTATGCGCTGGAGACGGTGTCCGGTACATGGTCGGCCACGCCGCAAAGGCTTCCCGCCACGGACGTGGAGGATGGCAGTGCACTGGGCACATCCGCTGCCGTGGAGGGCAATCGCATGGCGCTGGGCGCGCGCAGCGCCGGCGGCACCGGCAAAGTCTATACTTACTCGCGCAACGCCGGAGGTCAGTGGCTGGCGGACGGCAGTTTTTCCCACCAGGAACTCTCGGGCTTTCCCTCTTTTGGCGAACGGGTGGTGCTCAATCAGGGCCAGCTGGCCGTCGCCGCCAGCAACTCCAGCGCCCCGGGCCGCGTCTATGTTTTCAGCGAAGGTGGCGCGCTCCAGGCGGTGACGGGCAAGAGTTACGCACTGTCCGCCACCAATGCGTCCATGCTGGGCACGGTGCTCAGCGAAGCGGGCGCAGTGCCGGTGACATTCGAGTATGGCCTGACGACTGCCTATGGTCAGTCGCTGGCGGCGAATCCCGGCTCCGTGCAGACCTCCGGCACGGCGCAGCAGGTGTTTCTGTCCGTGGCCTATCTGCTGCCGCAGACGACCTACCACTACCGGGTGCGGGCAGGCAGTGCCGTGGGCGTGGACCGGACGTTCACCACGCTGGCCTTCAACCCGGACCTGGCCAATGCCGTGGATGCGCCGCAGTTGAACTGGGACACCTACAGCACGTACGCCGCGTGGCAGCGGCAGACGACGAGTTTTGACGGCATCGATGCCGCGCGAAGCGGGGCCATCCCGCATGGCCAGAACTGCACCATCCACACCACCATCACCGGCCCCGGTTCGTTCAGCTTCCGCTGGAAAGTCTCGTCGGAGTTGAATCACGACTACCTGCTGCTCGCCGTGAACGGGAACCTGCAGCGCAGCATCAGCGGCGAGACGGCGTGGGAGCAGTTGGCCTACGACGTGCCCGCAGGCCGCTACGTTTTCACCTGGTTCTACGCCAAGGATGCCAGCGGCACTGCGGGCAGCGATGCCGGCTGGCTCGACACCGTGGTGTGGACCCCCGCGTCCGGCACGGCGGCATGGAATGCCTGGCGCACCGCGCAATTCAACGCCGCACAGCTCAACGATGCCAGCATCAGCGGCCCGGCGGCGGATTCCGACCGCGATGGCCTGACGAATCTGGCTGAGGCCTGCTTTGGCAGCGCGCCGCTCAGTGCCACGCCGGGACAGCTCACGCCGCAGCGCTCCGGCAGCGCGCTCTACGTGTCCTGGCAGGAGCCGAATTCCGCCAACGGCGTCTCCGCCGTGCCGGAATGGTCGCCGGATGGCCAGACGTGGCTGATCTCCGGCCAAAGCGCGCCTGGCACCGCCCCCCGCACGATCACCGTGACGTTTGCACCGGCCGCAGCGACAAATTTCACATTCACTGCGCGCCTTGATGCCGCCGGCCAGCCGCACGCGCTGCTGCGGCTGCGCTTCCGGATTATTCCGTAGTTCACGGAGCGAGCGTGGCCTTCAGGCGCAGGAAAATCCTGCCCCCGGGAGTGGCGCTGATGCCGGCCTGCCACGTTTCGCGGGCGGCGTCTTCAGACACTTTCGCGTGAGAGGAAAGACTGGCAGGTCCCCAGGAGGCGAGCGTGGTGGAGCTTTGCATTTCCCAGGTGATCCCGGTGGCGTTTTTGGAGCGGGTGTAGGTGAACTTGAGCCTGCCGGGATCGGCTGGATCGCGGGCGAGGGCGGGCAGACTGGTGGGGGTGGCCGTCAGGGGATTGATGCCGAGAACGTAGGCGAGAAGATTTTGGATGTTGAGCGGGCCGTTGCGGTCAGTTTGGGCGCGGGCGCCTGCCGGGAGAGTGGCCGCAGCCCATGCGTCGTACGTCAGGCCACTGCTGCCGAGCGTGGTGAGCGTCTGGATGAGACCCAGGCTGCCATTGTTTTCACCGCACCGCGTCCGGCCCAGCGCGCGGAGCTGTCCCGTGGCGGGCGGGCTGGCATTGGCCAGTTCCCACCCGCCTGTGATGCGCGTGCCGAACCCGAGATGCGTCCAGGTCGTCCCGTCGGGAGATGTCTGAAAAATGACCGCCTCCACCTCGGGCTGGCTGCCGGTCCGCAGCCAGCGCACCAGATTGCCGCCGGTCACTGTGAGCGACTGGCTGGTGGCGGAATTCGGCAGCATCATGAGCCTGGAGTCCGTGCCGAAATAGTCTGCGAGGTCGGCCAGGAGAATGCTGCCATCGGAACGGATGGCGAGGGCCGTCACGAGTTCGTTGACCGGGCCGGTGAATGCGGCGTCGCGGGTGCCGGAACTCTGCAGGCGGGCCATGTTGTCAGGCACTTTTGTGTAGTCCGTCTCGCTTGCCCAGAAGTTTCCCCCTGCGATGACAACACCATCCGTCTGCGCGACCAGGCTGTAGGGCAGGAAATTTCGCGGGGCGTTGAACCCGACATCCGCAGCGCCTCCGCCGAGCAGCCGGCTCAACACGGCGGCGCTGCCGGTATTGTTGTGCATCAGCACTTTGTCCTCTGGGAGGGCGAATGCCGCACTCACCTCCTTGGCACCGGTCCACGTGAAGTTGCTGTCCAAAGTCCCGTTCGGCAGCAGGCGGGCGGCGCCCCTGCGCACCACCCCTCCCACGACAGTGAAACCGCCCCCGATCAGAATCCTCCCCTGGGCATCCAGCGCCATCGTTTCGACAGTATCATTCAGATTGGGATTATAAGTCGTGTCGAGCTGGCCGGCGGGCAGCAGCCTGGCGATGTGGTTCCGGGTGCTGCTGCCCACGTTGAAGAACGCGCCGGCGATGACGATTTTTCCATCCTGCTGGATGGCGATGGCCTTGACCCGCTCGTCCGCATTGGCCAGGAGCGAGGGGTCCAGCGTTCCGTCCCCATTAAGCCGGGCGATGGCGATGCGTCTCTGGCCGGCGATGAATGTGAACCGTCCCCCGACGATGATTTTTCCGTCGTCCTGCACCGCGAGGCAGTTCACTTCGTCGTTCGCGCCGGGATTGAACGACGTGTCCAGCGTGCCGTTGGCGTGGAAGCGCGCCAGACGCTGCTGCGGGGTCCCTGCGATCTGGGTGAAATTGCCGCCGACTAGAACTTTTCCATCAGGCTGCTCGGCAAGTGCGTAGATTCGATCATTGGCCAGTTGCGTTTGGAAGGAGGACCCCTGTGCCGCGCTGCGACAGGGGAGCAACAACACGACTGCAAGAAGGAGCAAGCCCGGGAGGACGCAGCACGATGTGGGGAGGGAAGCCGTGGATTTCATGACTGGGAGGCAGCAGGTGCGCTGCGGTGATTCTCCGGCATCCGGCCGGAAGTGTCCATGCTCATTCTTCCGGATCGCAGATCCAATTCAGAAATTCGCCGGCAATCTTCGGCGGGCTGCCTCCTCCGCAGCCTCGCTGCCGGTGGGGCTCTTCGCGATCTTCGCCGCATCGCGCTGGTGGCGGGTGCATTCCGTGCGCGCATCTGGTCTTGCCCCTGGCGTCCGTCCCAAGTGCTGATACTCCGCTTTCCTCGTCTCCTCCTGTTCCAAACCATTCCGGCCTTTGGGTTTATTGGGGCACACCCTTCTGGCCACCCGGGCGGGACCGTCAGCCTGCCCGGCCGGTCATTTTCCGCCCCGTGAAAAAAGCGCGCGCACCAGGTGGCCCTTCCACATCCACAGGCCAGAGAGGACCACCACGGGAAAATACAGATACTGAAAGTACGCCCGATACGGCTCCACCTCCGCCGCCGGTCCGTAGATAAACCCCACCAGTGGGAGGGCGAAAATGAGGTGGATCCAGCGTGAGATGGAGCGTTTGGTGGTTGGGTTCATTGGGTTTGGTTGGTGGTGGATTTTTTTTCAGGCACCAGCAGGGGCACCGGCTGCCAGCCCCATAAATAGGCCGCTTCCCCCGCCCTGCAAGGCGCGCTGCGGTCTGGTTTCGACACGCGGAGCGCGGACCTCTCCCGTACCGGATGTGCCTCAGCCCTTTCGCCTGCGGCGGGACACCAGCGCAACGGAGGCCTGAAAAGGGGAAAAACCAGGGATTGGCCGAGCCTTGGTCTCTGTCAGGCCGCCCCCCGCCGCAGTGTTTCTACGCACTTTTCGGAAAAAGAGATTTTCTTCTGCTGGGTTGAAATAAGCGTCCGCAATTCCTTGACATCAACTCACGATTCGCCAGTCATTGTGGTGTGGCTGCTTTTGAAAAAGGGATTGTTGCACCTGTGCCGGGTTATCAACCCGGTTTGTGCGATTGCTGGGCAAAGACCTTTTCGACCGGCCCCTTCGCCGGATTTCCCGCCCTCACAGTGCGAGATCACTGCCTGAATGTTGGTGCGGTTTCCCTCGAACTGCTCCCGCTCCTGGCCCGGCCGGTTCAGTCGCTGCTGCCGGATGGGTGTGCACTTTTGGTCGCGGCCCACGACATTGGGAAAATTACGCCTGGTTTTTTGTGGAAATGCGCCCACTGGCAATTCCCGGAGGCCCGCCCTGCAGCCAGTGGAGAGACCGACCACGCCAGAGTGAGCCAATGGTTTCTTTCCAGTTTGGCTGCATTTCAGCGTGCCGGCGGGAGGCCGACCGACTGGCTTCTGGCCGCAGGCGGCCACCACGGCAGGTACCCTTCGCCAAGTGCCAGCAAGCTGGCCCGGTGCCGGGAATTTTCCGAGTCAGGCTGGCCGGAGGTTCTGCGGGGCGAGCTTTGGGCGGAGCTGGTGGCGCTTTTCGGTTCGCCTCCAGGCGAGCTTCTGTTCCTCAGCTCCGGCGGCGCGCAGGCCGCAGCCCGCGTGCATCTGCTTACCGGTTTCACCACCTTCTGTGACTGGATTGGCTCGGACGAGAGCGTGTTCCCCCTCGATGCGGCGAACGCAGGGACCCACAATGCCACTCTGCCCGGCAGCCGTGCAGCCGCCCGCACCGCTTTGGAGTCCATTGGCACGCATCGCCGGGCGGTTCTGCCGGACCTAGATTTTGCCGCGCTCTTTGCCGCCCCTGCCAGTCCTGCCTTTTCCCCCCGCCCCCTGCAAAGTGCGCTCGTCGCCCTCATGGAGGCGCCGGGCCTCTACATTGTGGAGGCGCCCATGGGCATGGGCAAGACGGAGGCGGCCCTCGCCGGGGCCTACGCCCGGTGGTCCTCACCGGATTCCGAGCGCGGCCTCTATTTTGCCCTCCCCACCCAGCTTACGAGCCAGCGCATCCACCGGCGCATCGCCTCGTTTTTGGAGAATGTCATCGCCGATCCCGCCACCCTCGCGCTGGTGCACGGGAACTCCTGGCTCAGCGATGAGCGGCTGCTCCAGCTGTCCCCGACAGCGGCGCAGGACGAGGCTTCGCCTGAAAATGGCGGGGCGGCAGAGGCCCACGGCTGGTTCGCGTCCACCACCAGACGGGCACTCCTCGCCCCTTTCGGCACCGGCACCATTGACCAGGCGCTGCTCTCCGTCCTTCCGGCCAAGCATGCCGCACTGCGCTTCTTCGCGCTCGCGGGCAAGGTCATCGTCTTCGATGAAGTGCATTCCTACGATCCCTACACCTCCGCGCTGGTGGACCGCGCCATCCAGTGGCTGCACCATGCGGGCTGCACTGTTCTTGTCCTGTCCGCCACCCTCACCGCCGCGCGTCGCGCCGCCCTCGTGGCGGCCGCCGGAGCCTCCGAGCCCCCGGCACCGGATGCCTACCCGCTGATCACGCGGGTTGCCACCGGCAGCGGCATTGCAGCGCACCACATCATCGACGACGGGGCCCCACGGGAATCATCAGTGGCGCTGGAGCACCATTCCGCCGCAGACGCCGGGCTGTGGAGCCGTGCGGTTCAGGCGGCGGAGGCTGGAGCCTGTGTCCTCATCATTCGCAACACCGTTGCGCTCGCGCAGGAGACGTATCGCCAGGTCAAATCCTCCTGCTGCGGAGAGTCCTTCGAGGTGGGCCTCCTCCACAGCCGGTTTCCCCAGTGGCAGCGCGATGCGCAGGAGGACCACTGGACCACCAGGCTGGGGAAAAACCAGGCCCTGCGCCCGCGCGGCTGCGTCCTCGTCGCCACCCAGGTCGTCGAGCAGTCCGTGGACATCGATGCCGATCTTCTCATCACGGACCTGGCACCGACAGATCTGCTCTTTCAGCGCATGGGTCGTCTGCACCGTCACGACCGGCCCCGGCCTGCCGGATTTGCCGCGCCGCGCTGTCTCATTCTCCACCCTCCGGTGGACCTGTCCGGGGATGCCGTGGAAATCAGGAAAGCCCTCTCGCCGCACAGCTTCGTGTACCCGCCCTACTCCCTCTGCCGGGCGCACGCGCTCTGGAGTCAGCGCACCTGCATCACCCTGCCACGCGACATCCGGCCGGTGCTTGAGCAGACGTACGCGGAGGAGTCAGGTCTTCCCGCAGGAGTCGCTGAACTCCGGGAACAGCTGGCCGCGCGTGTTGCGAGGATGATCGGGACAGCAGAGTCGCGGAGTGTTTTCGCCTCCCCGTCCACTGCGGACAAGGAAGGTGCGGATACCCGTTGGATCGAGCAGGAAACCACCCTGGTTGTCCTGCTGGCAGCGGCCCCTGAAGTGCGCGGCTCCCGGGTCACCATCACGCTCCACCACGGCAGCCTGCTTTCTGCCGATGCGGCCCGCTTCCACATGGGCCTGGCCAGGGCCCTCCACCGCCACGCCGTGCGTGTGCCCCGCTACCTCGTGGCCCCGGCGCTGGCTCACCAGCCCGCCTGGTTCCGGGCCCATCTCGACGATGCCGTTCTCGCCATCCGCACCCCGGGCACCACCGCCTGCCTCATTCCCGACGCGCCCGCAGGCACCGCCACTCTTCACTATCACCCGGAACACGGACTCACCCACACCCGGCCAGCCGCCACAGCCGCTGCGTTTTCCCCCGAGGAGGACGACGGCTGGTACTGAACCACACCCTTTCCCACACCCACATGCCAGCCTTCAATCTCATCGATTCCCCCTGGATTCCCGTCCGCCTCCCCGACGGCAGCACCCGCCAGGTCAGCCTGAGCGGCCTTTTCACCAGCGCCGCCTCCATCGTCAGCCTGGAGGCCGCCCCCCACGAGCGCGTTTCCCTCATGCGGCTTCTTGTCTGCCTCACTCAGGCGGCCCTCGGCGCTCCGGAGGACGACTACGGCTGGGCGGGCTTTGGCTCCGGTCTCGCCACGGCGGTTCCGGCCTACCTGGCGCGGCCGGATGTCCACCCGCACTTTGAGCTGTTCGGCCCCGGTCCGCGCTTTCTTCAGGTCCGCGTTCCGGTCAAGGACGAGCCCGTCCCGGCCAGCAAGCTCATGCCGCACCTGGCGACCGGGAACAACCCCACCCCCTTCGACCATGGGGGCGGCTCCGGACGCGCCTTCGCTCCGGCCCGCCTCGCCCTCGCCCTTCTCACCTTTCAGAACTTTTACCCGCTCTACGGAGCCGGGTTTAAAGGCAAGGGCCCCTGCGCCGATGGAAACATGGCCCACACGCTGCTCAACGGCCGGAACCTGGGCGAAAGCATCCTTCTCAACTGCCTCGATGCCGAGACCATCTCCGGGCTTCACCCCTCCGCCGGGATGGGCCGCCCCCTGTGGGAGACGGGGAGTGCGGATGCCGCCGCGCAGCAGTCCTGCACCCAGTCGTGGCTGGGCCGGCTCGTTCCCCGCCACCGGAATCTCTGGCTTCACGAGGACGGGGTTTCCTTCGACCTCTCCAATGAAAGCCTTGTCTACCCCACCTTTGAGGAGGCCCGCGAGCCATCCTCCACCGTTGTGGTCGTGACGAAGGCGGGAAAAGAGGAGCGGCGTCTGCTTGCCCTTCGGATGGAGCGGTCCCTCTGGCGGGATCTCCACGCCATCGCCGTCCTGCGGGCCGCCGGGGCGCAGACCCAGCAGGCTCCGCCCGTGCTTCAGTCCCACCAGCGCCAGTTCGATGAGGCCGGTGTCGAGTTGTGGGTCGGCGGACTCGTCACGGATTTCAAGGCCAAGATTCTCGACACCACAGAGTCCACCTTCACCGTGCCCCGCGCCCTGTTTTCGGATCTCGGACGCGCCCTCTACGAGCAGGGCGTCGCCACCGCCCAGCTTCAGTCCCAGCAGCTCTACGGAGCGGTGAAAAACTACGCCTCCAGCCTGAAGAACGAATCCGCTCCGCACGAGACCGCGTCCCGCCATTTCTGGAACGCCCTCGACCAGCAGTCTGCCCTCCTGCTCCAGCTTGTGGCCGATCCCGCCCTTCTTGAGGGCCGGCAGATCCAGGAGCCCGGCAGCCTCTGGGGCGTCGTCGTCAGGAAAGCTGCCCGGGCCGCTTATGATGCGACCTGCCAGCGCCTCACCCCGCGCCAGCACAAGGCCTACATCGACGGCCTGCGCGTTCTTTACCCAAAAGCAAAACCGGCCTCCGGCGCGAAGAAAAAGGCCTCCGCCAAAACTGCCGCCACCACTCCAGTCTGAACCACACCCAACCATCCCATGAGCGACTCCACCACCTCACCTCCGCCGCCCGACTACGTGGCGGACAACCAGAAATTCCTCACCCAGCTCCAGCGCGCCTGCGAGGACCGCGGCCAGCGCGCCGCCCTCCGCCGCTACTGGAGCGAGGCCACCCGGCACGATGCCTTCCCCGTCCTGGGCCGGCTCAGGGCCATTGGGAATGCGCCGCGCTCCCTCGTCGCCGCCCTCTACGCCGAGCATCCCCACCACAGCGCCTCCGCCCGCAGTCTTGGCCAGACGTGCCTCCGCATCGCCGGGGGCGAGGTCGAGAACTACGAGAGCCACTTCCGCCGCCTCCTCGCCTGCGGCGACCTCGACGACCTCGCCGGGCAGGTCCACCGCGCCATCCGCCGCGCCTCTCGTGAAGGCGCGGGGCTGCCGGTGAACTACCTCGCTCTGCTCCGCGATCTCTTTTTCTGGAAGGACTACCGCGACGGCGTGAAAACCCGCTGGGCCCAGGACTTCTGGCAGGCCCCGGCTGCCGCGCAGACTGCAGAGACCCCCGCGCCATCCGCATGAATCCGCTCCACCTCACGCAGGCCCTCGTGCCTTATGACATCGCCGCCCGCTGGGACCAGGGGCGCGGCTTCGCTGACAGCTACGCCTGGCACCAGCGCGTGTGGGATGCCTTTCCGGGCCGCGCCGAGGCGCAGCGCGACTTCCTCACCCGCCTGGATGACCGCGCCGACGGCTTCCGCCTCCTCATCCTCTCCCCCCACAGTCCCGTTCGCCCCCCGTGGTGTCCGGAGGCCAACTGGGACACCAAGCCCGTCACCGGGGCCTTCCTCGCCCACCCGCAGTACGAGTTCTCCCTCGTGGCCAATCCCGCCCGCAAGGTCCGCTCCAATGCCAGAGGCGAGCTTCTCAACAACAGCCGCCGCGTCGCCATCCTCCACCGTGAGGACCGCGAGGTGGATGGAAAGGTCCAGCCCGGCCTGCTTTCGTGGCTTGTCCGCCAGGGGGCGCAGCATGGCTTCCGCCTGCCCCGGCCGGACCTCGTGCGCACCATCCCCAGGCCGCGCCGTTACTTCATGAAAAAAAGCCAGCCCGGCCTTCATGCCGCCACCGAGTTCCAGGGCCTCCTCGAGGTCTCGGACCCCGCCGCCTTTCAGCACGCCTTCGCCACCGGCATCGGTTCCGCCCGCGCCTTTGGCTTCGGCATGCTCTGCCTTGCCCCCGTTTCATAAACACCCCACCACCACACTTCAAAACCAACCAATTCACTTCATGAAAATCATCGAACTCCACATCCTCCAGTCCTTCCCCGTTTCCTGCCTGAACCGCGACGACGTCGGCTCGCCCAAGACCGCCCTCTTCGGCGGCGTCAACCGCGCCCGCCTTTCCAGCCAGTGCCTCAAGCGCGCCGTCCGAGTCCACGCCCGCGAGCACTGCCTCCCGGAGCGCTTCCAGGGCATTCGCAGCCGCTTCCTGCTGGAGGCATTCACTGCCGCCTTCGCGCGCCATGGCCTCGACGCTGCGGCTGCGGCGGAAAAGGCCCGCGCCGTGGCCGAAACCTTCAGCAAGCTCGAAGAGAAAAAGAAGGACAGCTCCAGCGATGTCACCACCGCCGTCTTCCTTTCGCCCGGCGAGATCGAGCAGATCGCCGCCGCCGTGGCGGCGGGTGAGGACCCCAAGAAGGCGGCCAAAAAAGCCATCCGGCTCGATGCCGCAGACATCGCCCTCTTCGGTCGCATGATCGCAAATGATCCGACCCTGAATGTCGAGGGGGCTGCCATGTTCTCCCATGCCCTCTCCACCCACCAAACCGCGAATGAAGTCGACTTTTTCTCCTCTGTGGATGACCGGAAGGCCGATGCCTCCGACGCCGGTGCCGGGATGATCGGCACCCTCGAGTTCAGCTCCGCCACCTACTACCGCTACTGTGCCCTGAACCTCGGTCTCCTGGAGAAGGACACCCACCTCGCCGCCCTCACTGTCGATGAGCGCCGGGCCGTGGTGGACGCCTTCCTCCGCGCCGCCCTTATGGCCGTGCCAGGAGCCCGGCAAAACTCCATGAACGCCGCCACCCTTCCCCACGCCGTCCTCGGCGTGGTCAAGGACAAGGGCCAGCCGCTCCAGCTTGTCAATGCCTTCGAAGACCCCGTCTCCGCCAAAAAAGGCGGCCTCGCCGACGCCTCCGCCACCCGGATGAAGGAGCACTACCAGGCCCTGAACAAAACGTGGGGCATCACTCCCACCGCCGAGGCCTGGCTGCCGGAGGCAAACCTCAACGACTTCCTCCAGACCCTCCTCGCCCATGTCTGATCCAGCCGCCCTCGCCTTCGTGCTGGATGCGCCCCTGCAGTCCTGGGGTGTGGACTCCCGCTACCAGCAGCGCGACACCGCCGCCTTCCCGACGAAGAGCGGCCTCCTCGGCCTGCTGGCCGCCGCCCTCGGCATTGACAAGCACGCCCCGGACGAGGCCTCCCGCCTCGCCCCCTTCGCCGCCCTGCGCCTCACCGTCGTTCGCGATGCCCTGGACAAGGAATGGCCCGCCGGCCGCCTGAGCGACTTCCACACCATCGGCGGCGGCTACGACACCGCCGTGCCATGGGAAAAACTCAGCACCCCGCGCAAGGCGGGCGGTGGCCCCTTTGGCACCGTCATCACCCGCCGCACCTACCTCACCGGCTCCGGGTTCATCGCCCTGCTGGCGGGGGACGCCGGCGTGCTCGCCACCGCTGCTGCCGCCCTGGAGGATCCCGTCTGGGGCGTCTGGCTCGGGCGCAAGGCCTGCATCCCCGCCCTCCCGCTCGCCCCCACCCTGGCTGCCACCCCGCAGCAGGCGTTCGCTTCCCTGCGCCACCGCCTCGGCCTGCCCGCCGCCCTGCTGGAGTCCTTCGACCGCCAGGTCGAGCCCGCGCCCGGAGACGCCTCCCCTGGCATCTTTCACCAGCCGGACCAGCCCGCCGCCTTCGGGTCCCGGGACCACACCTCCCGCCCCGTCCAGTACCTGCGGGCAGCCGCTCCCAGGCCGGACCCCGCAGACACCATGTTCGACTCCGTCTGAGCGCGTGCCGCGCAGGTCAGAGTTCAGAAGATCAAAGTTCAGATACCCAGCCGCCGAACCACTTGCCTCCCAGCACTCCTACTCCGATCTTCCCACTTCTGACCTCTGACCTCTGAACTTCTGAACTCTGAGCCCTCACCCCGCGTCCGCCTCCTGCCATGCCTGTCTTTGAAAAACCCCCGCTCGAAACCCTCTCCCTCGCCAGGGACCGGTGGACTCCCCTCTACTTGGAGCACGGGCGGCTGGAGGTGGACGACTCCTCGGTCAAATGGATCGGCGCGCGGGAGATGGTCTGCCGCATCCCGGTCGCCACCGTCACCGCCCTCATCCTCGGGCCGGGCACCACCGTCACCCACGCCGCCATCAAGGCCTGTGCGGACTCAAACACCCCCGTCCTCTGGATGGGGGAGGAGGGCATGCGCTTTTACGCCGCCGGCCTCCAGCCGAATCACGACAACTCCATGGCCCGCCTGCACGCCACCGCCTGGGCCGACCGGCCCCGCCGCGAGGACATCGCGCGAAAAATGTTCCGCCACCGCTTCGAGGACGGCGAGGTCGCCTCCGCCACCCTCCAGCAGCTGCGCGGCATGGAGGGCCGCCGCGTCAAGGTCGAGTACGCCCGCCTCGGCGCCCTGCACGGCGTCACCTGGAAGGGGCGCGACTACAACACCCAGAAGTGGGACCTCGCCGACGGCATCAACAAAGCCCTCTCCGCCGCCAACGCCAGCCTCTACGCCCTCACCGCCGCCGTCTGCCACACCATGGGCTTCATCCCCCAGCTCGGCTTCGTCCACGAGGCTGGCACCCTCCCCTTCATCTACGACATCGCCGACCTCTACAAGCACCTCACCTCTTGGCCCGCCGCCTTCCAGGCCATCTCCCTCGACCCCCGGGACGACGGCACCCTCGCCCGAAAGCTCCTCAAGGAAAAAGTCGAAGAAACCCGCCTCCTCCAGCGCATGCCCAAAGACCTCGCCGCCCTCTTCGGCGCTCCCGCACCTTCGGTTTGAGGAGAGGGTTGGAGGATTAGTGGAATAGAGGGTTGGCCTGGACAGGCGCCCGCACCGGCCCATTCCGAAATCCGAAATCCGAAATCCGAAATCCGAAATCCGAAATCCGCATTCCATGACCACCCTCATTGCCAACGACACTCCCCCCGCCATTCGCGGCCTGCTCCGCCGCTGGTTCATCGAGCCCCGGCCCAATGTCTTTGTCGGCACCCTCACCCCGCGCACCCACCGGAAGGTCATCGACTACATCCTCCGCAACGCCCCCGCCGACTTCGGCCTCCTCATTGTTTCCTCCGCCCCCAATTGCCAGGGCTACACCCTGGAGCGCATCGGCCCCTGCGGCTGCTCCGGGCGGGATCCTGTCGAGATCTCCGGCATCCCCCTCGTTGCCGAGTCCTGGGTCCCGGAGGAAAACATTCCCTTCTGATTTCTTGCCTCCCCCGCGTCCCGCGCCACACTTCGGCACAACGGCTTTATGGTTCCTATGGCTGCAAACCCTTGATTCCTGAGAGTTTTCCCCGCCCACGCGGGGATGGCCCGTACAGTGACCTTCCCGGAGGCAACGCTAATGAGTTTTCCCCGCCCACGCGGGGATGGCCCGGAGAGTGGAAAAATCACTGGGCGTTTGTTAATGTTTTCCCCGCCCACGCGGGGATGGCCCGAAATTGAACCCATTGATATGGACGCGCCTGCCGTTTTCCCCGCCCACGCGGGGATGGCCCGAAAGCCGGCCACTTCCGCACGCTGGACGTGATGTTTTCCCCGCCCACGCGGGGATGGCCCGCAGCGACAACTACGCCGCTCCAACGCCAGGCAGTTTTCCCCGCCCACGCGGGGATGGCCCGGGACGGCTAGGACGGAAAGGTGGTATCCTCGGGTTTTCCCCGCCCACGCGGGGATGGCCCTCGTTCATGCGTGTAGTGTCTGCGTGTTTTGTAGTTTTCCCCGCCCACGCGGGGATGGCCCGGGTAACGCAGGCTACCTGATGGGCGTGCTTAGGTTTTCCCCGCCCACGCGGGGATGGCCCGTGCTTGGTTGTGAAAATCCTCTGCGGACTCGGGTTTTCCCCGCCCACGCGGGGATGGCCCGGAGGCAGCGCCCCGCTGGCACTCGAAGGAGGCGTTTTCCCCGCCCACGCGGGGATGGCCCGGAGCGCCATCTCTTCAGCTTGGGAAAGCTCTAGTTTTCCCCGCCCACGCGGGGATGGCCCGTTTGGCGTGGCTCAGAAGCGGGAGTGGCCTTGGTTTTCCCCGCCCACGCGGGGATGGCCCGAAACGCCATGAAGTTTCCTCCGCCGCAGCCATGTTTTCCCCGCCCACGCGGGGATGGCCCGCACTCCCATCAGATAACCGGCGCCGCCCTTCAGTTTTCCCCGCCCACGCGGGGATGGCCCGCTCAAACAGGAAGTCGAAGAAGGCCTGGCCACGTTTTCCCCGCCCACGCGGGGATGGCCCGCGGAAAAGGAACAAGCGGAAAAGGATCAGGCAGTTTTCCCCGCCCACGCGGGGATGGCCCGTTCTTGTCAAGCCTCCCGTCCGCCGTAGTCGCGTTTTCCCCGCCCACGCGGGGATGGCCCGTTGCTCCACGTTAATAAATTACACATTGCATGGTTTTCCCCGCCCACGCGGGGATGGCCCGAAAATCATGAAAGCTAAGACAATCAAAAAAATGTTTTCCCCGCCCACGCGGGGATGGCCCGGGGAGTGCTGGTTACCTGATGGGCGTGCTTAGGTTTTCCCCGCCCACGCGGGGATGGCCCG
>JANOAS010000354.1:0-29501 GCA_031411255.1 bacterium
CTCTGGAATTTCTGGATGGCCCCCAGCTTTTGCGATAGCTGGTTCGGGCTGACCGGGATGGCCATGTCGATCTCGTGCGGCTCCAGCTCCTTCTGCTGGCCGCGGTAAAGCCAGATCCGGCAGTCTTTTTTCCACGATGCCATCTCTTTCTCCCACACCGTCTGGAAGGCGCGGAAACACAGCCCCTGCACGGAGCTGGGGTCCGCCAGATGGCCGGTGATGTAAACCTGATGCGGCTGGGTCCGGGTCAGCGCGTCCTCCACCAGGGCGAAGTCCCTGTCCTCCAGACGGAACTGGCGATACCTCCCGAGTGCGTAGAACGGCATGTCGAGGAAGGAAACCTGCGCGGCCGCCACGTCGAGCGCCTGGCAGGCATCCCGCGCCTCTCCCCGCCGGATCAGCCCTTTGAGCTGGCGCAGTCCCGGCGGCGGATCGCCAAACGGCCCCTTGGTGGCCAGTTCGGAGAGAATTTCCCGCGCGTAGACGACCTGCGGGCCCCACGCCGCCTCAAATCGTTCAGCTGTCTCCTGCAGCACCTTGGCGAATTTCGACGCCTCCCCGTCCGAAACCCGGAGGTCGCCGGACGTCATGTACACCACGCTCACCTGGTGGCCCTGCTGCACGAGGCGGCTGATCGTCGCGCCCATCGAGATCACATCATCCTGAGGCTCCGGGGAAAAAATGAGGACTCGTTTTGACTCCGGCAGCGCCCGCTCGGGCCGGTGCGTGTCATCCGCCTTCGGCTTGCCACCCGGCCAGCCGGTGATGGTGTGCTGAAGGTCGTTAAAAATCTGGATGTTCAGGTCATAGGCGGAACCGTGTCGGGTCAGCAGCTCGGCCATGCCGTTTTCGTTGTACTCCTCGTCCACCAGCTTGAGCACCGGCTTTTTCCGCTTGAGCGCCAGCCAGGTAACGGCCCGGCGGGAGGACCGCCGGTCCCAGTCCACCGAACTCACCAGCCACGGCAGCTTCACCCGCGTCAGCGTTTTTGACGCCGCCTCATCCACGAAAAACCGGGCCGCCGGGTGGCTCTGGAGAAAGCTGGCCGAAACAACATCCGTCTCCGGCCCCTCGACCGCCTGCGCGACGATGTCAGCCTTGTTTTCACCCCACGCCATGATGACGATCTTCCTCGCCCTCAAGATCGTGCCCACACCCATCGTGATGGCGAATCGGGGGACGTTTTCCTCGCCAAAGAAGTCCGCCGCCGCATCCAGGCGCGTCACGCGGTCCAGCGCGATCAAGCGGGTGCGGGAGTCCCGCGTCGAGCCCGGCTCGTTGAAGCCGATGTGGCCCGTGCGCCCGATCCCCAGAATCTGCAAGTCGACCCCACCAGCCGCAACGATCGCGTCCTCATACGCCTGGCAGGACTGAAAGACTTCATCCAGACCGATTTTCCCGTCCGGGATGTGGATGTTTTCCGCCGGGATGTCGATGTGGTTGAAGAGCTGCTCCCGCATGAACCGGTTGTAGCTTTCCCGGTGGTCAGGCCCGAGCCCGTGGTATTCGTCAAGGTTGAAGGTCACCACGTTCTTGAAACTGAGCCCCTCCTCCTTGTGCAGGCGGATCAGCTCCCGATAAAAGGGCACCGGCGTGGAACCCGTGGCCAGGCCAAGCACGGCTTTCTTCCCCTCAGCCTGACGCTGAAGGATCAACTCCTTCATTTCCCGCGCCAGCCCGGCAGCGGCCTGCTGGGCGGAGGGGTGAATGAAGGTCGGGATTTTCTCGAATTGTTCGGCGGTCGAGGCGGCGGAACGTTGCATGACAGCACATTTAAAGGTTATGTCCCCCAGCGCAACCATTTCTGTCATACAGATTCCCTCAATCCCCCGCCCACCCCTTCACAACATGCCAGTCATCATCATCATGGGAGTCTCCGGCTCCGGAAAATCTGAAATCGGTTCCCGCCTCGCCACCGCGCTGGGCTGCCGGTTTTTTGACGCAGACGCCTTCCACCCCGCTGAGAACGTGGCCAAAATGAGCCGCCTGGAGCCGCTGACCGACGCCGACCGCTGGCCCTGGCTTCAGCGAATGAAGGACGAGGTCATCCTCCCCTGCCCCGCAGCCGAGACGCGCGTCCTCGCCTGCTCCGCCCTGAAAAAAAGCTACCGGGATTTTCTCCGAGACGGCACCACCGACCAGATCCAGCGCTTCGTCTACCTCAATGGCGACGAACCCACCATCCTCGCCCGCATGTCCGGCCGCAACCACTTCATGAAACCGGAAATGCTTCGCAGCCAGCTCACCACCCTGGAGGTCCCACTCCCCACCGAGGCCATGAACGTCCCCGTCGACCAGACCCCGGAGGAAATGGTGGCGGAAATTGTGCGGCGGTTGCAGAGCTGAAACCCGGTGCTCAGACGGCCACCTGCCTTTTACGGTGCGGCCTGAACGCGATAGAAGCGCCTGACTGCCGCCCCGGATAGACCAGAAATGGAAAATGTCCGCAGTGCGCCGTCACCAGGAATCGCTGGCAGTCCAGTGTTCACCCACACGCCATCCAGATCTTCCTCCTGCCACAGCGTATACTGGCGTCCCACCGCGCTGCGGAACGAAATATTCAGCGTTTCACCATTCCTTTGCGCTGAAACAATTCGAAATACGCTCGCGGCTTGCCCCGGGTTGGTCAGCGCCAGCCACTCCTGTTCATTCGTGGAGCCGTCGCCGTCAAAATCGGCAGCACCCGCGTGCTGGGCCGCACTGGCGGTGCCGGGCAAGGTCTCCCAAAGGTAGGCCGCGCAGTTGGCGGAAGCTCCGGATTCATACGAACCAATGTCGGGAAAGCCGACGACGGAAAATCCGCGCTGATCACTTGTGGCTGTGGAACTCCGGGCTGCATTGCGGGCCGGGCTTCCGGGCAGCAACGGCATTGTTTTCGTCAAGCCGCCATAATAGCCCAGCGGACCGAGCCAGGAAACTGGACCGAAAAAGTTGCCGGTACTCGTCAGATATTCAACCTCTGCCCAGTCGGTGTCGGGAGTATTTCCTGCCACGATGCACGAGTCCAAGGCCAGGGGACCATCGTTCTCAATCGCCCCGTCGTAACTGCCGGCAACATTCAGGCTGAAAGTACAATGAACGGCGCTCATCCTTGCATTGTTGAAGATGGCCCCGCCTCCAAAATCAGCGCGGTTTGCTGCGAAAGTGCAGCTTGTAAGCTGTAGTTCAGAATCATTGAATATCGCACCACCCCTGGCAAAAAGCTCTGCGGAAGCGGCATTCTCCACAAATGTGCACCGGGAAATGCTTAATCTGCCAAAATTGTTAATCGCACCGCCCTCACCACAATCCATTTCCGCCAGGTTATTTCTAAAGGTGCAGTCCTCCAGCACCGCGACGCCATTATTCTGCATGGCACCGCCACTGCAGGTGGCGTTTTCAAAAACCTCACAACGAACGAGGTGAATGGCACCCCAAACAAATATGGCGCCTCCGTTCAGGTTGTCTGCACCTCCCATTCCATTACCATGACAAAGCTTGAGACCGGTCAGCCTGATGTCCGCCCCCACCTGCACCAGAAAGAGGCGGGTTTTTCCCCCACCGCTGATGATGACGGGCGCACTCAACGAGCTGGCATCCACGGAGACGGGTTCCGGGTCGCTGACTGAGATTTCCTCGTTCAGGGTGATGGTTGCGCCCGCCATGGCAGGACTGAAAGACACAACATCCTGTCCTGCACGGGCTTCAGCACAGGCCAGCGCGCTGCGCAGGGAGCCGGGGCCCGAATCATTGGCGTTCGTCACCACCAGCAACCCTGGATCGAACTCAGTGAGTGTGAGCACAACATCATTTCCGGTTCCTCCAGCATAACTAAGCCGCCCCACCAGTGCGGAAGACCCCGGCCACCCGACAAAGCCTCCCTCGGGGACTCGCGTCCCTTCGGGTGTTGGAAACAGACCTGGCGGCGGAAAGCGGTTCGGCGTCGAAAATTGGCCCACAATGGGATCGCTTCCATCGTTTTCGACTATCAGGAATGTGTCGCCAGCGGCTCCGGGCACGCTGCTGGAAAGGCAGAGGGGGGCGCCCCCAAGATTCACCCCTCCGACGACAGACAACCGCGGGGACTGCGGCTCGCCATCAAGACTTACTATGTCAATGCGTAGCGGGGAATGCGACCCTAATTCGAGCGCTCCGGCATCACCCAGCCAAACATCAGTTCCGAGGACACAGGGGGCGATTCCGGAACCTGCCGAGCTGTAACTGGACTGCCCAAGAACCAATCTGCCTCCCGGAGGGCGGATGATCGCCTCCTTCAGTCTGAGAACTCTTGTTCCTTGGGTGCCAATTGCCAGACTGTTACAGTAAATTCGATCCAGCTCTGCGGAGGCTAGCCCCAGAGTATCGGGAGTCCCCAGCGAGTCCTCTTCACCAGTCGCCACATCAGAAGGAAACACCCTGGGGTGGACGTAAACAACGGACGATGTAGCAGCCGTTGCGATTCTCGACGAAGGGGCGATGAAGAAACTGTTGGATCTGCAGGAGATATCTCCTCCTGCGCCAGGAGTGTGAATTTCAGCGGAATCCGCGATGTGGATTCCCCAACTACCAGCCAAGCCAAGGGGCTCTCCCCGTCCGGCACTGCCCACAATGTTGATGTTTCCGCCTCCAGAACTGATTTCCGAATTTGGGCCCACCAGCTCCAGACCATGATTCGAGCCGCTCCCGACCGCTCCACGCCCGGTGGCAATCAATTCCACCCGACCAGTACCCCCAGTAATTTTCCCACCTGAAAAGAGGCGAATCCCCGAATTTGAGCCGAGAGGGCCGAGCCCACCACGTCCCTTCACCGTCAAGACGCCTTGTCCGCTGACTCGCAAAAATCCACCATTTAGCGAAACTCCGGAAAAGTCCCGGACAGGGCTCGTCTCTTGCTGGTTGGCCTCCATCGTCAAATCACCGCCAGCAGTCTCAAGACCGGCCCCCGCCCCGAGGGAAATGGAACAACTGCACCGGCAAATGATTGCCCCCTTCGAATCCAGCGTTCGCACACGGGCTCCCTCCGCAAAATCAATGGAATCCCAGCCCGGAGTGGCTGCATCATTTTGCAAATCAATGTCCAGACCTCCGCTTGCAATGTCGAAACTTCCCGAGAAGCCCACGGCATCATCCCCTGATCCTCCATTGATAGTAAGTGAATTAATCGGCGTCGCGAAGCTGCCGATCTCGATCTGATCATCCCCCGCATTGGCGTAGACGATGACGTAACGGTGACCAAGCAGGGAAATCGGTCCGCTGTTTCCCAGCACCTCCGGCCCATTGTTGAGGCTGAAAGTCCGCCCAGCCGAGGCAAACTGGATCATGGCCGGTGCAGATTCCGTGATTTCGAGCCGGTCGGAATTTCCCTTGGTGTCCGTCACCACGATGCCGTTGAAGGATGTGGACACCGCGTAGTCGGCCCCGGCCTGAAGCAGGCTGGTCGCAGCCAGGAATGCTGCAAGAACAAGAAGTAGTCGGGGGAGGTGCACGGGGGGATTCGGCTGGTTCGGTCGTTGGAACACTGTAAAGCCGCTTTGGAACAAGACAGCTGTTTTTCCCCCTCACCCCGCCGCCTGCAACAGCGTTTCCGGTGGGAGGTCCACGCCCCGGTAAATTTCCTCCACAGTCAGCTCCACGCCGAGGCAGGCGATGTGGATGCGCTCCTCCGGCCGGGAGTAGTCCCGCACACTCCAGGAGACGTCAGTAAGCCGCTCGAACACTTGCACATGGCTTCGGGTGGAAGGGATGTAGACGAGACATTTCAGGGCGGGGATTTTGCGGCAATGCGAAGCCTTTGTCCCTAGATCAAACGCTTCTGTGGAGGGGGAAAGAACCTCAACCAGAACGCACGGGTTTGTCACAGCCACCTTTACCTCAGGATCGTGCTCCGGCTTTCCGCAAACGACGGACACGTCGGCGTACGTCCGCAGTCCGGTCGGCAGCACGGAAATCATCAGGTCACTGCTGTAGGGGCGGCAGGGGCGGCCGGCCAGATGGTTCTTCAGAGCACTTGAAACATTGACTGTAATGGCGCTGTGTTCCGGACTCTCGCCCGCCATGGCAAAAATCCCGCCATCAAAATACTGGCTCTTGTACGCCGCCTTCTCTTCGAGGGCGAGGTACTCGGCGGGCGTGCAGCGGGTCTTTTGCAGTGTGGACACGAGGTTTAAAATAGGCCGCGAAGCCAGGGTTGTCCAGCCGGCTCCGGACGGTGTCGAGATTGGCGCTGGCATCCGTTCCGAAAACGAGTACGTAAAAACTTGGACGAAGCAGACGCCCACCGACGCCCGCTTCCCCGCACTCTCCCACTTCCATGTCCACTACACTGACCACCACTCCTCTTGACGAGGAAATCATCCTCGATCCGGCCCGCCGGGTCTTCCCAGCCTTCAGCCTCAGCCGCCTGCTCTCCACGGTCTTCGAGCCTACGCAGCTCTGCAGCGTTTGCGTGCTCATCGATCTGGAGGACCCCGCCACGGAGTCAAAGGATTACGCCTTTCTCCGGAACCCGGACTACTCCATCCAGCGGCACGCCCACGATGTCTTCCTCCAGGGGCTGCGCGACGGAGTAATGGCCGAACTCGGCATGCATGGCGGCGAGATGTTTGCCTACAAGATGACCTACGGATCGAATCTCGACCTCGACGACGAGGCCTGGGACATGTCCGGCAATCAAATCAGCTTCGCCCGCGACATCTGCCCGAAGTTCGACCTCATCCTCTGCATTTCCACCTACTCCGCCACCGCCCCGCTCACGGCGTGGGCCAAACAGTATGGCTTCCGCGGCGCCACCATGCACGGGATGAACAACACCATCCTGCGCACCGGTCTGGCCGTGGACTACAATGAAGTGAGCGTGAACGCAGAAAAACTGCGCCGCTCCATGTCCGGCGCGGACGAGGTGGAGATCGACTTCGGGCTGGAGGACGGCAGCGTGCTGACGGCGAAGCTGCTGCTCGGTGGCCAGGAGGCGCAGAAATCCCACGGTCTCTGCCGTGGGCGCACTCCGGACATCGCGAATCTTCCTGCCGGCGAGGTCTACTTCGTCCCCACCGGCGCGGAGGGGCACTTCCCCATGAAATATGCCGACGGCACGCTCGGGAAGCTCACCGTCACCGGCGGACGCATCATCCACAGCGAGCTGCTGGAGGGAAATCCCGAGACTATCGCCGAGCACAACGCCCGGCTGGCCGACGATCCGATGACCGGTGTGCTGGGCGAACTCGGCTTCGGCACCCAGGTGCTGCCCGTGTCCGGCGCTGACATTCAGGACGAAAAAGTCCTCGGCACCTGCCACCTCGCCACCGGGCGGGACGACCATCTGGGCGGGCACATCACGCCCGACCAGTTTAAGCACCACCGGAACGCGACCCACGACGACATCCTCTTCGCGCCGCACAAGACGCCCAACTTCAACCTGAAGGAAGTCCGCATGAAACGTGGCGACCAGCGCGAAGTCGTCATCGAAAACTTCCGCCCGGCTCCCTATTTCCTGGCCGCCCTGCGCGGGGCGTAAGCCAAGCCGGCTAGAGAAACATCCGCACCAGCTTCCCCTGCAGGCCGCCCGGCAGGGGGATCAGGCCGCCGGATTTCGTGAGTGCCAGCTGGAGACCCTCGGTCATCCAGCGGCGTGATGTCGTCAGGCTCTTCACGCGCACGCCACCCTCCTCCAGCGCGTAGGTGGCGTTGATCGTCACCGGCTTTTCCTCACCGTCCAGCATCACCGTCAGCGCCGCCGTTTTCGGCTCGGGGCGGAGTTCGATGCTGACGATTTTCACCCAGTCAAAGCCCGAGGAGGCAATGCGGGCTTCGAGGGCCTTGCGGAGGACGCTGTCGATCATGGGAGGAGGTGTGGTGGAGGCGGAATCAGCCTATCACGGCGATCCCGCCGCCCTGCAAGCGCGAGTTTTCCCGCCGCTTCCGGAGCGGTCAACCCCGGTTTGTGGACACTTTGCATTTGACCCGGTGGGTCATCGCGGCCAACATCCCGCCCTTTTCCGCATCTCATGAGCCGTCATACCATTTCCGTGCTGGTCGAAAACAAGTTTGGCGTCCTGGCCCGTGTGGCCGGGATGTTTAGCGGGCGTGGCTACAACATTCATACCCTGAATGTCGGCCCCAGCCACAATCCCGAAATTTCCCGCATGACCATCGTGGTCAACGCGAAGGATGAAAAGGTGGTCGACCAGATCATCAAACAGGCCGATAAACTGATCGACGTCATTCAGGTCATCGACTTCCGCGAGGGCCAGAGCGTCGAGCGCGAACTCGTCCTCATGCAGGTCAACGTGGACTCGAAGACCCGGGCCGAAGTCATCGAACTCTGCCAGATTTTCCGCGCCAAAATCATCGACGTGAGCCCGAAGGTGCTCGCCATCGAGATCACCGGAGACGAGGGCAAGGTGGACAAGTTCATCGCCCTCATGGATCCCTTCGGCATCCGCGACCTGACCCGCACGGGCAAAATCGCCCTGCCCCGCGCCTGAAGCACCCCGTTTTTACCAAGCAACCCAACCCAACCACAACCAGGAAATACTGCGGCCCATGCCAGCAAAAATCTACACGGACAAAGATGCCGATCTCGGCGTTCTCAAAGGGAAAACCTGCGCCGTTCTCGGCTTCGGCTCCCAGGGCCATGCCCACGCGCTGAACCTCAAGGAAAGCGGCGTCAAGGTCATCATCGGCCTCTACGCCGGCAGCAAATCGGCCGAAGTCGCCAAAAAGCACGGCTTTGAAGTCTTCGAAACTGCCGAGGCGGTCCGCCGCGCCGACATCATCATGGTCGGCATCCCCGACACAAAGCAGCCTGCCGTCTACAAGAAGGACATCGAGCCCAACCTGAAAAAGGGGAAGACCCTCCTCTTCAGCCACGGCTTCGCCATCCACTTCGGCACCATCGTTCCGCCGAAGGACGTGAACGTGATCATGGTCGCCCCCAAGGGCCCGGGCCACATCGTCCGCCGTCAGTTCACTGAAGGCAAGGGCGTCCCCGCCCTCATCGCCATCCAGCAGAACCCCGGCAAGGACGCCAAGAAGATCGCTCTGGCCTGGGCCAAGGGCGTCGGCGGCACCCGCGGCGGCGTCATCGAGACCTCCTTCAAGGAAGAAACCGAGACCGATCTCTTCGGCGAGCAGGTCGTCCTCTGCGGCGGCGCCAGCGCGCTCGTCCAAGCGGGCTTCGAGGTCCTCGTCGAGGCCGGCTACAGCCCCGAGATGGCCTACTTCGAGTGTCTGCACGAGCTGAAGCTCATCGTCGACCTCATGAACGAGTCCGGCATCGCCGGCATGCGCTTCTCCATCTCCGAGACCGCCAAGTGGGGCGACGTCAGCGTCGGCCCGAAGATCATCGACGCCTCCGTCAAGAAACGGATGGTTTCGGCCCTCAAGGACATCCAGACCGGCAAATTCGCCAAAAACTGGATCAAAGAGTATGAAGGCGGCTACAAGACCTACAACAAGCTGCTGAAAGACGGCGAGAAGCACCCGATCGAAAAGACCGGCGCCCGCCTCCGCGGCCTGATGCCCTGGATCAAAAAACGCGACATCAAGGGCGCCCAGGGCGACTACGTTTAAGCACGGGGGCCCGCACCCGGCTCACCCAAAAATTCAGAGGCGCGGACGGCAACGTCCGCGCCTTTTTTCGGCCCGGCCGGAAATCCCGCCAGGCCACCACTTCCCAGGCACGTTGCAGAGCGATAACCCGTCATGCACATCCAAACCCACGTCATGTCCGGCTGGTGCGCCGCCAGCCTTCTGCCCCTCACCCCGCGCGAACGCCTGTTCGCCATGATCGCCGCCTCCGCCCCGGATCTCGACGGCCTCGGCATCATCGGCGGCATGGAGACCTACGTCGCCTGGCACCACCTTCTGGGGCACAACCTGCTCTTCGCCGTTCTCTGTGCCGCCATCCTCACCTTCTGGTCCACGAACCGCGCCCGGGCTTTCGGCCTCTATTTCGCCCTCGCCCATCTGCACTTTGTCATGGACTACTACGGCTCCGGCCCTGGCTGGGGCATCCCGTATGGCTGGCCGTTTTCCAGCCGCGTCTGGCTCAACCCCGCCTCCTGGGACCTCTTCTCCTGGCAAAACTCCGTGGCGGCCGGGCTCTGCCTGCTCTGGTGCCTCGCCATCGCCCGCTGGCAAAAACGAACCCCGTTTGAGAACCTGATGCCCTCACTCGACCGGCAGCTGGTGGCACTGGCAGGCAAGGGACGGCGCCCCGCAGACTAGACGCCGCCCGGCCACAACTCTTCAGATGACGGTGGAACAACCGTGATGTAAACTGCTGCCATGAACGGCATGATCGAACGCAAATTCATAGTCAACAGCGCAGGGGAACCAGAGCAGGTGATCATTTCCTGGGCGGACTATGTGGAAATAGCCGAGGCATTGGGCTGGGACCTCAGCGGCGACGAGCAATCCCAGCTGGCTGAGGCCATGAAGGATTCACTTGCGGGCAATGGAGAAGCTTTCATCGCGATCGAAGAGTTGGAATGAGACAGATCCTGTTCCATCGCCACGCAGCGAAGTATCTGCAAAAGATGCCCGACGAGCGAAAATCGCAAATTTTCAAGGCGCTGCGCGAAATCGCAGCAGCCCCAAATCCAGCACTCAGTCCAAATGTGAGCAAGATGGCAGGTGATTGGGAGGGTGCGTGGCGGCTGCGTGTTGGTGGCTATCGCGTCATCTTCAAGTTTACCCAATGGGAGAGCCCGGCCGAACAGGGACACGGGGTGCTTGAAACGCTGTTAATCGGACCACGCGGGGACGTCTACAAATGAAGCTGGAGGGACCACCCAGCTCTCCCCCACCGCCACCGGGGCCTCCCCGCTGGCGACTTCTCGGCCTCATCCTGCTGACGGCCGTCGCCGCGCTGCTCGTCATCTGGCTGGGGCCGCAGCTCTCGCGGCAGCACCGCATGCTCCGGAGCCTCGTGACCCTCCTTTGCCTGATCCCGGCACTCTGGCTCTGGCTGCTCGCCTTTTCCCGGCTGCCCTGGCGGACGCGGTGGCGGTGGCTGGTCGGTTCACTTCTGGTTCTCGGGGGACTGGCCGCGTGCTTCAGGCACCGGGGATTCACGGGCGACATGCGGCCGGTCTTTGAGTGGCGCTGGGCCCCGTCCCGGCTGCTTGAGGCGGGGACCACCCAGGCCACCGGGCTTCCCCCGCTGCCCGGCGCGGCGGAGTTCCCCCAGTTTCTCGGCCCGAACCGCCAGGGCACGCTGCCCGGGCCTGCACTGACGGCCGGCTGGGAAAAACTGCCCCCGCGCGAGCTGTGGCGGCACCCGGTGGGCACGGCGTGGTCCGGATTTGCCATCAGCGGGCGGCGGGCCATCACTCAGGAGCAGCGCGGGGAGGACGAGTGCGCCGTCTGCTACGACCTGGAGACCGGCACCGCCCAGTGGCTGTGGAAATCAGCAAGCCGCTACACAAACCAGCTCGCCGGCGAAGGCCCGCGCGCCACGCCCACCATTTCCGGCGACTCCGTTTTCATCCAGGGGGCCACCGGCGTGCTCGCCTGCGTGGACCTGGCCACCGGCGCGGAACGCTGGCGGCAGGACGTCGTGGCTGCGGGCGTCATCGAGGGCAAATGCCAGGTGCAGGAGTGGGGCATCAGCGCCTCGCCCTGCGTGGAGGGAGACCTCGTCATCGTCGGCGGGCCCGAGCGCGACGAGAAAGCCAGGGCCGCCGGGACCCGCTGCGAGGCCGCCGCTGTGCTGGCCTTTAAAAAACAATCCGGGGAGCTGGTGTGGAAGGCCGGCCGCAAGGGCGGCGCGTACAGCTCTCCCCTCGTCGCCGATCTCGCCGGGGTGCGGCAGGTGCTTTACTTTGGCCCCAGCCACCTCGCCGGCTACGCGCTGACTGACGGCGCCGAACTCTGGACCCACCCCTGGCCGGGCGCGCATCCGCACGTGGCCATGCCGGTGCTCGCCGGCGGGGACGATGTCGTCATTTCCAGCGGCTACGGCACCGGCAGCGCACGGCTCCGCCTCCACCACGATCCCGCCGGTGCCTGGCGCGCGGAGGAACTCTGGCGCACCAACCGCATGAAGGCGAAATTTTCCAACCCCGTCCTCCACGACGGCCACCTCTACGGCCTGGACGACGGCGTGCTCGCCTGCCTGGATGCCCGGACGGGCGACCTCCGCTGGCGCGATGGCAAGTACCGCCACGGCCAGGCCATCCTCGTCGGAAAATGGCTGCTCGTCATGGCCGAGGAGGGCGACGTGGTCCTCGTCGATCCCGCGCCTGAAGCGTGGAGGGAAATCGCACGATTCAAGGCCCTCGAAGGAAAAACCTGGAACCCGCCCGCCCTCGCCGGCGAGTATCTGCTCGTCCGGAATGACGTTCAGGCCGCCTGCTTCCGGCTGCCGGTCAGTTCACCGTCACGGTGACGCTCCCCGAGGCCGAGCCCAGCGTGGCCGTTATCTTCGCCGTGCCCACCGCCACGCCCGTCACCTTGCCGCCATTGCTGCCCGTGGCGACCACGGTGGCGACCGGCGCGTTGTTCGTAGCCCACGTGGCCGTGCTGCTCACGTTCGCCGTCGCGCCATCGCTGTAGGTCGCCGTGGCGGTCAGGGAGATCTTTTGCCCCGGGGAAATGACCGGGCTGGAAGGCGTGATGGCCAGACTTGTGACCACAGGCGGCGTCACCGTGAGGATGATCGAGTTCGACAGCGCCCCGAGGGTGGCGGTGATGGTGGTCGTGCCCGGCGCGGCGGCCGTGGCCACGCCCCGCGTCCCGGCGGCGTTGGAAATGGCGGCCGTGGCCGGCTGCGAGGAGGACCACGTGACCGTACCCGTCACGTCCGTGATGCTCCCGTCACTCAGCATGGCCCGCGCGGTGAAGCCAAAGCTGAGCCCGGCAGGCAGAGAGACGTCCCCTGGATTCACCTGCAGCGCGACGGGGATCGGCGCCACAATCTGCACCGGGGCCGTCGTCGACAAGGCGCCCACCGTGGCCGTCACAATGCCATTCCCCAGGGCAATGCCCGCCACCACCCCCCGCAAGCCCGGATCATTGAAGACGGTCATCAGATCGGGCCGCGTCGTAGTCCAGGTGGCGGTCTCGGTCAGGTTCTCGCTGAATCCCGTGTCGTAGTTGCCGAAGAGGGTGAACCGCTGCGGCACGCCAATGGGCACGGACGCCGAGGTCGGCAGCAGCGTGAGGCTGAGGAGCACCGGCTCCGTCACCGTGAGCGTCGCCCCGGCCGTCAGCGCGCCGGAGAGGACGGAGATCGTGCTCGACCCGCCCGCCACCGCCGTGGCCAGCCCGGCAGAGCCCAGCGCGTTTGAGACAGTGGCCGCCGCCGGGTCGGAGGACATCCAGAGCACGGTGGTCGTCAGGTCCTCGGTGCTGCCGTCGCTGAAGGTGCCCGTGCAGGTAAACTGCCGCGTCTGCCCGCTGATGGCCGTGGCCGTGGCCGGCGTGACTGCCAGGGAAACAAGCGTGGGCGGCACCACCGTCACCACGCCCGTCCCGCTCCACGGCCCCAGCTCCGCCGTGATGAAGGCGGAACCCGCCCGGCTGCCGAAGCACAGCCCCGACACCCCCGGCCCGTTAGCCACCGGCACCGTGGTGAAGTCAGAAGTCGTCCAGTGCGCCTGCGCCGTCACGTTCAGCGTCGTCCCGTCATCCAGATGCAGCAGCGCCTGCAGCTGCTTGTGGGCTGACCTGGCGATCGTCACCGGAGTTGTCTCCACCGTCAGCCCCGTCACCACCCCTCCCGTCAGCACCACCCCGCGGTAAAAGCCGCGATTCACCACCGCCGTGTCCCGCACCCGCACGTGCCCGTGCCACGGTGGCAGCACCAGCTCCACCGGCTGCCAGGAGAGACTGGCCAGCGAGTCCGACCGCTGCACCAGCGTGTACGTTTCAGGCAGGCTCAGCATCGCGAAAACCCGGTCCCCGTTTTCCGCCAGCGCCACCGTCGCCTCGCCTATCTCCGGCAGCGAGTGTGCACGCACCTTCAGCTCGTCGATGCCCCACGACTCGTCCGACAGATCCCCGAGCCCCGTGCCCGTGAAGGCGATCTCAAACCGCGCCGTCGCCTCCCAATGCGGCAGCCGCTGCACCGCCAGATCCGCCCCCATGTGCCAGGCGCTGTCCAGATTTTCCGCACCGCTCTTGAATCCCAGATCCACCCGCCGGGCCAGCTGCACCCCCGGCTGCGGCACATACCCCTGCACGGAGGCCGGCGTGTTGCCAAACGTGGCCGCGAAAACCGCCTGCCCGTCCAGCGTGATCGTCATCGTGTCCCCGGTCGAGGCCGTGCAGTCCAGCGAATCGATGGCCGCCAGCAAAAAATCCAGGCTCAGGCTCACGTGCGCCGGCAGTCCCGCCAGTTCCACCACCAGACTGCTCCCGGTGCCGAAGACCCGCATCTGCCCGGAGAACGCGCCCCCTGCCGGCCCCAGCCCCGCATACGCCCCCACACCCAGGCCCACCCCGGCCGAGGTCACCTCCGGCGGCACCGGCCCGTTAAAGTTTGTGCTGAAAACCGTCGAGTCCGCACGCGCCGGCAGTCCGCACGCGAGAAACAAGACCGCGGCAGCAAGCCAGCGGCGGAATATCATTATGAGAGTGGTAGTTTTCATGCGCAGGGTGGGTGGCACAGGATTCAGAGAGTGCTCCCCGTCGTCATCGCAAAAAAAACGCCGATCTTGCAGCAATCTAGAAAAAAGTGACGGCCACTCCCGCCCCGCCGGCAAATCTGGGAGGTAAATCAATGCTCTTTAAGGCTGGAGAAGCAAAAATGCGGGCTGGGCCCCCGGTTTCGGAAACTCGGAGACCTTGCCATCCGGCCAGCGGACAGAAATGGAGGCGGCTTCCTTGTTTTTCCCCAGACCGAAGTAGAGCGTGGACGAGCCCTGGGCGAGGTAGCCCCCGCCGGCCTGAACCTCCGCCATCTGGTCGGGCAGGCCCTCCGCTTTTACGGTCACGCGGGCCCCGATTCCCTTGGGATTTCCACCCTTGCACTTCAGGGACACTGCCACGGCAGTGCCCGCGGCTCCCGCTGCGGAGGCGGACCGGCGCAGGGCCATCACGGGAGCGTTGTTAAAGGCCACGCTGAGATCGCCCCGCCCGTCTGCGTCAAGGTCCACGACGGCCAAGCTGCGCACATCCCCGGCAAAGGAGAGTCCGCTTTCCTTTGGCAGCTGCGGACGCAGCTGGCGCTTGCCCTCATTCTTCAGGAGCACGCTGAGCCCGCCGGACATTTTGCCCGTCTCGAGCTGGGCGTAGCTGAAGTTCTGCCCCACCACCACATCTGCCCGGCCGTCCTGGTCGGCATCCGTCACGACCACGCCGAAGGCCGGAGCGGCCTGCACCTGCCAGGGCAATTCCTCGAAGCTGAAGTGCCCGTGTCCGTCATTCCAGAAAACGCCGGATGCCAGCGTGGTGACGGAAAACTTCTCCGCCTTGTCCAGTTTCTCCGGACCGTATATGGCGGGGAGGGAGGCGGTGGCGAAGGCCTTGAAGGTGCCGAATTTTTCCTTGATGAACGGCATGGCCTGGCCGGAGCAGCTCTTGCCCCGCACGGGGAAGAGGGTGTCCCCCTCCCACTCGGCCTCGACGATGTGGCGCTTGCCGCTGTCGTCCATGTCCCCGTAGTAGATGAGCACCGGATGGTGCTCCGTGGCGTGGTATTTCGTGTTCAGTCCGAAATTCGTGGCCACAAGGTCGACCGCGCCGTCGCCGTCCACGTCGCCGGCAGCCAGGCCGTTCCACCAGCCGCTGTGCGCCGCCAGCCCCTTGTCCGCCAGCGGGGCGAGCTTCCCTTTTTCATTGTGGAAAACGGTGACCGGTCCCCACTCCAGGCTCAGGGCCAGGTCGAGCCAGCCGTCGTTGTCCAGATCCGTCCAGACCGCACCAGTCACCATGCCCGCGCCGGCCAGGCCAGGCGCCGCAAGGTCGGTTGCCTCGGTGAACTTACCACCCTCGTTTTTCAGCAGATGGCTCCGCCCCGGCAGCGGGTAGGCCCCGGGCACGCCGCGCCCGCCCACGAACACGTCGAGATCGCCGTCACGGTCAAAATCCGCCACCGCCACCGGGCCGCCACTGTCCGTCTCCGCAGGAATCGTTCCGGCGGGAGCGGGAGTGAAGCGGCCCTTTCCGTCACTCACATAAAGCCGGTCCTGGAGCGAAGCCGCACCGGGCTCACACGCCACCCCGCCGCTGACCACGTAGAGGTCCGCATCCCCGTCACCGTCTGCATCGAAAAAGGCAGCCCCCATGTCATCCAGCGCTCCGCCATCCGGCAGAGCCTCGGGAGCCGGGGTGAACTGCCCCCCTTTGTTCATGTATAGCCGGCGGGGCACACCGCGTCCCTGACCCAGGTAAAAATCCTCAAACCCGTCGCCATCCACATCCGCCCAGGCCTGGCCGGGGCCCCACTGGGACATGCGGTTGGGCAGCAGCGGCTGGAGGGCAAAGTCGTCATAGCGGGGCAGCTTGTGCAACGCCTTGTCCAGGCCTCCGGTCCGGGCAAAAAGCGGGGCTGGAGGCTGCGCGGGTGGCGGCAGCGGCGCGGCGTCCTTCGGCTCGGTGATCACGTATTTTTGGTCCGCCGCCAGGTTTTCCAGCTTCTGGCTTTTTCCATCCCTCCAGGTGATTTCCACAGACTTGATGGATTTCTCCCCACCCAGGCCGAACTGCACCGCTGGTTCATCCTGGCCCATGTAGCCGCGGCTGGGGGTCAGCTCCCGCACCTGCACTCCTGCCGCTGTAGTCAGCCGTACTTTTGCCCCGAGGCCGTGCGTGTTCCCCCCCGCTCCGCGAAACTGGAAGGTGACGCAGTGACCGGACTGGCTGTTGTTCCGCAGGATGGCCGCCGGCTCGTCCAGACGCACGCTCACGAGGTCCAGATCGCCATCACCATCGAGGTCTGCGAGGGCGCAGCCGTAGCTCATCCCCTCGTAGTTCAGCCCCCACTCCTTCGAGGTGGGCTCAAATTTCAACCCGCCCTCGTTTTTAAACGAAAGGCACGGCTCCTTCATCGGCGGGGATTTTTCAAAGCGGTCCCACTGGGATTTCGTGGGGTCCACCGCCAGCACGCTTTTGTCATCCTTTTCATTGAAGTTCCGGGCCATGCCGGACTGGATGTAAACGTCGTTGCGTCCGTCGTTGTCCAGGTCCGCCAGGCGAACGGCCCACGTCCAGTTCGTCCGCGCCAGCCCGGCCAGGAAGCCCGTCTCCAGGAAGCGTCCATTCTGCGCATTGATGAAAAGGCAGTTCCTCATCAGCTGGGCCGGGTTCGCGTATTCCAGAAACCAGTTCATGCCGCCCATGTTTCCCATGGCCGTTTTTTGTTTGAAGTGGTTCGACCCAGCCATGTCCGCGATGAAAAAGTCCGGCCACGCATCGCCGTCCACATCCCCAAAGTCCGCCCCCATGGAGAACCACGTCGTGGAGGTGACGGACTGGAGCGTCACGTCGGCAAAGGTGCCGTCCCCCTTGTTCCTGTAGAGGTGGTCCGCATCGTCAAAGTCATTTCCCACCCAGAGGTCCGGGCGGTTGTCCCCATCCCAGTCAAACCACGTGGCCGAAAGCCCGTGACCGCGGTGCGTGATGCCGGCCTTCTTCGTGACGTCGGTGAAGGTGCCGTCTCCGTTGTTGTGCATCAAAAAGTCAGGACGCCCCACCACCCGCGTGTCAAAGCCGGTTTCGCTCGTCTGCACCGCGTCGAAGTATTTCTCCCACTTCGCCATGATGGTCGGCTTGCCACCCGGACCGGCCTCGATGGTCTGCTCCTCGGGAAACCCGATGCCCCCGGGACGGTACCAGCGGTTCGTCAGCACGTAGAGGTCCAGCTTTCCATCCCCGTCGTAGTCGCAGAACGTCGGCGTGTGGCAGGCGTCCACCAGGTCGAGGTGAAATTCCTTCGCCTTGTCCGTGAACGTGCCGTCCCCGTTGTTGATGAAAAGCTGGTTTGCCGTCAGGTAGTTGCAGACATAGACATCCAGCCGCCCGTCCCCGTTCACATCCGCCAGCGCGCAGCCGACACCCCAGGCATCACCGCCGTCCACACCGGCCTTAGCCGTCACGTCTTCAAAGACCATCGGCCCCTTCTGCCGGAAGAGCTTGTTCTTCCCCGGGCCTCCGGCAAAGAAAATGTCCGGCCTGCCATCCCCGTCAAAGTCCCCCACCGCCACCCCGCCCACCGACATGGAGGAGGCGTACAGATATTTCCACGGATGGGAAATGTCGATCGGGTTGGTGAACGAGACCCCGGTCTTCGCAGGATCCAGCGTCTCAAAAAGCGTGGCCGTGGCTGTAGAACGAGCCGCCAGCGGCGTCGCCTCCACCCCGGGAACCGGCGTCGCAGCATCGCATGAACCCGCAAGGACCAGCGGGAGGAACAGACAGGAGACAAGAGAATGCCTTGTAAATGAATGGAATGACATGAAGGGGGTGGGTTGGTGGGGAGAAAAATATCAGCTTCCGGCTGGTTAGGGGAGAACTATTTTCCCGATTCGTCACAGTCCCCCCCTGCCCGCCAAGACTGGACCACAGATTTCACAGATGGCCACAGATGGCTGAAAGGCCTTTTTTCCCAGCTCTTCATCTGTGCTCATCTGTGAAATCTGTGGTCAAAGTTCAGCCCCCCCCGCCCGCCAGGACTGAACCACAGATTTCACAGAGGTCACAGATGCCCAGAAGGCTTAAAACCCAATCCCTTTTCCTGCTTATCTGTGCTCATCCGCGAAATCTGTGGTTGAAATCCGTCACGTGAATCTATGGTTCTTAATTCGATATGCGTTTAATTCCGAGCTTCGCGCACTTGAAGTTCAGCAGCAGCGCCGTCCTCAGTCCGGTGATGTTCAGGTAGCCCAGCATTTGCGCCGTGTGGCTGTCATTGAAGTCCGTGACCACCTTCGCATCCACGATCAACCGCTGCTCCACGATCAAATCCGGAACCAGCGTGCCGATGAGCTGCCCGTCGTAATGGACGTCGTGCGCCTTCTGCGCCTCGCAGTGCACGCCCTGCTTGCGCAGCTCGATCACCAGCGCCCGCTCATACAGCCTCTCATCCAGCCCCGGCCGCAGCGTGTTCAGCACCTTCATCGCCGCCCCGATGACCACGTGCGTGATGTCAACGTTTTGAGCAACCACAGAGGGCATAGGGCCCGCGGATGGCTGAACGTTGGCTGGTCCATTATCCTGATCTGTGTTCATGGGTGAAATCTGTGGTCAATATTCAGTGCCGTCACACAAACATCTTGTGAAGCCCCGAGGGCAGCGCCGGGGGAGGTAAATGCAGACGGGCTGGTGAACAAGCTGTCATACGGGAGTCCCGCGACGGAGCCAGGAAAAAATCTGAGACCTGGAAGCGGATTTTTATCGCCATTTTGGGGGAGATCCTCTAGTTTTTCCCCCCGAGGTTCGCCCGCCACCCCAAAATGCATTCCGGCGTGCGCGATTCCGGCGTCCCCAAAACCCCACATAAATAATGAAAATCCCTCCTCGGCGCATTCTGTGCGCCCTATTGTTGGCACTGCCCTTGTCCGCTCCTGCGGGCCAGGTCATCATCTCGGAACTGATGTACAATCCGGCCGGAACCAAGGCCGAATGGATCGAGGTTGTAAATCTGACGACGAACCGCCTGGACATGGCGGCCTGGCAGCTGAGCAGTGGGGCCACGCTCACCCTTCCGGATTTTAATGCGGGCAGCCCGAACGCCCACCTGATGCTGGAAAAGGAACGCATCCTGCTCAGCTCGAAATCTGCGGCGGACACCCGGATCGACTACCCGAACATCCCCGTGAACGTGCGCATCTTTGGCCCGTGGACCGGGTCTCTGGACAACGCAGGTGAGACCGTCACCATCAAGAATAAAAACGGCGCGCGTCTCAATGTGCTCAACTACGGGGACAGCGGACGCGAGTGGCCCGCCGCTCCGGACGGCACGGGACATTCACTTGTGGTAATCAATGAAAACCGGCAGGTGGACGACTGGCACAACTGGAAGGCCAGCGCGACGCAGGGTGGTACTCCCGGAGCGGCGGACATCATCGCCTCCGAGGAAGCCACGGGCGACCCCACCTCCACCTCCTTCATCGAGGCCGTTCCGATGACGGCGACGTGGAATTTCTACAAGGAACTGGCCGCACCACCGGCGGACTGGAATTCCCGCACCTTTGTCCCCACGGCCCCGTGGGGCTCGGGTCCGGCCCTGCTCGGGTTTGAGACGGCTGCCCTGCCGGCCCCCGGCCTCCAGACGGCGGTGCAAAACGGCGCCCTGCTCACGTATTATTTCCGCACTAACTTCAACTGGACCGGCGGTACCAACGGAGCGAATTTCCAGATGGACACCATCGTGGATGACGGCGCCACCTTTTACCTGAACGGTGTGTACATCGGCAACAAGGACGGCCTGACTGACATCGTTCACAACACCAGCGTGGCCACCGCCACCGCAGGCGATGCCGTCCGCGTCGACAACAGCGTCACGGGCACCCTGCCGGCCAACATTCTGGTCGATGGCACGAATGTCCTGGCCGCTGTGGGCCTCCAGGTCAACACCACCAGTTCCGACATGATTTTCGGGACCAATCTCCGGCTCGCCAACGCCGGCGGCACGTCCGGCTCGGAGGTCCTTGTCAACGAAATCCGGCAGGCTGGCGCTGGTTTGGGGTTCATCGAGTTCTACAACCCCGGCGCGACCGACGTCAACCTGAACGGCTACTTCCTGACCGACACGGCCGGGAACTGGACGAAGTTCCCCATCACGCAGTCGCTCAATGTTCCAGCGGGCGGGCTGGCCACGCTCGGATTCACCGAGGCGGGCTTCTCCGCCACGGCCACAACTACCACGCTGTACCTCTCCCGCCCAAATTCCACCCAAGTGACAGGCCTGGTGGTCAACCTGCCCCAGGATGGACGCTCACTCGGACGCAAGCCGCTCGGCAGTGGCACGTGGTATAAATTCAGCTCCCCCACCCCGGGCCAGCCAAATGCCAGCGCGGGCGGCGGAGCTGCCGGGTCAGCCCCCGCCTTCAATGAAGTTCACTTCAGCAGCACGACCGGCAAGGCAGACTGGGTTGAATTCACCAACCTCAGCACGACATCCATGCCGCTCGGCGGGCTTTTTGTTTCCTCGACAAAAACATTTTCCGACAAGGTGGCCCTCTCCGGCTCTCTCGCACCCAATGGGTTCGCGAGCGCCAATGTGGACTTCGCCGTCGGCAACTCAGGCGGCTTGACCCTCTTCCTCACGGACTCCACCAACACCGTCCTCGCCGAGGCGCAGGTGGTGCACAAGGCGGGCAAGACCACCGCGCAAGCCTGGCCGGCTGGATCGAAGGAATGGTACGCCACGGCGGTCCCCACCCGCGATGCGGCAAACGTCCCGGACCGGACCTCGTCCATCGTCATCAGCGAAATCATGTACGCCCCTCCGTCGGACCACCGGCAGGGTGAATTCATCGAACTCTACAACCGCGGGAATGACCCGGTGAACGTCGGCGGCTGGAGCTTTGATTCCGGCATCAGCTACACCATCCCCGCCAGCACGACCATCGCCGCAGGCGGACGCCTCGTCGTGGCACAGAACGCCGCCTTCATCACGGCAAACTATCCGGGTGCCGGCTCCGTAGTCGGCGACTACGGCGGCAGCCTCAGCAACAGCGGAGAAATCATCCGCTTGATCGACACCACCGGCAACCTCGCCGACGAAGTCGACTACGAGACCGGCGGCGACTGGCCCCGTCTGGCAGACAGCCTGGGCGCCTCGCTCGAACTGATCAACCCGAACATGGACAACGACAGCGGCTCCTCCTGGGCGGCCTCCATCGACACCGGCAAGGGCCAGTGGGCGAATTTCACCCACACCGGCGTCTATTACGGCACTGGCGCACTCGTCACACCGGAAATCCATTTCAACCTCGTGGGCGACGGCCACGTCGTGGTGCGCAATATGACCTACGGGGTGACGGGAGCCGGAGCCAGCGCCCTGACGACCGCCCTTTCCCCGCTCAACAGCGGCATTGACGGATGGCGCGTCACCGGCACGCACTGGGCCAGCTTCACGGATGCCGAAGGCTTCCACATCGTGGCGGACGGCGCAGGCGACATGAAGGGCAACGCGGTTGAACTCGACGTCCCCCAAGCGGCCAACACGAACTACACCATGACCTTTCAGGCCCGCTGGGTCAGCGGCATGGGCAGGCTCGTCCTGGTCTCCCAGGACCACACCTGGGGCCGCACCTTCGCCGTCCCGGTCCCAAACAACCTCGGCACCCCCGGCCAGGCCAACTCCAGAGCGGCCGCAGCCGCCGCACCGGAAATCTGGTCGATGCTCCACAGCCCGGTCCTGCCCAAGGCGATTGACGACGTGAAGATCACCGCCCGCGTTTCCTCCTCCCTTCCGCTGGCCTCCGTCTCCGTCTTCCACCGGCTGGACTCCGTCGCCGGGACAAACGCCTGGGCCTCCACGGCCATGAACGACCTCGGCACCGGCGGAGACGCCACCGCCGGGGACAGCCTCTACACCGCCACCATCTCCAACTACAAGACCGAGGCCGCCATCGTCCAGTTCTACATCCAGGCCGCAGCCACCGCTGGCGGCACCACCACCTACCCGGCCGGCGGCGTCAGCACCCCCGGCCTCTGGATTGTGGACAGCACCCCGGTCGCCAGCGACCTCCTCGTCCACCGCGTCGTCATGTCCGAGCGGGACCGCGACAGCATCGGCACGGCCGGTGTCACCGCCGCCCACAACTACCGCCACCCGCGGATGTCCAACCATTACTACAACTCGACCCACATCTTCAACGAGAAGGAAATCCTCTACAACGTCGAGTCCCGCAAGAGCGGATCCCCCTGGACCCGCGTCAATGGCAACGACATGGACCGCGTCCGTTCGAAATTCCCCAAAGACCGCATGTTCCGCGGCCGTGAAAAGACCGGCGCCGACAACGACGCCGCTGACAACGGTGCCCGCCGTTGGAACAACCGCGTGAACCACTACTGGCTCTACCTGCTCGGCTATCCCGCCGCCGAGACGGAGTTCATCCAAATGCAGTTCAACAACCTCGGTCTCTCCCTCAAGGACGACACCGAGCCCACCGACACCGACATGCTGGACCGCACCTACGACAACTCCGGCTCCGGCCAGCTGCACGAAATCGACGACGCTTGGTATTTCGGCGACGACCTCGCCAGCGAAAACCGCGGCCAGGTGAATGGTGACTGGAACTACATCGGGAACTACGGCGACAACCCGGTCTACTGGCACGCCTCCTGGCCGATCCGTACGCTTTCCGACGCCTACGACTTCACGCCTCTCACCAGCTGGATCCGCACCATGTATAACAACGGGACGACCCCGCCGGACGCGGCGGCCGACGACACCTACCGCGCCTCGGTGGAAAACCAGTTCGACGTGGACAAATTCGGACGCTACGCCGCCGTCAAAGGCTGGGCCGGGGCTTGGGACAACTTCACCATCAACCGCGGTAAAAATGGTTTCGTCTACAAGCGCCCCACCGACGGAAAATGGGAGTTTGAATTCTGGGACGGCGACCTCGATTTCCAGAACACGGGTGAAGCCGTCCTCGGAAGCATCCCCGGCACGGGCGTCTTCTTTGGCCGGCCCTGGGTCCGCCGCTCCATGAACTACTACCTCCAGGAAATCCGCGACAAGTGGTCGCTCGATTCCCCCCGCATGTATGCCTGGCTCCAGGCCATGGAGGACCAGTCCCCCAGCTACAGCATCGACCAGACCTACTTCAAAAACTGGTTCACCAACCGCCGGGGCACCATCGACAACTTCATCGGCGCGGCCAACCAGACGGCCGCCTTCGCCGCCACCGCCTCGGTCGGCGCCACCACGGCTCTGAATTTCACCAACCTCAGCGGCACCGCCCCCACCATTGCTTCCAGCATCACGGTGGACGGTCATCCCGAAGGCGTCCTGCGCTGGCTGACCGCCTCCACCTGGAGCATGTCCGGCCTTTCCCTGAAGCTGGGCGCCAACGCCCTGACCGTGCGCGCCTGGGACCGCCTTGGCAATGCCGTGGGCACCGCCGTCGTTGTGAACATCACCAAGACGGGCGACGCCCCGCCGGTCCTCGCCATCGTCAGCGACCCGGCTTCGTTCAATGCCGCCCTCGGTGAAGCCGTGGTGGTCGACTCCACCGGCAGCTACGATCCTGAAGGCACCCCGCTGAGCCTCACGTGGGGCATCAGCCCGAGCACGGCTGTCACGAGCACCGTTTCCGGCGCGACGGGACGCCGCTACGTCTTCAGCATTCCTGGCATTTACACCCTCACCCTCAGCGGGACGGACGGTGCAGGCACGCCGGCCAGCCTGACGCGGCAGATCACCATCTATGCGACGACTGACTTCGTCTCCTTCGGCAGCAGTCTGCTCCTCTCCCCGGGACTGACGGCCACCAACACCAAGCTGCGCGACAACAGCTCCCCGACCAGCTGGTACTCCATGGAGGACGCCAGCGGTCGCCTGACTCTGCAGGTCGGCGAGGCGGCCTCCGCCTCCGTGCTCGGCACGAGCTACCCGTCCATCACCCGCACCCTGCCGGACTCGGCAGACTGGGTCATGCAGACGGACCCGCACCTCGAAACACGCCACCTCGGCGAGTTTTTCAATGCCGGCCTCATCGTTCACACGGTGGAAAACGGCCAGCCCGTCCGCTACGTCTACAGCCTGGAGACCGGAGACCAGGTGCGCTACCGCCGCATCGACGCCAGCGTCACCACCTATGGGGGCGGGGGAAGCACTCCCTCCCCCATCCGCCTGAACTGCGGCGCTGCGGGACAGGTCACCGAGGCGGACGCCCGCGTCTGGGCGGCGGACAACTACTTCCTCCCCTCCCCTGCCACCAACACAACCAGCCAGAGCTACACTCCAACCGTGGGCGGGGCCAGCCAGTATTACGGCGTCATCGGGGATTCACGCCGCACCGGAATTTCCGGCGGCGGCCTGACCTATGAGATTCCGCTCGATGAATGGTCCGGCGGCTACAACCTGACGTTGTATTCCAGCATGGTGACCTCGGCGACTCTGACCATGAGCGTGAACATCAATGACGCCGCCACCAGCAGCAGCTGGTCCGCCGCCAGCAGCGCCACCATCATGCGCCAGCTCGCGCTGAACAACGTCAACCGCGGTGCAAACGGCAAGATCAAGATCGCCATCACCCGCAGTGCGGGCACAGGCGAGGCCGGACTCAGCGGGATCGAGATCAACCCCATCGTCCCAAGTGGAGGAACCCTCCCCGCACTCACCCCGGCCCCCATGCCGGTGGACGCCCTCCGCATCCAGCGCACGGGAAATTCCCTCATCTTTTCCCGCGAGGTGAACGGCGTCTGGATCGTGGAACGGACTACCACCCTCCCCGCCGGCTCCACGGCGGTGAAGGGCGGCATCTTCGCCTCCACCGAGGCTCCCATGGGGCTGCGTGCCTCGTTTGACTACCTGCTCATCGCAGACCCGTCGAAGGCTGCTGCGGTTCTCGCGAGTCTCCGCCTCACGGAGGTCATGTACAATCCCGCAGCCAGCAGCGTGGAGTATCTGGAATTCCAAAACACCGGCACAGGCACCATCAACCTGACCGGGGTGAATCTCCCGGCCACCTCCCCCTTCGCCGCCTACAGCTTCGGAAATGAAACCCTGGCTCCGGGCGAGTTTATCGTCCTCACGGGAAATCCGGCCGGCTTCCGTGCCAAATACAGCGTGGCCCCGCGCCTTGCGGTCACCTCTTGGGCCTCGGGCTCGCTGGACAACGGCGGGGAGCGAATCGTCCTCAACGATGCCTCCGGGAATTCGATCCATGACTTCAACTACGACGACACCGCCCCATGGCCCACGGCACCGGACGGGACTGGCCCGTCCCTCGAGGTCATCGACGTGAATGGAGACTACAACAACCCGCTCAACTGGCGCGCCTCCGCCAGCCAGGACGGCACCCCGGGCGGCACCACCCGCCTCACTGATCCGGACACGGACGGCGACGGCACACCGGACTGGATCGAGGCCTCCTTCGGCCTCGCCGCCAACAGCCCCGGCCAGCAGCCCGCTGCCGCCACCACCACCAGCGGCGGCCAGGTGACCATCAGCTGGCCGTTCTCCGCCGGACGCAGCTACCGCGTGGAGTGCAGCACGGATCTGAACATCTGGGAAATCGTCGGCGTCGTCACCGGCGGCTCCTTCCCGGACCCGGCCAGCCTGACCGGCGCCCGCCGCTACTACCGCGTCACCGCCCTGCCGTACCCGTGAGGCCCGGCTGACTGGCCACTGACCAGTCCCTTCCGCAAAAATGCCGTCCTGGAGAAACCCGGGACGGCATTTTTTTTGAATGGGAATCGTGCGAGAAAACGGCCTACAGCCGCTGCCCGAAGTCGTCGCCCGGCTTGATGGAAAGGACGAACGCCGTCAGCAGTTGGATCACCTTTTCCACATCCCGCAGGTCAGCCCGCTCCACCACGGAGTGCATGTAGCGCAGGGGGAGGGAAACGAGGCCGCTCGGCACGCCGTCGCGGGCGGTGAAGATCTTGTCCGTGTCCGTGCCGCTGTAGCGGGAGGAGGACTCGTGCTGCAGCGCGATGTCCGCACCTGCGGCCACCTCCATGAGCCGGGCAATCACGTTCGGGTGGTTGCACGTTCCGTGCGTCACGCTCGGGCCGCCGCCCAGCTTCACCTCGCCGTGGCGCGCTTTTTCGATGCCCGGCGTGTCCGTGGCGTGGGTCACATCCAGGCACACCGCCACATCAGGCCGCAGCCGGTGGGTGATCATCCGCGCCCCATTTCCGCCGATCTCCTCCTGCACCGCATTCACGGCATGCACTGTGGCAGCGGGCTTTTTCGTGCCCTTCGCCAGACGGTGCATCACCTCCGCGATGATGAACCCGCCCAGCCGGTTGTCCAGCGCCCGGCCCACGATGCCATGCGTGCCAAATTCCTCCGCCGCGTCCGAGTAAACCGCCGGGTGCCCGACCCGCAGGCCAAGCGCAGCAACTTCCTCCGGTTTCGTCGCGCCCACGTCCACGTAGAGTTCGTGCACCTCGGGGGCCTTCTCGCCCCCGTTTTTCTCGCGCAGGTGGATCGCCGTATTGCCGATCAGCCCGCGCACCGGCCCCTTGTCCCCCAGCAGCACCAGCCGCCGCCCGCGCGCCGTGGCATGGTCACTGCCGCCGATGCGGTCGATCCGCAGAAACCCCTCGGGCGTGATGTATTTGATCATGTACCCGATCTCGTCCGCGTGCGCCTCCAGCATGACTACGGGCGCTTTTTTGGACGAGCCCTTGATCGTCGCCCAGGTGTTCCCGTAGGCGTCGCACTGCACGGCGGCGGGCGCGGTGGCGGCGTACTTCGCCCAGACGCGCTGGCCGGGCATTTCAAAGGCGGTGGGGCTCGGGGTGTTGAGCAGTTCGAAGAGGAAGGCTTTGGTTTTGGCAGTCATCAGTGCAGAGTTTTCGGTTTTCAGCGGCCTGTTTTCAGGCGAGGAAGCAGAGCACCGAAATCCTCCTACGGAAAACGCAAAGTTTGACCCCCAGCCTGCCCACCTTTCACCACCGCGAGTTCCGCGGCCAGAAGCTCCTGCTCCGCGAGAAGCAGCGGCAGGGCCTCACCCTGTCCGTCGTCATCCCCACGCTCGACGAGGCGGCCACCATCGGAAAAATCGTCACCACACTCCTCGCGAGCCCGCTGGTGGACGAGCTGGTCGTCGTCGACTCCGGCTCCACCGATGACACCCGCACCCTCGCCGCCGCCGCCGGGGCCGCCGTCCACCTCGCCTCAGACATCCGGCCGGACCTCCCCCCGCTGCGCGGAAAGGGTGAGAATCTCTGGAAATCCCTCCACGTCACGCGCGGCGACCTCGTCGTTTTCATCGATGGCGACCTGACCAACATCCACCCTCGCTTTCTCTACGGCCTGGCTGGTCCGCTCATCCGGCATCCCGGCATCAGCTACGTGAAGGCCTTCTACGACCGCCCCGGCGGCGGTGGCCGAGTCACGGAGTTGCTCGTCCGCCCGCTACTGGAGGCCTTCTACCCGCCGCTCGCCGCCTTCCGCCAGCCCCTCATCGCCCTCGTCTACGACTTCGACGGTACGCTGTCGCCTAAGCCGATGCAGGAATACACCGTACTGCCCAAGATCAACATGGATGCGAAGGCATTCTGGGCAGAGAGCAATCGTATAGCGCGCGAGCAGGGCGCCGACCCGCTGATCACATACATGCACCTGATGTACAAGAAGGCCAAGGAGAAGGGCGTTCGGATCGACCGCGAGGATCTCGTCCAGCTCGGCCGCGACGTGGAATTATTTCCAGGCGTGGAGGCTTGGTTCCAGGAGATCGCGGATTACGTGGCTTTGCGTACCGAGTCTCAAGGCGTGACCGTACGCCACTATCTCGTCTCATCTGGCTTGACTGAGATTATCGAAGGCACCTCGATCTATTCCAAATTCCATAACGTGTTCGCATCGGAATACTGGTTCGAGGCGTATGATCTGCCTTATCCGAAGAGGGTTATTACCGATACCGGCAAGACCCAATATCTGTTCCGTATCAACAAGGGCATCGAGGATCTCGGCCAAAGCATCAATCACCACATGCCCGAGGGTCAGCGTCCGATCCCATTCGCGAACATGGTCTACTTTGGAGACGGAGAAACCGACGTGCCGTCGATGGCGCTCATGCGCAAGAGCGGCGGACACGCCATAGCAGTTCACCCGCCAGGAAAGGCCAAGGCGAAGTGCGTGGATCTGTTCAACGCTGGTCGAGTAGATTTTTTTGCAGTGGCCGATTATCGCCGAGGCTCGGAGCTATTCAAACGCACCTGCCTGCTGATTGATCGCATGCTCGCCGACATTCGCGTGCGGGAAGAAATGTGGAAACTTGGCCGCTCGATCAAGTAATACTAGTTTGATCGGCGGATGCCCACGATAGAAGATCCGCCTTTGATCTGCGGCCGTTTATTTGCGTACAAATTGCACTTCTTTTCGGGCTTGTAATATTCGATCATTACGCATTTGGGATTACTGACGCACCGCTGCGAGCAGCCCTCGTAGTCACCGCCATAGGTAACTTCGAAACCCGGGCCTTCGATCCAGTAGCCCTCCACGCGCTCCAGCACGCCAGCTGCGGAAGGACCAGCAGCGCTCGGAGTCTGTTGCTGCGCCAGCGCTGGACCGCTGACAGCCAGAGTGATTGACATAAGTATGAGCCTAATCAAACTCACGCCCCTACTGCCGATATTCCAAACGATCTGAAGTAATCAAGGTGCGCAGCGCAGCCATGATGTCCTGCTCGTCCTTATGAGCGAACACAAAGTACATCCTGCGAAGCACGGGATCGTCCGTTGGCTCCTCATTACGCCCCATATAGAAGCGGAACATTTGCCGCACGAAGCACTGCTTGAACATCTGCGATCCGGTCAGCGTCTTGAGCGCCTCGACCGAAGACGTTGTTTTGATCGGTTCCTCATCGAGAAAGTCGATCATGGTGCTGGTATCTATGGGCTGGCCATTTTCTTCCGTTCGCCAGCGACCGAGGGCATCGTAG
>JANOAS010000355.1:0-4355 GCA_031411255.1 bacterium
CACGCCTTGGTCACAGGAAATCAGCCAGCTCAGCCACCACCTGAGCCCGTGGCAGGCCACACTGGCCTTCGGGTTCACCACGCTCGTCGCCGGCCAGGTCAGCGGCCTGCACCAGCGGGGGTCGAGGCTCCAGCGCCGCAGCCTGCTTGGGAAATGCATTCTCACCGCGCTCATCTCCGTGTTCGCCCTGACAGTGGCGTCCAGCTTTGTGCTGTATGCGGAGGTGGGCCGCCTCATCCTGCTTTTCGCCTTCGCCCTTTCCACCACGCTGCTCTACCTGCCGCGTGCCATCATTTCCGGGCTCGCCATGAAGCGCGTGGAGCGCATCGCCCTCGTGGGAAATCCGGAGTTCCTCGCTGCGGCAGGGAACTTCATCCAGGGCGAACCCCGCCCGGTCTACGTGCGCTTCTTTGACCCCGCCACCGCCGGTAAGGGAAGCACCCTCGCCACCTGGGCCCGGCAGACGGGCATCGACCAGATCGTCTTTCAGGACGACCCGCCAGCCCAGGCCTGCGGCGGCCTCTTTGACTGCCTGGAGAAGGGCCTGCCCATGAGCCCGTATTCGGAATTCGTCGGCCTCGAGCACGCTGCCGTGCCCGTGGGCGAGGTGAGCGACCGCTGGTGGCTCGTCGGCCGCATGGGAGGCCTCGATCCCGCCTACCTCGCCGCGAAGCGCTGCCTCGACATCGTCGTCGCCACCGCCGGCCTCATCCTGTCCGCGCCGCTGGTCGCCCTGGCCGCGCTCGCCATCCGGCTCCAGGGGCCGGGGCCCACGTTCTATTCGCAAATCCGGAGCGGACTCCGCGGCGAGCCGTTCCGCATTTACAAGCTGCGCTCCATGCGCACGGACGCGGAGAAAAACGGCGCGCAGTGGGCCGGGAAAAACGACAACCGCGTCACCGCCATCGGGAAGTTCCTGCGCAAGTCACGGCTCGACGAAGTCCCGCAGTTCTGGAACATCATCAAGGGAGACATGTCCTTCATCGGCCCGCGCCCGGAGCGTCCGGAGTTCATGGCCGAGCTGGACGCCGCCATCCCCTACTTCAGCCGGCGCAACCTCGTGAAACCCGGCCTCACGGGCTGGGCGCAGATCAATGCCGGCTACGGCGCCAGCATCGACGACGCCCGGGAGAAGCTCCGCTACGACCTCTACTACGTGAAGAACGCCTCGCTGGAGTTCGACCTGCACATCCTCATCCGCACCATCGGTGCAGCCATGAAGGGAGCCCGCTAGGAAGTCATGCCCGCCAGCCCCGCCATGCCGGATCCGGTGACCGGAGGACCAGCGCCCGCGCTGGCCCGCTGGCGTCTGCTCGCCGTGGCGTTTTTCCACATCCTCCTCGTGGTGCCCTACGCCACCGGAGCGCTCTCGTGGTTCTATTGGCGGGCGAATTTCCCCCTGCGGCCCGCCCTCTTCATGGGCGTGGTGGGCACCATGAATCTGCTGCTCCTCCTCCCGCTCAAGCCCGCCATCTCGCGCACCACCCTGGCCATTCTTCTCTTCATCCTCGTGGAGCTGCTCGACGTGGCCTTCCTCGGCCGCTGCACCCATGAGGAGGCGCCGGGTCCGCTCAACATCATCGCCGTTCTCTTCGTCACTCTCAGCATGGCGGCTGGCGTCGGTGTCCTGCTGAAGTACGACCGCCGCCCCATCCTCATCGCCGCCGCCGGATCATTTCTGGTCAATGGCCTGTGCAACATCGCCGAGTTCCTCGGCCTCGTCCACATGAGCACCGTGCCGGGACGCGCCGCCGGCTTTCTGGAGGATGCGAATGGCTCCGCCATGGCCATCAGCTTCATGCTCGCCGTCTTTCTCCGGCTCAACACCCGCTTCTGGCTCAAAATCGCCGCCATCGCCTTCGCCTTTGCCACCGTCGCCCTCACCTTCAGCCGCAGTGGATTTCTCTGCTGGGCCTCCGTGGTCGGGCTGTTTGTTGTCTTTAATTTCCGTGAACACTTCCGCCGCCTCGTCATGGCCGCCGGCATCTGCATTGCCCTCGGTGTGCCCGTAGTCGGCCTCCTCGCCGCCAAGGCTGCCACGAGCGACGACGTCGAGCTGCGCAGCCGCGTCGACGCCATCTTCGGCGGCGAGGGGGGAAAAATGAAATCCTCAGAGCGCCTGAAGGACGTTTCCGACGGCTGGAACGCCGTGCTCGACAGCCCCGTCATCGGCCACGGCATGGGCACCGGCACGGTCGTATGGAGGCCTCACAACCAGGTCGTCAGCACGTGGCTCAACCTCGGCATCGGCGCCGTGCTCTGGTACCTCGGCATCCTTGTCTCCCTTCTGGGAAAAGCGATCCTGCGTGACCGCTACTGCCTCATCTGCGTCGTCCCGCTGGTGCTGATGATCCCCTTCAGCCAGATCCTCGTCGAGTTCACCGCCTACTGGTACGCCGCCATCGTCGCCGCCACGCTCACCTCCAGCAGCCCCTTTGTCTTCACCCTTTTCACCCGGCGCACCGCTGCGCCACAACCGCATTTGCCCCATGCCTACACGGCCTGACGTCGTCCAGCTTCTCTACTCCGGTGCCGGCGGCATGGCCGGCGTGTGCTTTCCCCTCGCTGCGGCAGGGGCGGCGGAGGCGCGGCATCACATGGGCTTCTTCGGCGTCGAGCCTGTGGCCCAGTCCCACATTCAAATGGCGGAGGCCGCTGGCATTCCCTGGCGCGGCTGGCTGAAGCGCGGAGCCCTCAGCCTGGCGGAGCAAAAAGAGATCACCGCGTGGCTGGTGGAGGTCGCACCGCTCGCCGTCCTCGTGCACAACCTGCCCCTGCTCCTGCCCGCCGTGCGCAAGGCCGCAAGGCAGGTCCCGGGCATGAGGATCATCGCCGTTGAGCACCACTGCAATGCCCTCAAGACACGCAAGGACTGGCTCTTCAGCGCCGCCTCCCTGCGCCTGGCCGACTCCGTTGTTTACCTGACCGATACCTACCGCGACGAAGTCCGCGCGAAGCTCGGGCCGCTCTTCGTTGATGAAAAGAGCACCGTCATTTCCAACGGGCTCGACCTTTCCCTCTACGCCGCCTCCACCGGCACCGCCCCGCGTCCCGTGGCTGGCATGCTCGGCCGCATGGTGGGTGGCAAGGACTTTGACCTCCTCATCCGCGCCGCCGCCGCCGCCCGCCGCAGTGACGGCACCATCCCCTTTGCCCTCCGCTTTGCCGGTGACGGCCCGCGCCGTCCCGAGTTTGAGGCGCTGGCCAAGGAACTCGGCCTCACCGACGAGGACGTCCACTTCTGCGGCCTGCTGGACAAGCCCGCCCTCGCCTGCGAGATGGCCCGCTGGGACATCTGCGCCCACGCCAGCTCCGGGGAGACAATGAGCATCGCCCTCATGGAGGCCATGGCCTGCTCGCTGCCCCTCGTCGCCACAGACGTGCCCGGCGTCGCGCCCATGATCCAGCCGGGTGAAAACGGCCTGCTCGTTCCGTGGGGAAAGCCGGAGGCCTTTGCCGGAGCCCTCACGCAGCTCGCCGGCGACGCCGCCCTGCGCCGCCGCATGGGGGCCGCCGCACGCGAGCACGCCGCCGCCCGCTACTCGGACCTCCGCATGTGGTCCGCCTACCGCGAACTCATTTCCCACTCCGGCCAGCCCGCCACCACGCCGCGCCAGCGACTGCGCACGGCGGCCTTCCGGCTCCTCCGTCCCGCGCGCCAGCCCCGGCCCGGCCTGCCCGTCCTCATGTTTCACGGCTTCACAGACCGTGTCCACGGCCCGCTGGAAAACACCGGCCGCCTGCACCAGGACATCCGCCTCTTTGACCGGCTCTGCAGCCACCTTGCGCGGCACTACCACGTGCTTCCACTCGACGAGGCCGCCCGCCTGCTTCGTCTCGGCCAGCCGCTGCCGCCCCGCGCCGTCTGCCTCACCTTTGATGACGGCTACGCGTCCAATGCCCGCCTCGCCCTGCCCGTCCTCCGCCGTCATGGCGTCCCAGCCACCGTCTTCATCACCACCGGCTTTGTCGAAAATGGAACCCCGCTTCCTGCTGATCGCGTTGAGTTCGCCCTCGCCCGCACCGCCCTTCCGCGCCTCGACCACACCATCGCCGGCCAGCGCCTCGACCTTGCGCTCGATTCCGTGCCCGCCCGCCGCCACGCCATCTCTGCCGTCATCAGCGCCATGAAGGCCCTGCCCCAGCACGACCTCCTGCCCGCCATCGGTGCTCTGGAGCTGGTCCTCGGTGTCGCCCTCGCCGGTCACCCGGCCATGCCGGACATTTACCGCCCCCTCACCTGGGCGGAGGCCTGCACCCTGCGGGATTCCGGCCTCGTCACCCTCGGCGCGCACACCCACCAGCACCTCATCCTCGGACGCTGGCAGGACGACCTCGCCCGCCAGGAGATGGAA
>JANOAS010000356.1:0-14853 GCA_031411255.1 bacterium
TGAGACTGCCGTCGGGATGGCGCTGGAAATGGATCATCCTGCCCAATGACACCGGAAATGGCGCTGTAAAGCAACTACCATTTCTTTATTCCTGGCAAACCTGGAATGCCTGGTTGTTACATGATTTAACGGTCGCACCCGCTGGTGGAGGCTGTGGTTTTTCGCGAGGAGTAGCATTCGTGAGTTTCTTGCAAAGAGGCAGCGGCTGGATGTAGAGTGTCGGCCGGAAGACATGAACGAATTGCTCTGCTGGGACCGGGAGGTTGTCATTGATTGGGAGAGTATTGCCAATCAGCTGAATGGCGTGCTCGAATCAAGCGATCTTCCTGAAGGAGAGTTGATCGTCAAATGCTTGAGGGCATGTCCAATGGACGTGAGAGGCGCCTGCAGGGTCGATGAGTTCTGGATCTACGTTCTCGAGAAGAGAGATGCGGCCTCCCTCGCGGCCCCTCTCGTGGAGGTTTCCCTCTTTCACCTTGAGGAAGGGGATTTTGGCCGGGCTGAGGAGGCTTTGATGTTCCTTGCAGATGCGCTGGAAGCGGAGACTGAGCACCGGGCGCGGCAATTTGCGCCGGAGTACCTCCCGCTGAAACACGCTGGCGTGCTCTACGAGCAAATTTGGGAAATGGCCCAGTTTATGGCGGCCGCCGGGTATTGGTCGCAGCTGCTTGCTCCGGGATGGTATCATGAGGATGAATAAAATATGGCAATGCGCGTGAAACCAGAGCAATTCATTTGCCTGCTCGCCTGCTGCCGTGTTTCCCGCCAAATCAAGGCGGAGCCTCCGGCACCGGCAACAGGGTGGAGGAAGGCTGGCAGGGTGGGGGATTTCCGGGGGAGGGTTGGGGGAGGACAGGGGCGGAATCGGGGCGAGGGTGGAGGATGAATATGAGGTTTCCTTTTTCCCTGATGATGGTGGCCGGGCTGGTCCGTGTGGCGGTGCCGGTGGCCGCGGCTGAGAATCTGCGCCCGCCGGCGGTGCCGCTGGTGATGCATGATCCGTACCTGTGCATCTGGTCGAAGACGACGGGGCTGGCCGACAGCTTCCCGATCCACTGGACCGGGAAGACGCAGGGGATGACGTCCCTGGTGCGGCTGGACGGGAAGGTTTACCGCCTGATGGGGACGAAGCCGGCGGAGGTGCCGGCGATGAAGCAGACGGGGCTGGAAGTGACGCCGACGCGGACGATCTACACGTTTGAGGAGGGGTCGGTGAAGCTGAAGCTGACTTTCCTCTCGCCGATCCTGCCGGAGGATCTGGATGTGGCGAGCCGGCCGGTGACGTACGTCACGTGGGACGTGCAGGGGGCGAAGGAGGCGGAGGCGTATTTCGACTGCTCCGGGGAGCTGGCGGTGGATGATGCGAGGAAGCAGTCGGTGACATGGAGCCGCACGGCGGCGGGCGCGCTGATGATGGGGAACCCGGACCAGCCGGTGCTGGTGAAAAAGGGGGATGATCGGCGGATCGACTGGGGCCACACGCTGCTGGCGGGCGGGGCGGGATCTGTGCTGGTGGTGGCGGAGGATGAGGTGGCGCGGGCGGCCTTTGTGGCCGGGCAGGCACTGCCGGGGAAGGATGACGAGAGGAAGCCGCGGAAGGTGGATGACCACTGGCCGGTGATGGCGGCACGGGTGAGTCTGTCCTCGGGCTCGGGCCATGTGCTCCTGGGCTATGACGACGAGTATTCGATCAAGTATTTTTCCGAAAATCTGCGCCCCTACTGGCGGCGGAACGGGATGGATGCGGCGGGGCTGCTGGCGGCGGCGGAGGCGGACCGGGTGAAGCTGGCGGAGCGTTGCGCGGCCTTTGACACGGAGCTGATGGCGGACCTGGAGAAGCTGGGCGGAAGGAAGTATGCGCAGATCGCAGCGCTGTCGTGGCGTCAGGCGTGGGCGGGGAACAAGCTGGCGGCGGACTCGGCAGGGCGGCCGCTGCTTTTCCCGAAGGAGAACAACTCGAACGGGTGCATCGCGACGGTGGATGTGATCTACCCGATGGCTCCGATTTTCCTGCTGATGGGGGCGGATGTGGCGAAGGCGCAGTTGGTGCCGGTGCTGGACTACGGCAGCTCGCCCCGGTGGCGCTGGCCCTTTGCTCCGCATGACCTGGGGACGTATCCGCACGCGACGGCGCAGGTCTACGGCGGCGGGGAGCGGACGGAGGACAACCAGATGCCGGTGGAGGAAAGCGGGAACATGATCCTGCTGGTGGCGGCGGTGGCGAAGGCGGAGGGCAACGCGGCCTTTGCGGAAAAATACTGGCCGGCTCTGTCAAAATGGGCGGCCTATCTGAAGGAGAAGGGGCTGGATCCGGAGAAGCAGCTGTGCACGGATGACTTCGCCGGGCACCTGGCGCACAATGTGAACCTGAGTGTGAAGGCGATCCTGGCGCTGGGGGCCTACGGACAGCTGTGTGAGACGCGCGGGCTGAAGGCGGAGGGGGCGGAGTACCTGAAGCTGGCCCGCGAGTATGCGGTGAAGTGGATGGCGATGGCGGAGGACGGGGATCACTACCGGCTGGCCTTCGACAAGGCGGGCACGTGGAGCCAGAAGTACAACCTGGTGTGGGATCGCATCCTGGGGCTGGACGTTTTCCCGGACACGGTGAACCGGAAGGAGATGGAATTCTACAAAAAGACGCAGAAGACCTTCGGCCTGCCGCTGGACAACCGGAGCACCTACACCAAGCTGGACTGGACGCTCTGGACGGCCACGCTGTCGGGTGAACGGGAGGACTTTGAGGCGCTGGCGGAGCCGGTGTGGAAATTCCTGAACGAGACGCCAGACCGCATCCCGATGACGGACTGGTATCACACGCACAATGCGAAGTTTGTCGGGTTCATCGCCCGGCCTGTGGTGGGCGGGGTTTTTCTGAAATGCCTGGACGACGCCACGGTGTGGAAAAAGTGGTTCGCCCGTGGAGCCGCCTCCGCCACGCCCTGGGCACCGCTGCCGGCCCGCATGGTGATGGAGAAAACAGTGGTTCCGACCTCGGAGGAAGCCCCGCAGACGTGGAAATTCACCACCGACAAGCCCGCCGAGGGCTGGGAAAAGGCGGAGTTCACCGCCACCGGCTGGAAGGAAGGTCAGGGCGGATTTGGCCGGGCGGACACGCCGGGGGCGGTGGTGAAAACGGAGTGGAAGTCCGACGACATCTGGCTGCGCCGGTCGTTTGATTTGCCTGCCGGAGTGGAGCAAAAATCCCTGCGCCTGCGCCTCCACCACGATGACGGGGTGGAGGTTTACCTGAACGGGGTGAAGGCCCTGGCGGCGGAAGGGTTTTCGACGGAGTACGAGGCGGCGGAGATCACCCCCGCAGCCCTGGTCACACTGAAACCGGCCGGAAACGTGCTTGCCATCCACTGCCACCAGGACAAGGGCGGGCAGTACATCGACGCCGGGCTGGTCACTGTGACGAAGCCACAGCCGGTGAAGTAGGCTGTCCGGGATTCCCCGGGTCCGCGCGCCGGGTCCGGGGAATTATGGCTTGAATCTCCGGTTGCCGCCAGGCGCGGGACGTGGCTCATTCGGGGCTCTATGGACGAAAGACTTCTGGGTCAACTCTTGCTGATGGGCGTGCCGGGTGCTGAACTCGACGCCGAAACCGCCGCACGCCTGAAACGCCTGCAACCGGGCGGGTTCATCCTCTTTGGCCGGAACATCAAGACCCCGGAGCAGTTGCGCAAGCTCATCGACGACCTGCGCGACCTCTCGGACATCGAGCCCATCATCACCATCGACCAGGAGGGCGGCCGTGTTTCCCGGCTCCGCCTCATCGGCCAGGAGCCGCCGAACGCCCAGCAGTTGCGCGAAAAGGGCGACCTGAACCTCATCAAGACCCACGGCCAGCTGACCGGAAAACTCCTGAGACTCTTTGGTTTCAACCTCGACCTCTGCCCGGTGCTGGACATTTCCCGCGATGACCAGGCGGACAACTCCCTGAAAGGCCGCTGCTACGGGACGAACGCCCAGCAGGTCATCACGAACGCCGGAACCTTCAACCGCTCCCTGCGCGGCGAGGGGATACTCAGCTGCGGCAAGCATTTCCCCACCTACGGCAGCGCCGACGTGGACCCGCACGAGCTGCTCCCGGTCATCAACCGCACGAAGGCCGAGCTGCTCATGGATGAAGTCGTCCCCTTCAGCACGCTGGTGCCCGAGCTGGACTCCATGATGATCGGCCACGCTTGGTTTCCGGATTTTGACCCCGACCGCCGCTGGCCCTCAAGCCTCAGTCACAACATCGTGACGAAGTTTCTCCGCGATCAGCTTGGTTTTGACGACCGCCTTATCATGACGGACGACCTCGACATGGGAGCCATCCTCAACGAGGTGAGCTTCGAGGACACCATCCAGACCGCCGTCACCGCAGGGAACGATCTGTGCATGATCTGCCACCGGGTCGAAATGGTCGAGCAAGCCAAAGAGCACCTGAAAGGTGTCCCCCAAACCGCCCTCCACGACGCCCTGCGCCGGGTCGAGAAGGCCAAGAAAAAGCTCCAGCCCCCGACGACGTGGAACCGCACCACCTTTGACGACCTCAACGCGCAAATCTGGGACCTCCGCGTCGCCACCCTCGGCGAAGAGCGGGCCTCCGTCCTCAGTGTCGAAGACGGCAAGCGCTCGCCGGTGGAGTTGTATTGATTGTGGGCCTCCGGATTGCGGCCCAGTGAACTCCATGCAATCAAAGTCGTCTGAATCGATCCACCAGATCGCTCTCTGCGATTCTCCCCCTCAGGGCGAAAATCGAAGAATAATCCGCATTTCTCGAAGTCTTGGAACTCGCACCACTTTCGATGACCTGAACACCCGAATTGGGACCTCCACTTTTTTCTGGAGCGTACTACGAAATCGTCACTTTCGGTTCGATTGCGGTGGCTTTACAGAGCATTTGTCCTCGTAGTTTCCCGGTTTTGGCGGGAAAGGGCGAGAAAGTTGCTTTTATAAACGAAATCCGGAAAAAACTTGCCAGCGGGCTGCTTTTCTGGGAGAGGGCATGCGGAACGATCCAGCTCCCCTGCCATCCGTTTGCCCGGCAGGTTTTCTGCAGAAGCCATTGACCCACCATTGAGAAGGCCCCCTCCATGCCCGAGCCCGAGTGAACAGCACGCCGAATGGGAAACGAGGCATTGCTGGCGGACCGGCATTCCCCACCGCCATGGCTGACCAGAAATCCAAAACTGCCGCTCCGGGCAGGCGTTCGTTGGAGGAACTGCCGCCTGTGGTGCCGAGGACGGGAAAGAAGGACGCCTTCGGGCAGGCCAAGCCGCGCCATGTCTCACCGGAATGGCTGGCGGGCCTGAGACAGGGGGAGGCGGAGGATGAGCAGGAGGGCCCCGCCACCCTGGCGCCCGCCGCCGCCGCCGGAAAAATCTCCGATCTAGAGCCGGAGCGCCGGGAGTCCGTGCCTTCGCCAGAGCTGCCGCGGGCTGTGCTGCCGGCGCCGCGCAACAAGGTGGTTGCGACTGCCCCCTTGAACCTGCCTCCTCTGAACTTCAAGCCCGGCCAGCGCTCGGTGGTCTACGGCTGGGTGGAGCGGTATTGGGCGCTGAAGAAGGGGCTTCGCGCCCAGGTGCAGGCGCTTCATGTCAGGTCAAAGGTGACGGTGGTTCCGCCTGAGCTGCAGAAGCTGACCGAGGAAAACTGGGAGAGAATCGCCGGGGAGGGAGCCACGCCTGGGAACGATGCTGCGGTGCCGTTCTGGAAACGAACGCTGCTGGGGAACGGGTTTTCGAGGTGGATGTTCGAGCGGAACGGGAGGTTTGAAGGCGTGCTGGGGATCGGAGCAGTGGCGGCCTCGATCGCAGTTTCGCTGACTTGGAATGCCCTGACTCAAATGGGCCGATCCATGGTTCAGCAAACCGGGGAAACGCGCCAGCCTGCGGAAGGGGTGGTTTCCGCGTGGGGTGAGGCACGCCAGTTTCTGGGGGCGGAGGGGCCCTACCTGAAAAGCCAGTGGACGACGAGCCCCGGGGAAAACTTTGCGGCGATGACGCAGTGGTATACTGAGCTGTCCGGTGCGGGGCGGGATGACGCATCACTGAGTCTTGCTGAAGCGGAGGAATGGGGCACAATCATTTACGCTCAAAGTAACAAGAACCATTTTTACCATGTTCTGCCCATGGTCCGGCAGGCAGCGGGAGGCTGCCGGCTGGACTGGGGGGCCTACTCGGGAGGACCGCGCCTGGACTGGGAACCGCTTCTCAAACAACCGGTGCCGGCCACGGTGAGGGCGGTCATCAAGCGGGATGAATACTTCAACGCTGATTTCAGTGACCAGATTTCGCTGCGGTGTTTCAAGCTGATGCCACCTGATGACCCGGATGCGTTTGTCTATGGTTACATGCCGCGCCGCACACCGGACGAGGTGCGGCTGGCTGCAAGATTGAACGAAGTTCCGTTCATCAATGCCGAGGTGGAAATTTTGCCGACGACCGGCAGTCCGGTCCGCAGGCAGGTCAAAATCCTCGCGGTCAAAAAAATGCCATGGTTTGACCTTCCGGCAAAAAAGCGCCCGCCGGATTCTGGTGAACGGGCGGGCGCCGGAAAGTAGAACTGCTGCCGCAGGGGCGGGGGATCAGCCGAGGGCTTCCTTGAGGGCGGCCTTTGCGTAGGAGCGGTTGAGGCTGGCGATGAAGTCTTCCGGGATGCTCTTTGGGCAGGCTGCGGCGCACTCGTACTGGTTGGTGCAGTTGCCGAAACCGGCGGCATCCATGGCGCGGACCATGCCAAGGGTTCGGCGGTCGCGCTCGGGCTGGCCCTGGGGCAGGCTGTTGAGGTGCTCGGCCTTGGCGGAAACAAAGAGCATGGCGCTGGCGTTTTTGCACGCAGCGACGCAGGCCCCGCAGCCGATGCAGGTGGCGGCCTCGAAGGCGCGGTCGGCATCGGGTTTTGAAATGGGGAGGGAGTTGCCATCCACGGCGGAACCGGTCCGGACGGAGATGTAACCGCCAGCCTGGATGATCTTGTCAAAGGCGCTGCGGTCGACGGCGAGGTCCTTGAGCACGGGGAAGGCGCGGGCGCGGAAGGGCTCGATGACGATGGTCTGGCCTTCGGCGAAGTTGCGCATGTGCAGCTGGCACGTGGTGACACCACCCTTGCCGCCGTGCGGTTTGCCATTGATGGTCAGCGAGCACATGCCGCAGATGCCCTCGCGGCAGTCGTGGTCAAAGGCGATGGGCTCGTCCCCTTTTTCGATGAGGCGCTCGTTGACAATGTCGAGCATTTCCAGGAAGGACGCGGCTTCCGGGATGTTTTTCGCTTCGTAGTCCACCAGCTTGCCTGGGGCCTGGCGGCTCTTTTGGCGCCACACTTTCAAGGTTAAATTCATACGATGAAGCAGGTTGGGAAAGTTATTTGTAGGAGCGGGTGGACATGTGGACGGACTCGTAGGTCAGCCATTCCTTGTTCAGCTTGGGAGCGGTGACGTCGCCGGTGAATTCCCAGGCGGCCACGTAGGAGAAGTTGTCGTCGTCGCGCTTGCACTCCCCGGCGCCGAGGTAGCCCTTTTTCACCTCCTCGTCGGCCTCGGTGTAGGCGTGCTCGCTGCGGAAGTGGCCGCCGCAGCTCTCCTCGCGGTGGAGGGCGTCGCGGCAGATGAGGTCGCCGAATTCAAGGAAATCGGAGACTCGGCCGGCGAGTTCGAGCTGGGGGTTGAGTGACTGGCCCTCGCCGAGGACGCGGAGGTTTTGCCAGAATTCCTCGCGCAGTTCGGAGATGCGGCCGAGGGCCTGGTTGAGGCCGGAGGCGGTGCGGGCCATGCCGCATTTGTCCCAGATGAGGAGGCCGAGTTCGCGGTGGAAGCTGTCGGGGCTGCGCTTTCCATTAATCGAAAGGAGCTTCTGGGTGGTCTCCTTCACCCCTGCCAGAGCGGCTTGGAAAGCGGGATGGTCCGTGGTGACGGAGCCGGGCTTGGTGGCGGCCAGGTAGTTGGGCAGGGTGTAGGGGACGACGAAGTAGCCGTCGGCGAGGCCCTGCATGAGGGCGGAGGCGCCGAGGCGGTTGGCTCCGTGGTCGGAGAAATTGGCCTCGCCGAGGACGTGGAGTCCGGGGAGGTTGGACATGAGGTTGTAGTCAACCCAGAGTCCACCCATGGTGTAGTGAACGGCGGGGTAGATGCGCATCGGGGCCCGGTAGGCGTCCTCACCGGTGATCTCGTGGTACATCTGGAAAAGGTTGCCGTATTTTTCCCGGACAACAGCCTCGCCGAGAGTGCGGATCTGCTTGTCGCTCAAGGCACCGGCAGCTTGGGCTCCGGCTTTCTGGCGGCCGTAGCGCATGATGGCGTCGGCAAAGTCGAGGTAGACGCCGCGTCCACCGGGGCCGACGCCGCGGCCTTCGTCGCAGGCCTCCTTGGCGGAGCGGCTGGAGACGTCGCGCGGGGCGAGGTTGCCGAAGCTGGGGTATTTCCGCTCAAGGATGTAGTCGCGGTCGGCCTCGGGGATGTCGCCGGGCTTTTTGCCGCAGTCTTCCTTTTTCTTGGGAACCCAGACGCGGCCGTCGTTTCGGAGGGATTCCGACATGAGCGTGAGCTTGCTCTGGTAGTCACCGCTGACGGGGATGCAGGTCGGGTGGATCTGCGTGTAGCAGGGGTTGGCGAAGAAGGCCCCGCGTTTGTGGGCGCGCCAAGTGGCGGTGACATTGCAGCCTTTGGCGTTGGTGCTGAGGTAAAAGACGTTGCCGTAGCCGCCAGTGCAGAGGAGGACGGTGTCACCGGCATGGGCAGAGATTTCGCCCGTGACCATGTCGCGGACGATGATGCCCTTGGCGTGCCCGTCGGCGACGACGAGGTCGAGCATTTCCGTGCGGTTGAACATCTGAATGGCGCCCCGGGCAATTTCCTTGCTGAGAGCCTGGTAGGCGCCAAGGAGCAGCTGCTGACCGGTCTGCCCGGCGGCGTAGAAGGTGCGGCTGACCTGGGTGCCGCCGAAGGAGCGGTTGTCGAGCAGGCCGCCGTACTCCCGAGCGAAGGGAACGCCTTGGGCGACGCACTGGTCGATGATGGAGCCGCTGACTTCGGCCAGGCGGTAGACGTTGGCCTCCCGGGCGCGGAAGTCGCCTCCCTTGATCGTGTCGTAGAAGAGGCGGCGCACGGAGTCGCCGTCGTTCTGGTAGTTCTTGGCGGCGTTGATGCCGCCCTGGGCGGCGATGGAGTGGGCGCGGCGGGGGCTGTCCTGGTAGCAGAAGACCTTGACGTTGTATCCCATTTCCGCCAGGGAGGCGGCGGCGGAGGCGCCGGCCAGCCCGGTGCCGACCACAATGATGGTGTACTTCCGGCGGTTGGCGGGGTTGATGAGTTTCGAGTCGTTCTTGTGCCGGGACCATTTGGTCTCCAGCGGACCGGAGGGGATTTTTGCATCCGGGGTCTCGCTCTGGCGGGCTTGGCTTGCGGCGTTCATGGCGTTGGGTGGATGAGCGTTAGCGGACGAATTTGAAGAAGATCGCGAGGGGGATGGAGACAAAACCGGCGAAGAGGGCGAGAGCAAACACCCAGCTCGCCACCTGAATGAGCGGGCGGGAGCGTTTGGTGGTCAGGCCGAGGGTCTGGAAAAGGCTGGCAAAACCGTGGCTCAGGTGGCTGGTGAGCAGGGCCATGGCGATGAGGTAGAAAAACGTGTTGGCTCCGTTTTTGAAGCCGTCCACGACCATCTTGTAGGTGTTGTGGTGGCCGTCGGGCAGGTAGTAGCCGCCCTTGGGATCATAGACACCGCTGAAGGTGCCCCAAGTGAAGTGCATGAGGTGGTAGACCACGAACGCCAGGATGGTCAGGCCGCTTAGGATCATGATTTTCGACGAACGGGAGGCCCGCAGCGTGGCGTCGGACTGGTATTGCTCCGGCCGGGCGAGCCGGTTCATGATGGTCAGCTGGACTGTCGCCGCGATGTGCAGGCCCACCATCCCCAAGAGGCCCAGCCTGGCGACCCACAGGTAACCCGGGTGGGAGTGAAGCAGGGCTGCGTATTCGTTCATGGCGTCCGGCCCTTTAAAAACGAGCAAATTCCCCCAGAGGTGGCCGAGGAGAAAACCCATCAAAGCCAGCCCGGAGAGGGCCACCAGAATCTTTTTGCCGATGGAAGAGGCGTAGAACCTCAGAATCGACTGCCAAAGCGAGTTCATGCGAATAATACGAAAGAAGGAATTGATTAGAATGTCTAATCAGGATGTTTGCGTCTTGATTAGCGCCGGACAAATAAGAAGAATTGGCCGGTTTGTCTATTTATTTCCTACGGCAGATGCAGCAGCACCGGATGCCTTTGGTGGCATTCCGCTGGGCAGATTCTTTGATCTGAGGACATTCCACGCCAGCGCGAGGCAAAAGGCAGCCAGCGAAAGGCGGAACAACCACCCTTCGATTCCCCGAACCCGTTCGGGATGCTCCAATTTTGAATACCTCGGCATTTTCACACTGATTTTGCAGAAAAACCTCGTGACTATCAAGATTTCTTTACAAAACGGGAAGGATTTTTGGCAGGAAGGCGGGAGGACGGACAGGCGAATCCGGCACAACTTCGCCCTTGCCGGGCGGGGGGAGTCCGCCGAACATTCGGACAACGATGCCAGATGCACCTCCAGACACGCGGGTGGAAGCCGCGACACCCGAAGACCTGCCCGCCCTGACCACCCTGGTCATGGAGCTACTGGAGGAGGAGGAGGACTTCGAGCCGAATCGGGACAAACAGGAGCGCGGACTGCAGCTGATCCTGGAGCAGCCGAGCCGGGGGCGGATCTTCATTGTGCGCAATGACCACCAGCTCATAGGGATGGTGAACCTTTTATTCACAATTTCCACGGCTGAGGGGGGCTTCGTCATTCTGATGGAGGACGTCATCATTCATCCGAGGCACCGGGGCTGCGGTTACGGCAGCCGGTTGATGGAACACGTAATAAAGTTTGCCAAAGAGAAGGACTTCAAGCGGATCACGCTGCTGACGGACAAGATCAGTGAGGAAAGTCAGCGGTTTTTCATGCGTCACGGTTTCGGGCCGTCGCACATGATCCCGATGCGGCGCTTTTTTGGCTCCTAGCGGGGAGGGAGTGCGATGCTGTCATGCCCGGACTGAACAAAATCCTCTGGCGCGGCTGGCTGCTGCTCCAGGTCGCGTTTGTACTGGCTGTGGTGGGGGTGATCTGGAAGGCGCTGCCCGAGCATCTTATGGCGCGGGAGGCGGAGAAGTCCGCCCCGGTGATGGAGGCGCTGCGCTGGCAGGTGGCGTGGATTCTTTGCCTGCTCGGCCTGATACTGGGCGGGTTGGGGGTTTTTGTGTGGGTGATTGCGCGGCGTGCGCGGCGTCCGGACCCGACGCTAGTCTTTCTGGAGGAACTGGGTGAGGAGGAAAAAAATCAGGCCGGCCCGGTTGACGCCCCTGAAAGGGAGCCGTGGGAGAGACCTTCAGACTGGTGGAAAAAGGGGGCGGGAGGTGATGATTCCCAATGATTGGGGGCGGGAAAGGGCGGGGAAATCAATCCCGGGTGCGGGAGGCCATGGTTGCACGCGCGGAGGAGATGGGTATGCTGGGGCTCCCTTCGGCCTGCCTGCGGAGGGATTTTTTTCCAACCACACACCAACGCCATGAACAAACCTGAGATCACTGCCTACCTGAAAACCTTTTGCGGCTGGAGCGAGGGCGTCCGCGCCATCATGCGCAAGTACGACCTGCCTTACGAGGAGAAGGACATCATTAAGAATCCGGCTTTCCGCTGGGAGATGGAGCAGAAAAGCGGTCAGCCGCTGAGCCCGTGCGTGGTCGTGGACGGCGTGATGCTGCCGGACATCAGCGGGGAGGAAGTGGAACGATACATGCTTGAGAAGGGACTGGTGGAGTCCGTGGCCAAACCGGCCGACGCTCCGACCAATGCCGCCTGCTCTGATGAACAACACGCTGCCATGTTTGCGGGAATCACCGCAGGCAGGGTGCGCGTGGATTAACTCCGGCACTGCCGGCACTCTGCGACGGGACCGGCGCCCGGGGCAGGCTCTGGTGCGCCGCTTGAAACCAATTCATTTTTATGCCTGAATCTAACAGCCTTGCGACACTTCCCGCTCTGGGATTTCTCACTGATCTGGATGAATCCGCACGGACCCGTCTGGCTGCCGCCGGCCGGGTACGCAGCCTGCCACTGGGGGAGTACCTGGTGACGCAGGGGGAGAGCCAGGCGCACCACCTTTACCTGCTGCTGAGCGGGACGCTGGCGGTCTCCTGCCACGCGGGCAGTCAGACGGTGGAGCTGGGGACCATCGCCCCCGGAGAGACGGTGGGCGAGATGAATGTGATCGACCCGAAGCACGCCAGTGCGGACGTGGTGGTAACCGCGCCGGCGGTTGTATGGGAGATCACGAAGACGGCTTTTGATGCCTTTCTGCACGAGGACACGAAGCAGGGGCTGCTGGTGATGCAGGCGCTGGCGGTGATGCTGTGCCGCCGGATCCGGAAGAGCAGCGACCGGATGCTCCACCAGGCCGAAGCTCAGCGTGCCTACTACGAGTGGGTGGATTGATTTCTCCTGCGGAAAGGGATTGCCAAACCGGGCAACCTGAAGGAAGGAGAGTCTCGAATTTATGAGCGCGACCACATTTAATACGCTGCCGCCCGTAGGCCTGGCGGCAGGGCTGGCGGACGCCGAGCGCGCCCGTCTCTGGACATTTGGCGACGTGATCTCCCACGACCGCGGTGACGCCCTGGTGAAACAGGGACAGCCTCAGGGATTTCTCCACGTCGTGCTGGAAGGGGAGCTGCGCGTCCACGTGACCTCCGAGGAGGCGCTGGTGACGCTGGGCTACGTGGAACCCGGTGAGAGCGTGGGTGAAATGGGCCTGCTGGAAGACGTGGAAGCGGGCGCCACGGTGGTGGCCAACTCCCCCTCGCAAACCTGGGCGATCAGCCGGGAGCGTTTCGATGCGTTTGTGGCGGCGTATCCGGCAGTGGCGGTCAAGTTCCTGCGGGAGATCGCGATCCTGCTGGCGCGGCGCCTGCGCAAGGGATCCGAGCGGCTGCTGGACTCGACTGAGGTCTAGGACTGGGGGACTTTTCGTTCAGCACGCGTGGCGCGAAAGGACGGTCCTTGCTCGCACGCGGGATGAGTGCGAATGGGTGAAGTGAACCTGTGCCTTCAAACGGTGGTGCTTTGCGCTGGACTGGCCCTGCGGTCAGTGGCGGCGGCGGGCGCGTCTCCGCAGCCACTCGCGGGGTTGACGGACGAGCAGGTGAAGGCGTTTGAGCGGGGGAGGGAAGTTTTTGAAGCAAAATGGATTCCCGCGCCGGGCCCTGCGGGATCGAGGGACGGACTGGGGCCGTTTTTTCACGCAAACTCATGCGCGGCGTGCCACCCAGGTGGTGGGCGCGGGCCGATGCCTGGGGCGGGCATCGGGATGCCGGCGCTGCTTTTCCGGCCTGGGCTCGAAGGGGAGGAGGATGTGCCGGACTACGGAACGCAGCTGGCTCCCCTCGCTGTGCCGGGGGTGAAACCGGAGGGGCAGGTGGACATCGCATGGAAGCCTGAGCCGGTGCGCCTGGCCGATGGCACGAGCGTGGAAATGCAGCGTCCCATCGTTATCCCGAAGGAGTGGAACTACGCGCCGCCGCCGGCCGGACTGCGGCTGAGCGGGCGGCTGGGGAATGCTCTCTTTGGCGACGGGTTGCTGGCGGCCATTCCGGTGAAGGCGATCATGGCGCAGGCGGATCCCGAGGACAAAAACGCGGACGGCATCTCCGGACGACCGAACGAGGAGAGCACTTGGGACGGGGCGAGGCCGGCGGAATTCATCCCCTCCCGCTTCGGATGGAAGGCGGCGATGCCGACGCTGCGGCGGCAGGTTTCAGCCGCTCTGGCACAGGACATGGGGCTGACAAATTCCTTTCACCCGATGGCCGGAACGGAGGGGCCGGAGCTGGACGACCCGCCGCGCGGTGGGCACGGGGAGGGCTTGGAGGCGAGTGATGCGGATGTTCGGGCCCTGGTCGCGTTTGTCCGTTACCTGGCCCCGCCGGAACCGCGCGGCCAGACAACGGAGGAAGCGACGCGGGGCCGGGAAACCTTTTCCCGGCTGGGCTGCGCGGCCTGCCACACGCCGGAGTGGACGACCGGTCAGGTCGCGGGGGTGCCGGCGCTGAGCGGGAAAACGATCCACCCGTTTACGGACTTGCTCCTGCACGACATGGGTGAAGACCTTGCGGATCACCGCCCGGAGGCCGGTGCCACCGGGGTTGAATGGCGCACCGCGCCGCTCTGGGGGTTGGGGGCGGATGCCGCTCCGAGGCTGCTCCATGACGGGCGCGCCCGCACAGTGCAGGAGGCAATCCTCTGGCACGGAGGCGAGGCGAAATCAGCCCGCGACGCCTTCACCAGGCTCCCAGCGGTAGATCGTGCGGCGCTTTTGAGTTACCTGGGCACCCTGTAGCGAAGGATGGGAGCAGGGGGGCTCGGGGTTTTTGAACAGGAGGGGACGGTGGAAATGGGAGGGGGCGCTTTGGAATGGGGCTCACTCGCCTACCATGTTCACTGTCGCGAATTCCTTGATGGAGGTGATCAGCCCCTTTTCATCAAAGGTGACTATCTGATACTTGGGATGACGTTCTGCATCGAGTTCGTAACGATCATATTTCACGACAAGTCGAATGGAATAGCTGCGTGCCTTTTTGTCGTAATCGATCTCCGCCAGCGAGAGGAGCCCCGGGTACGAAAAAACCGACTCGCCGGTTTTCAGCCGGGATACTACCCAGGGTTTCCGCATATGACTATGCGAGGCGTTGATTGGTGACAAGCGTCACGGCCAGGGACTTGTTGGCCGCGTAGTCCTCCAGCGCGGCGGTGAAGTCCTTCCGGCCCGAGGCCCGCACCGGCGCCAGCAGCGCCGTG
>JANOAS010000357.1:0-7615 GCA_031411255.1 bacterium
TCTGGCAAAGGAGCCAGCTTCACCACGAACCCACACCAACACCATGGCCACAGAGTATTTCCCTGGAATCCAGAAGGTCGCCTACGAGGGACCAAACACGAAAAACCCGCTTGCCTTCCGCCACTACAACCCGACTGAAGTCGTTGGTGGCAAAACGATGAAGGACCACCTCCGGTTCTCCATCGCCTACTGGCACGCCATGAAAAACCCGCTGGCCGATCCCTTCGGCGGCGGCACGGCCATCCGCCCCTGGGATGACCACACGGCCACCTTTGAGAACGCGAAGCGCACGGCCGAGGCCTCCTTCGAGTTCATGGACAAGCTTTCCATCGACTACTACTGCTGGCACGACCGCGACATCTCCCCTGAGATGCCCACGCTCCGGGAGAGCCACGACATGCTCGACCGCGTCGCCGGAGAGCTGGAAAAACTCCAGAAGGCCACAGGCAAGAAGCTCCTCTGGGGCACCGCCTGCCTGTTCGCCCATGCCCGGTACAATCAAGGCGCCTCCACCAGCCCCTGTGCCGACGTCTTTGCCTATGCAGCCGCACAGGTGAAAAAGGCCATCGAAGTCACCCACCGCCTCGGCGGCGAGGGCTACACCTTCTGGGGCGGTCGCGAGGGCTACTCCACCCTGCTCAATACGAACATGAAGAAGGAGCTGGACCACCTGGCCGCCTTCCTTCACCTCGCCGTGGCTCACGCGAAGAAAATCGGCTTCACCGGCCAGTTTTACATCGAGCCGAAGCCCCGCGAGCCCTCCACGCACCAGTACGACTCTGACGCGGCGGCCTGCCTGAATTTCCTCCGCGAGTACGGCCTGCAGGATTCCTTCAAGCTCAACATCGAGACCAACCACGCCACCCTCGCCCTCCACCGCGTGGAGCACGAACTGACCGTGGCCGCCAACGCAGGCGCCCTCGGCTCCATCGATGCGAACGCCGGCGACGAACTCATCGGCTGGGATACCGACCAGTTCCCGACGAACATCTACATGACCACGCAGATCATGCTTTGTCTGTTGAAGATGGGCGGCTTCACCACCGGCGGCCTGAACTTCGACGCCAAGGTGCGCCGCGAGTCCTTCGAGCCTGTCGACCTCTTCCACGCCCACATCGGCGGCATGGACGCCTTCGCTCGCGGCCTGAAGATCGCCCACGCCATCATCCAGGACGGCCGCCTCGGCGACTTCGTCAAGGCCCGCTACTCCAGCTACGACAGCGGCATCGGGGCGAAAATCGAAGCCGGCACGACCAGCTTCGAGGAACTCGAAAAGCACGCCCTCGCCCTCGGCACGGTCACCGGACCGGGCAGCGGCCGCCAGGAAATGCTGGAAAACCTCCTCAACGACTTCATCCGCTAAAAACGGATCGAAGCGCAAAACGCTCTCACGAAAGGGCGGCGGGTCACTCCCGCCGCCTTTTTTTACGCCCGGGCGCCTCCCAGTTGAACGGAATCCGGTGGCAGGGCGTCCCACACTGTGCCAGACTCCGCCTCCCCGCCCGTCAGGCACCCACTGCACACCATGTCAGATCTCGCCAACTCACTTTACAACTGGCTTTACTTCAAGCTGGAACTCCGCACCCTCGGCCTCGCCCTCGGGCTCGGCCTCATGGTCGCGCACGCCGTCGCCCTGCTCAAGGCACCGCAGGTCACCGCGTGGCTCAAGAAATTTCCCCGGAACCGCACCATCGGCTCCGTCCTCCTCACCATCGACCTCGTCTGGGCCCTCATCCTCATCACGTCCATGGACCTCGGTGAGTTCCACACCATGCGGAAGCTCGTCCAGATCATCATCCCCCTCGCCTACCTGGGCATGATTTACTACGTGGAGGAGTTCCTCGCCGCCCGCGCCCTCGGCATCCTCCTCCTCCTCGCCGCCTGCCCGGTGCTCGACGCCGCCTTTTTAAAGCTGCCCGTCACGCGCCTCCTCATCCCCACGCTTGCCTACGTGTGGATCATCCTCGGCCTCTTCTGGGTCGGCATGCCCTACCTCATGCGGGACCACATCGCCTGGGCCAGCCAGACCACTGGCCGCTGGCGCGCCCTCTGCACCGCGGGCGTCGCCTACGGCCTCGCCCTCTTTGCCTGCGCCCTCTTTTTCTACAAGAGCTAGTCCGGGCTGGCTGAAATGGGCCGCATCCTCTTCATCCGCGGCGGCGCCATCGGGGATTTCATCCTCACCCTGCCCGCCGTCCAGCTGCTGCGCGACTCCCTGCCGGGGAACCAGATCGAGATCCTCGGCTACCGCCCCATCCTCGAGCTGGCCCAGGAGTTCGGCTTTGCCGACGCCACCCGCTGGATGGAGCACCGCACCCTCGCCCCCTTCTTCGCCCCCGGCGCCACCCTCGATCCCGAACTCTCCTCCTGGTTCGCCGGGTTCAACGTCGTCATCAGCCACCTCTACGATCCGGACGACATCTTCCACACCAACCTCCGCCTCTGCGGCGTCAAGACCCTCCTCACCGGCCCCCACCGCATCACCGAACCCGGCCCCCACGCCGCCCGCCAGCTCGCCGCCCCGCTGGAGCATCTCGCCCTTTTTCTGGAAAATCCCGCCCCCGTTTTCCCCTTCACCGAACCCGCCGGCACCAGCGGCCTGACCGCCCTCCACCCCGGCAGCGGCAGCCCGCGAAAGAACTGGGGCATCGACAACTGGCTCGCCGTCTGCACCGCCCTCGGCGGCCCCTTCCTCCTCGTCAGCGGCGAGGCCGAGGAAAAAACCATCGCCCCGCTCAAGGACGCCCTGCGCCAGGCCCGCATCCCGTTCGAGTCGCTCGAACACCAGCCCCTCCCCGCCGTCGCCCGCCGCCTCCGCACCTGCCGCGCCTTCCTCGGGCACGACAGCGGCATCAGCCACCTCGCCGCCGCCTGCGGCCTCCCCTGCCTCCTCCTCTTCGGCCCCACCGACCCCGCCGTCTGGGCCCCGCAAAACCCCGCCGTCCGCACCCTCCGCGCCCCCCAGGGCCGGCTCGACCTCATCACTCCAGATGAGGTCATCACCGCCGCGCGGCAGCTCATCCCGGTTTGAAAAAAGCCCCCTCCGTCCTATTCGTCCTATTCGTCCTATTCGTCCTATTCGTCCTATTCGTCCTATTCGTCCCCTCCGTCCTGTTCGTCCTATTCCCCCTCCGCCACCGCCCGCCCCACTTCACGGCTCCACCGGTTTCGGCGCACTGCGGCCCTCAGCCTTGCTGCGCTCCAGCAGCGCCTTCAGCTCCTTCACCACCTCCGGGTGCTTGAAATACAAATTCTCCTTTTCCCCCGGATCAGTCTCCAGGTTGTAGAGCTGCCCCGGCGCGTCGGGGGCGGTGTCGGCGAGGGCGAATCGTTTCATTTCCCCCTTCTCGTAGCTGTTTCCGCCGGAGCCGCGGTGGTCCAGGTATTTCCACGGCCCCTTCCGGATGGCCAGCGCCAGGGTGATCGTCTGGTGCAGCGTGTACGGGCGCACCGGCACTCCGGCCGCCTTCCCCAAGAGCACCGGGAGAAAATTAAAGCTGTCCTGGGCCGAGTCCACCGGCAGCACGGCACCGGTGATCGCCGCACAGGTCGCCATCACATCCGTCAGGCACAGCGTCTGGTCACACGTGCTGGCGGGCGGGATTTTTCCCGGCCAGCGGACGATGAACGGCACCCGGTGCCCGCCCTCCCACTGGTCGCGCTTCACCCCGCGCCACGGCCGGGCCCCGTCGTGACCGTAGTCCGCCCGCATGTGCACGGCGCTCGTCGTTTCCGGCCCGTTGTCGCTGGAGAGCATCACCACCGTGTTCCCCGCCATCCCGAGCCGGTCCAGATCCCGCATCAGCTCACCCACGATGTGGTCCATTTCATTGATGAAATCCCCGTGCGGCCCCGCCTTCGTGCTGCCCTGAAACTTCTTCGCCGCAAACGACGGCAGGTGCACCGCCGCCATCGAGTGCAGGAGGAAAAACGGCTTCTCCGGGTGGCTCCTCGCGTGCTCCTCCAGAAACTCCCGGCTCTTCTTCAGAAAAACCACGTCCAGCTCCTCCAGATCGTAGTCCGGGGCGATCAGGCCCGGCCGGTTGTCATCAGCGTACGGATGTTTCGGCAGCCTGGTCTTGTCCAGCATCCCGGACGGCGGCACCGGGATGCGGTCGCCATCGATGAACGCATACAGGTAGTCCGTGCCCGGACAGCAGGCCGTGCCGAAGAACCGGTCAAACCCGCGATGCACCGGCGAATCCGGAATGGCGCGCGAGTAGTCGATCATCCGCACCCCCTCCACCCCGCCCTTCGTGATGCGCTGCCCCTCCTTGTCGAAAAAACTCAGCCCCACGTGCCACTTCCCCGTCATCGCCGTCGCATAGCCCTGCTGGCGCAGCATCTGCGGCAGCGTCAGCTGGTCCGCCTTGATCAGGCACGGCCCGCCCACCGCCTCAAAGACGCTGCGGTACGGAATCCGGAACGCCATCCGCCCCGTCAGCAGACTGTACCGGCTCGGCGTGCACACCGTGGATGGCGAGTGCGCATCCGTGAACCGCATCCCCTCCCGCGCCAGCCTGTCCACATTCGGCGTCGCCACCTTCGCCTCCGGATTGTAGCAGCTCACATCCCCGTAGCCCAGGTCATCCGCCAGGATAAAAAGAATGTTCGGCCGCTCCGGTTTTTCCACAGCCGGGCAGACGGGAACCAGCACAGCCAGCAGCAGAGGCACAGCGCGTCGAAAAAACCGTTTCATCATACCCCCGACTTGAACGCCCCTTTCCCCACCAAGCAAGCCCCACTAATCCTCTAAACTTCTAATCTTCTAATCTTCTAATCTTCTATTCCTCTAACCCTCTAATCCTCCATCTCTCGCCACCCGCACCGGCTTGCTCCCCCGTTCATTCCCCGTTTCCAGCACCACATACACCTTGTACCAGACCACCGCTCCCGGGGCCGGCAGACCCGCCAGCGTCCAGACCTTCCCGGTGAACTCAGAGACCGGCACCGCCAGCGCCCGTCGCGCCTTTTGCCCCACATACCTCGGCCCGGCGAACCACCGCACCTCATAGCGCACCGCCGTCGCCTCCTCCGTCGCCTCCCATTCCAGACGAGCCTCCCCCCGGGCCGCATCCCAGACCGCCGTCACCGTCAGCCGGTCCGGAGTGTGACCCCGCAGCGGCGTCAGCCTTGGCAGCGTCTGCCCGTGGGTCGATCCCGCCCCCAGCCGGCCCACCACCGCACGGGCGTAACCCACCATCCCCGCCCACAGTTCAGCCTCCAGCGCATCCCGCTCCGCCCGCGCCACCCCCAGGTCAAATTCCCCCGCCTCCGCCTCATCCCGCGCCGCCAGCATTTGCGCCACCAGCCCCTCCAGCCCCGCCCTTGGGAAATCCAGAGCCGCCCCCAGCCTCAGCGGCAGCACCACCCCCGACGGCGCCGGCCCCGCATTCAGCCGCGCCCACAGCCTCAGCGCATCCCGCACTGGCCGCAGATACCTCTCCAGCCCTGCCGACACCTCCGGAGCCCTCGGCAGCACCGCCCCCAGCGGCGTCCGCCCCCACCACGCCCGCACCGTGTCATTGAACTGCACCACCCGCTCCAGCACCACCCCCCGCAGCTCCGCCAGCCGCGCCGCCCCCAGCTCCATCGTGTTCCGGTGATGCTCCATCTCCGTCCTTTTCACCGCCAGCGCCCCCCGCAGCGCCGAAAACCCCGGCCGGTCCAGCCCCCCCGCCAGCACCACCCCGCCCGGCCCCGCCGCCGCATCCGCCAGCGCCCAATGCGCCAGCACCTCATCCGCCAGAGGCAGGAAATCCGGGTGTGAAAGAACCGCCATACCCTACTTTTTCCATCTTTCCGTCAACTTTCAAGCCAAATCCGCACACCTTTTCTTACTTTCTGCACGCTTTTTTCTTCTCTCTGCATACTTTTCTTCTCTTTTTTGGTGGTTTTTTCCACTTTCTGTATGCTTTTTTACCGCGTCCGCCTCCCTTTTTTTACTTTCCGTCCTACAGACACTCTCTCCGTTTAAACAGAAACGCGTAAAACCAGCCTTTTAGCTAAAAACCACCCCACCCCACCCCGCACCACCCCACCGACACCCCGAACACACCGCATCCCCGGAACCCAAAAGACATTCCGCCCCCCAGCCCGGGGAACCGATGGGCAAAACAGCAGCCCCCCCCCAGTCCGAACGCCCCCAGTCCGAAGTCCTGCAAGGACGGCACCCCATAGCCCGGGGCGGAGAGAGGCACGAACGAAGCCCCGGGTTCCCCCGCCAAAATCCGGAGCCCTGCAGGGGCGAGACACTCGCCGCCCAAGCCCCACGCAACCGACACCTGCCCACCCGGCCCCAGTCCCCATCCATACCTTCGGGTTGCCTGAGGCACGACGGCCACCCCAGTCCGAGCACCCCCAGTCCGGAGTCCTGAGCCGGAGCGCAGCGGAGACAGCCAGCCGGCAGGCTGCCCGCAGGGCGAGCGCAGCGAGGCAACGGACGGGACCCCTTAGCCCGGGGCGGAGAGAGGCACGAACGAAGCCCCGGGTTCCCCCACCAAAATCCGGAGCCCTGCATGGGCGAGACATTCGCCGTTCGAACCGGCAACGGAACGCCGCAGCCAATGGACAGATTGTCTCCGCGTCCCCCAGTCTCCCAGTCTCCCCATCTCCCCGTCTCCCAGTCTCCCCGTCTCCCAGTCTCCCCGTCTCCCCATCTCCCCGTCTCCCACCCCCTCCCCGGATCATTCAGCTTCCCTAACCATCAGCCTCACCAGTTTGGGTTGGATTTACGCCCTCCCAACCCAGCCATATCCACGTCCCCTCAGCCAGTTCCACTCCAGTTTTCCACCCAAAAACTGCCGCCCAACCCTGGATAGACAAACCGCCCAGCCCGATTTCCAACTTCTCTTAACCACCGGGCCCCCAAATCGCCAAAACGCTTGCTTTTGTGTCCCCCCGGATATACTCGCCCACGACCCCGTCATATCCATTCAGAATTAGATGCCTGCCCACCACCCCACCCCCTCAAAAACCCCGTCCGCCACCCGGATATACGGACAGATCGGGGGCTAATATCCAACTGTTAGGCGTCGCTCGCGTCTCCCGAGAACGAAACCCAAAGCAATCCAATGAGCGAACCTGACCAACAAGGCACATCGTCTGACCGCAGGATTTACATCGGCCTTGCTGCGGGTCTCGCCATCGGTGTCGCCTTGAACCTCGCGTCGTATTTTTTCTGGGTCACTCCCGACTTAGGGAAGCTCAGAATTCCGAAGTCGCACCAAATGGGATTTCCGAAGATATTTTGGGTCGAGAACCCACGCGGAACCGCCGCCCCCAGAAACCCGACGACTCATCAGGTGCTGCCTTTCCAACCAGCGTTTTACTGGGGCGCTTTCTTGGGCGACGCCCTCGCGACACTCGCCATCGGCGCTGCCGTCGCACAATGGTATGAGAAGCGCGGCAAGACGGTCGAAACGCCCAACGAACAATCCACGTCAACAGAAACTCCGAAATGACCGCAACGCCTAATCGGGTCGAGGTGGCAGGATTGCGCCTGCCACCCCTCCCACACCACCCGGCGTGCGGCTCCGCACCGGGCGGTTCCAATCAGACTCGTTAGGTGACTCGCCTCGTCTTTGATTTCGACTTCGGCTCGTCTCCGTAGTGC
>JANOAS010000358.1:0-9294 GCA_031411255.1 bacterium
AGCACCGAGCGCGTCGACACCCGCGTCCTCCAGGTCATCTTCCAGCTCCCCCAGCGCCCCGGCAAACCCCTCTACGTCGGCCAGCAAGTCGACCTCTACATCGAACGCAAACCCGATCCGAAGGACGCCGTGGTGCCGTGAAGTGTGGAGGAAATGTTCGGCATGAAAATGGATTCTTGACTGGAGTGGACGGGATTTGGAGGGTTGGAAAATTCCGGCCGGCGCTGGGCTTCTGGAAACATCCGGGAGCCTTTCGCGTTTTATCGGATGAGGATCAAACCCCGATCCCGGATGTTCCCGTGCGGCCAACGCCCCACCCCGCCCCGCCTGAACCCAAGGGCCAACGGCCCGCCCCATACCAGCCTGGGGCACCGCCCCAGGAACCCCGGAAAACAATGCCCCAAGCGCCAAAGGCGCGCCCCATCCCGCCGCCCCCCACCGACAAAAAGGGGCGCAATCCCGCGTGGGACGGATCGAGCCTTCTGCGGCACCGGATCTCCCTCGAAGGCCATGCTCTGCGCCACATCCACCGGGATTGGCTCCCAGTTGCGGCCCAGTTTTTCCTCCGGCGGCAGGCTGCGGCAGGGAAATGACTCAGCCGGGCCTTTCTTCCGTCACTTTCGTAGTTTATTCCGTCACGTCCGGGCTTTACCGCTCAGTTCCCAGCATGCAGAGACCCTCACTGTTCAGCATGAAGCCCCTTTGCGCCAAGCCCTGCCCAATCCTCCCCACAAAATCTGGGAATCAACCAGCAGACAGCCATGGGTTGATCACGGTGACACCGGTGCCCGCGAAGTCGGCTTCGTTGCGGGTGGCGAGGGTAAGTCCGTGCACGCGGGCCGTGGCGGCGATGAGGGAATCGTTGTAGGAGACGCCGTGGGTGGCGCGAATTTCGGCGGCCTGCCTGGCAATGTCTGTGGTGACCGGAAGCAGGGTGAACTGGGCGGGGGCGGCGAGGATTTCGCCATACCAGATTTCCAATCTGCGGGCAAAAACGGGATCTCGCGGCTCGATTTTGCATCGGCCGTACCAGATCTCATTCATGGTAATGACGCTGACCCATGCCTGCCGGCCGCCGACTGCGTACTGCCAGCGGAGAACTGCCGCATCAGCCCGGGATTTCTTGCGCAGTTCGGAGAGTGTGACGGTATCGAGGAGGTAGCGTGTCATTGTTCGTCAGGCTCAAAGACAGTTTCCCGAATCGGAATGATCTTCCGGTCCTCCATGGGGAAGTCGCGTTCCAAGAATTTATCATCGGGCTCCCCGCTGAAGGCGTCGATCCATGACTTGGGAGCACTCCTGTGTGCGGTCCTCTCCTCCAGCTTTCTCGTAAGCAGCTCCACCACAAGCGCGGAAAGAGAGGTGTTTTCATCCAGTGCGAGGTGCCTGGCCTCGCGAACCAGGTGATCGGGGAGTTTTAGCGTCACATTCATGAAGTGGTTTCGTGTTTTCGTGCTGCACGGTTGCACGAGAACACAGGATTGCAAGAATTGATTGCAGGCGAGGGTGCGCGTCTTGAGTTCAAGACTGACCGGCGCCGTGCTGCAGGGCAACAGTCGAGGCACTCAAGTTTCCCAAGAAAATGGCATTGAGTTTGACGGGAGGTTTTCGCCACTGATCGAAGCCGATTCCTCGCCGGGCACGCGGCGAGCCGCAGCATAAAGCACCCCGCCAAGCCCGCTGAAAACCCGGCAGGTTTTCATTGACGCCCCGTCCCAGCCTCTGCCAGCCTGCCGCGTGGTTTCCTTTCTCCAGCCCAGGCCTCATGGTCTGCGGCTTCGGCTGCCCGGACCCTACAGTATGAAATGCCTCACCTTCTTTCTGCTTGGCCTGCTCCACCTCACGGCGGCGGCGCGGCCCATCGTCATCGCGCACCGCGGCGCCAGCGGCTACGCCCCGGAGCACACGCGGGGGGCCGTCACCCTTGCCCACGCGCAGGGGGCGGACTTCATCGAGCAGGACATCGTCCTCACCCGCGATGACGTCCCCGTCGTCCTCCACGACACCCAGCTCGACACCATCAGCGACGCTGCCACCCTCTTTCCCGACCGCCACCGCCCGGACGGCCACTGGTACGCCCTCGACTTCACCCTGGCCGAACTCCGCCGCCTGAACCTCTGTGAGCGCGTCTCGCCAAAGACCGGCAAGGCCGTCTACCCCGCCCGCTTCCCGCATGGCAGCGGGCGCTTCCAGATCCTCACTCTGGAGGAGGAGTTCCAGATCATCCAGGGCCTGAACCGCAGCACCGGCCGCACCGCCGGCGTCTACCCGGAGATCAAACAGCCCGCCTGGCACCGCCGCGAGGGCCACGACATCAGCCGCATCGTCCTCCCCATCCTCCGCCGCTACGGCTACCAGAACCGCACCGATGCCTGCTGGCTCCAGTGCTTCGAGCTGGAGGAAATCCGCCGGCTCCGGGGCGAACTCGCCTGGCAGGGCCGCCTCGTCCTCCTCACCGGAGGCAGGTCAAAAACCGGTCCCGACCGCCTCTTCACCGCAGAGGGTCTGGCCGAACTCACCCCGCTCGTCGACGGCATAGGACCGCCCCTTTCCGTCATCGTCGACGGCGCCACCCCGGACGCCGCCCGCGTAACCGACTTCGTCGCCCTCGCCCACGCCCAAAAGCTCCAGGTCCACCCCTACACCCTCCGCACCGACGACCTCCCCAAGTGCGCCGCAACCCCCGCCGCCCTCCTCGACCTCCTCATCACCCAGGCCGGCATCGACGGCCTCTTCACCGACTTCCCCGACACAGTCATCCACTGGCTCGACCGGCCCTCTCCCCTGCCCAAGTAACCACCTCCAAACAAGACCGCGCCTTGGAGATTAGCATTTAGCAATTTCCGAAAAAGCCCCGTCACCAAACTGCCCCACCACCGCTCAGCTCCCCTCCGAAAAAATCCGCAACCCGCAACCCGAATTCCCAAATGCCCAAGCTTCTTCGCCGACTCCTCCGGTTCGCCCTCGTCCTGCTCATCCTGGCTGCTGCTTTCAGCGGGCTGCGCCTGTGGCTGGATGGCAAGGGGCGCGCCATTCTCGAAAAATCCGGCACCCGCGCAGCCTCCCGTCCTGCCCGTCCTGCCATGCCGCCCCCGACGAAACCCGCGGGGCCCGCCATCGCTACACTGCCCTTTTTTGCCGGAATCTACGGCACCGACCCCGCCGCCAAGGCCGCTTACGACGCGCTCGTCAAAGAACTCGGTGCGTTCCGCGAAGCCATGCGCACGGCAGAACAGCCGGTCGATTTCATCCGCCTCCTGAAGAAACTCGGCATCCCCGTCCCCGAGGGCATGACCCAGGCCCAGGCAGCGGCGGCTTTTCTGAAATACGCGGAGAAGTTCCGCCCCTTCCTCGATTCCCTCCACCAGTCCCTGGCCGGCGGGCTGTGGGATCTGGGGCCGCATCCCGCCTTCGATGACACGAAGGGCAGCGAGAGGCTCGTCAAAGCCTACACCCTGCTGACAAACAGCTCGCTCCTGCTCGGCACCCTCAGCCAGGCATACTGGCTCACCGGCCAGCCCGACCTCGCCCTCGCCTCCTGGCAGGACATGGCTGGGATTGGACACCAGAGCAGCCAGCCGGGCAGCATTTTCACCTACATCATGGGCGCACACATTCGCAGCCAGATGATGGACACCGCCGACACCGGATTCACCCTCGGCGGCTGGCGGGAGGCCGACCTCGCCGCCATCTCCCGCAGCCTGGCCGATCTGGACCCGATTGACGCCTACCGCCGCGGCCTGGAGGGAGAGCGGGAAAACATGGCCATTGTCATGCGTGAATTCACCCTCAACCGGGAGAAATTCAGCCCCTCCCTGTCCGTCATCGGCCCCCAGCAGACGATGTCCGCCCAGTTTCAAGACATGCTGGGACGTTTGTCCTACAGCCTCATCAGTGACACCCAGCTCGCCGCCAACGCCGCCATCATCGACCGCCGCTATGAAATAATGACCGACTCCTTCAACTACCGCGACCGCGTCTACGTCCCCCCAACGAGCGAAGATGCAGCCATGCTGGAAAATTCCGGCGTGGCCTCCAGCAGCGACTTTTTCACCCAGTGGTACTTCCAAATTGCCAACACGGGATCGGGCCCAAACATCATCCACAACCCCATCACCGAGCAATCCCGCCTCGACCAGACCCGCCTCGCCCTTGCCCTGGAAACCCAGAAGCGCACCACCGGCTCCTACCCGGAGACACTGGACGCCCTCGCCCCCGCCTTCCCCGGCGGCCTGCCCCACGATGTCTCCACCGGCCAGCCCTACCACTACCAGAAAACCCCGGACGGCTCCTTCCGCCTCTGGGGCACTGGCATCGACCAGACCGACAACGGTGGCCACGGAAACCTAGACATTCTCTACAAAATCCCCAAGCCGCAGTAGGACCGGGCGGGTGGAGGGTTAGAGGGTTAGAGGGTTAGACCGTTGGATGCAAGCGTGCAATCAAGGAGCAGCCACAACGCTCTTGATGAATCCGGTCAATTCCTCTATTGTGACGGGTATGAGCGCCATCGCCGAACGCATCGACAGCCGTCTGAGCCAGTTGCCGCCCCTGCAGGCGGCCCGACTGGAGGAACTGCTTGCCGGACTGCTGGATCTGGTTGAACCAGAGACTTCTGGTGAACAGTCTGTTGACGAGGAACGAAAGGCGAAAGGCCTGGCCGCACTGGAACGCATCGCAGCCCGCGGCGGCATCGCAGGGATCGATGACCCGATGGCCTGGCAGCGCGAACACCGCACTGACCGCCTGTTGCCGGGTCGTGAGTCATGAGACTGCTGGACAGCAACATAGTTATCTATGCGGTGCAGCCGGCAAACGGCTGGCTGCGTTCCGAAATCGTGGCCCAACCCTTTGCGGTCTCTCAAGCGACCCGGGTGGAAGTGCTTGGCTGGCACATGATCACGCTGGACGACCAGAGGGATCTGGAAGAATTTCTGGCCACCGGAAAGCTCCTCTCCATCACAGATGCAGTGGCAAACCGTGCGGTGGGCCTCCGACAGCAAAAGAAGATGTCCTTGGGGGATGCCTTGATCGGAGCGACTGCTCTCGAGCACAATGCCGAACTCGCCACGCGGAATACCGACGATTTCCGACACATCCAGGGACTGCGGCTTTTCGATCCATTCAGTGGCCGCCCCTGATGCTGCCTTCTAAAAGGAGTGGGGAAATTGATAAACTTGGCTCCCAACTTCTTTCGCCCACCCAGCCGCTGCGAGGCCTCGGGGCCAGCTCCTCCCAGCCAGCGGGCTTCTGGCACAAATCTGTCCAGCCCCTTCTCAACTCAAAAATTCTTGTTCATCAATCGTCAATCAATCCCTCCCCCCACCCTTCCAGCAGCCACGACGGTGCCGCGCTGGTTCTGTGAATTCGACATTGCCACGCAGGGGGCCTCTGCCCCATAATCCAGCCACCCCACCCCCCACCCACATGCTGAGATTTCTCGTCCCTGCCCTGCTCCTGCTCGCTTCCGTTTCTGCGCGTGCGCTGCCGGTCCTCCTGTCCAATTCAGGGGCGGCCAATGGGTCCTCGCAGGGATACGGATCGGTCTATGCGGACGGCATCGATGGCAACCGGGACGGGGCGTTTGCCAATGGATCAGTCTGGCACACGAACAGCCCGGATGGCGTGAACGCCGCCATTCAGCCTCCCGCCGCAGTGACGAATGCCAACGTCTACGAGGTGAACCTCGGGGCGATGTACTACCTGGACCGCGTCATGATCTGGCCGCGCACGGACGTTCTTCAGGGCACGGTGACGAAGTTCGCCCTCAAGGTTTACAACGACGCGAACGCGCTCGTCTTCAACCAGAGCTTCCTCCCGTCAAACTCCGCGCGGACTCCGTGGGGCACCACCGCCCTGCGGGGAATCCGCGGCCGGAAGGTGCGGCTGGAGCGGCTGGACACGACGCCCAATTTCCTGACCTTCGCCGAGTTTGAAGTCTGGGGCAGCGTGAGCGAGCTGCCGGTCAACCTGGCCCTGAACAAGCCGGTGACGGCACCCACGGGAGGCGCCTTTTCCACCACCCTGACGGCGGGAAATGACGGCGACATCGACAACGACTACGCCCACGTCACCAAACCCATTTTTCATTCGAACATCCAGGCTCTGGGGCAGACGTGGACGGTCGACCTGGGCCCAGTCCAGCAGGTGGACTACGTGCAGCTCTACAACCGGGGCGACTCGAACTCAACGCCGCAGGCAAAGCTGAGCCTGCGCGACGCGGCCAATGCGGAGGTATGGTCGCAGATCGTGGACCTGTCCAACGTGACCAAGGTGCGCAACGGCCAGCAGTTTGACCTCGTGGTGGACGTGCCGGGGACGATGGGGGCCCGCTACGTGCGGCTGGAAACAACCCAGGCCAGCTACCTCGCCTTTGCCGAGGTGGAGGTCTTTGGCCCAGTGCAGGACGTGCTGCCACCCGTTGTCGCCGCGCAGGACCCGGCCCCTGCCAGCCTGCTGGGCATTCTGGATCAAACCGAGGTGACCTTCAGCGAGGATGTAACCGGTGTGAACGGCCCGGACCTCCTCGTGAACGGAGTGCCCGCCGTTTCCGCGACGGCGCTCAGCGCGCGGCGCTATCTTTTCGGGTTCACCCAGCCTGCGGGCGGCACGGTGGCCTTCACCTGGGCGGCCGCCTCCGGCATTCAGGATGCAGCGGGAAATGCCCTCAACGCCGCAGCGTCCACTTGGAGCGTCACCCTCGACCCCACCCTGCCCGCGCCACGGCCCTACCTCTCGGAATTTCTCTCCAACAACAAGGGCGGTCTGAAGGACGCGGACGGCGACACGCCCGACTGGATCGAAATCACCAACCCCGGCCCCACGCCGGTCAATCTGGCCGGATGGCGGCTGACGGACAACCCGCTGGCCCCGGCCAGGTGGACCTTCCCCAGCATCCTCCTCCTCCCGGCGCAGCCGCTGGTCGTCTTCGCCTCGGCGAAAAACCGCGCCGTCTCCGGGGCGGAGCTGCACACGAATTTCAAACTCGACAGTGACGGCGGGTCCCTCCTCCTCATCCGGGCGGATGGCGTGACGGTGGCCAGCCGCATTGACTACGGCCCGCAGGAGAAAAACATCTCATCCGGCCGCGGGCGCACCCTCGCCGCCACACCGCTCCTGGATGCCGGCGCTCCGGGCCGCCTGCTGGTGCCCACGGGCACCGTCGCAGGCTGGACGGCTCCGGGTTTCAACGACTCGGCGTGGACAGCCGTCACCACGGGCATCGGCTACGATGTCTCCAATGGCCAGGGCGCCTCCGGCCCGCTGGGCTTCTGGAATTTCAACGACCCCGCCGTGCCAACCACCGCCGCCGATGCCAGCGGAAACGGGAGACCGGGCACCATCGCCACCGCCACCTACACGGCAGATGCCAGCGGCCGCAGCGGCGTCGCGGGCGACCGGGCCCTGAGCTTCGCGGGAAATGGCGCGGTGAGCATTGCCGCCGCGCAGACGGGGGCCTTCGACTCCATCGTGGACCGGAATGCTGTCACCATCAGCCTCTGGGTTTACGGGGATGCCGCCCTGCCCACACAGACCGTGGCCTTCTGGGCCGGCTCCGACACCGCGGGGGGTGGAGCCCGCCAGCTCAATGCCCACCTGCCCTGGAGCGACTCCGTCATTTACTGGGACACCGCCGGGTGCTGCGATGGCGCCCAGACGCGCGTCTCCATCGGCGAGCCAAATCCCGCCAACTTCAAGGGTCGCTGGAACCACTACGCCTTCGTCAAAAACGGAGACACCAAGGAAATCTGGCAAAACGGCCAGCGCATCCTCTCCGCACAAAACACCACCCCCTTCGCCCCCTTCCGCAGCCTTTTTATCGGGGGGCAGACCGCAGCCGGCCTCACCGGCTACCGGGGCCTCATCGATGACTTCGCCATCTGGGACGGAGCCCTGGGCGGCAGCCAGATCCAGGCCATCGCCGCCGGGGGCTCGCCTCTGGCAGCGCGAAAACTCACGCCTCTGATCACCACGGACGTGGCCGCACAGGTGAGAAATGTGAATGCCAGCGCCCTGCTGCGGCTCCCGTTCACCATCGCGGATCCCGCCGCTCTGGACACCCTCGTGCTCCGGGTGAACTACGACGACGGCTTCGTCGCGTGGCTCAACGGCGTGGAGGTGGCCCGCCGCCAGGCCCCGTCCACGCTGGCCTGGAACAGCACCGCCACCACCCGCCGCCGGGGTGGGGACGCCCTCACTGCGGAGGACATCGAGCTGTCCACCTTCGCCGCCATCCTCCGTCCGGGGGCAAACGTCCTCGCCTTCCAGGCGCTCAACGCCACAGCGGCCGACTCCGAGTTTCTCCTGCGTCCGGTCCTCCTGGGCGGCAGCTCGGCGGCGGGGCGCTTCTTCACCACGCCCACGCCCGGCGTGCTGAACGGGTCCGGCTACACCGGTCTGGTGGGCGATACGAATTTCGCCCCGAGGCGCGGCTTCTACGACGCGCCGTTCGACGTCACCGTCACCTGCTCCACCCCGGGAGCCACCGTCATCACCACCACCGATGGCTCGGAGCCCAGCCTCACCAACGGTTCCAGCGCCTCCGTCATCCACATCACCGGCACCACCACCCTGCGCGCACGCGCCTTCCTCGGCACCCTCGCCCCGTCGAACATCGACACCCACACCTACCTGTTTCTCAACCAGGTCGCCGCCCAGTCCCGTCCCGCCAGCGCGGCAGACTGGGGCGGTGCGGCTCCGGATTTCGAAATGGACAGCCGCGTCATCACCGGACAGCCCGCCGGTTACACCCTGCGCGACTCCCTCACCGCCCTGCCCACCCTCAGCCTGACGGCGGATCCCGCCGGGCTCTGGGGCCCGAGCGGCATCTACGTGCAAAGCGGCGGCCGCGGCGATGCCTACGAGCGCCCCGTCTCTGCGGAGTGGCTCCTGCCGGACGGCGTGGAGGGCTTCCACGTCAGCGCCGGGCTCAAGATTCACGGAAACATCAGCCGCGACAAGGGCTTCACCGCCAAGCATGGCTTCGCTCTCAAGTTTCGCTCCGACTACGGTGACACAAAGCTCAATTACCCCCTCTTTCCCGACTCCCCGACGGATCAGTTTGACTCCCTAATCCTCCGCGCCGGCTCCACCGACACCTGGCCGTGCGCCGAGTGGGGCACGGTGGGGCTGGGGCTGGCTGGCGAGCAATACCAGCGCTGGGCCAGGCCGTGGTCCAGCTACATCCGCGACCAGTGGTCGCGCGACGCCCACCTCGCCATGGGCCAGCCAGCCGCCCACGGGCGCTTCTGCCACATCTACCTGAACGGCAAATACTGGGGTCTCTACAATGTG
>JANOAS010000359.1:0-1851 GCA_031411255.1 bacterium
CGGTGCGACGCGGCGCTTGGAGGACCAATCGACCCTGCCTTTTCTGTACCGTCCGTCGCCTTGTCTGCCGCGTCCAACGCGGGGAAGGTAGGGCAGGCTGGTCCTCCAGCCGCCCCATCGCCCCAGGCCCCATCGCCCCCAGTCCGGAGTCCTAAAGGGACGGCACCCCCCCACAGCCTGGGGCGGAGTGAGGCACGAACGAAGCCCCAGGTTCCCTCACCGAAATCCGGAGCCCTGTATGGGCGAGACAATCCGGACGCAATCGCCGTGCGACGAGGCCGGATTGTCTCGCCCTTTCAGGGCTCCGTGTGCTTGCTTGCTACCTGGGGTTGCGCCTCGTGCCTCGGCTTACCCCAGGCTTTGGGATCCCGTCCCTTCAGGACTTCAGAGAGATGCGCCGACGGTTATCCTCTCGGCTTGAATGACCATTTTTGCTTTGGCTGAAGGACTGAACCGCCGTGCGGTTCCCAAGGCCCGCGTCGAACCGGGCCCGGGTTCCGAGAACGCCAACGGCGTTCCGCCCTCCAGCCTGGGGTTGGCCGACGGAAAGGACGCCTACCCCAGGAAACCAGGGAAAAATGCGGGAACCGCACGGCGGTTCCGGCCCCCGGAGGCGGGGTGCCCGGCGTGTCTGGGGGCCGTCCGTAGGGAGGCGCCAGGGGCCTGGGCACGCGGGCTCGGGGCACATGGCTTGGTGCTTGGCGGCGCTCGGAGGACCAAGCGGCCCTACCTCATCTGCCGCACTCGTCACCGTGGACTGAAGTCCACGTCTACTTTCGGAGACCGCTCTGCGGTCAAAAGACCACCTCGGCGCTGAGTTCAGCGAGCCAGCGCGATGGCGGTCTCCAATTTCCATGCGGAGGCCACGGCCAGGCGGAGGGGGCAGGGGGGGGCGGGGGGCGGATTTCGGGTTTCGGATTTCGGATTTCGGAATGGGGGAGCCCGGAGTAGTCGAGGGGAGGCCGGATTGATTGACGATTGATGAACAAGGATTGTTGATTTTGGAAGTGGACCGGAGGGCGGGGATTGGGGCGGGGGAGGCTGGCCACGTCTGCTTCCCCGGGTGGGGGCTGGAAAATAGTTCCAACTCTGGCGTAACGGGGGACCCGGGGATGCCGAAGATAGCAGTGCAAGCAACTCTTCCCGCACTCCAGCCCGCTCACCGCCATGAAAATAAACAAATCGTTTCCGCTGATCACCGCCTTGATATCCGCAGGAGTCCTGCTGCTCGCCTTCACGATGCGGGGGCCTCCGGGCCAGACTGCCGGCACGCCGGAAATGACGGTGGCTGTGGCAGGGAGGCCGACGGCTTTATTGCGGGAAGTGAAGAATGCGCCTGCTCCGGCTCAAGCGGAGGTGGGGAAACCGGTGGAGGACAATGGCGCCGGCGGGCTCTGGGTTTCCGCTCCGGCAGCGATGGCGGGTACGGGTGGGACTCCGGTGTTTACCAGCCTTCCGGCGGAAAAGATCCGCCTCTTCACCCTCTCTCCGGTGAAGATGCGGGCGCAGCTGGGCAGGGCGCCGCTGGCGATTTCTGCGGGACGTCCGGTCACGCTGCAGCCGGACCCTGTTTTCCTGCCGCTGCCAATGCCGAACGGAACGATCCAGCGCTTCCAAATCGAGGAGTCATCGATGATGGAGCCGGGTCTGGCGGCGAAGTTTCCTGAGATCAAAACCTACAGCGGGCAGGGGGTGGATGATCCGGCGGCGACGGTGCAGCTGGACTTCACCACACAGGGTTTCCACGCGCAGGTGCGCTCGCCATCGCAGGGGACGTGGTTGATCGATCCGTTCTTCAAGGAGTCGTCGGACGTGTACATCAGCCACTTCAAGAGTGACCACGCCCGCAGT
>JANOAS010000360.1:0-5796 GCA_031411255.1 bacterium
CAACAGCGTGGTTCAACAGCTCAAAGCGGCGGCCAGGGGGTTCCGCTCCTTCGCCAGCTATCGAGCCAGGATTCTCTTCTACTGCGGCGGGCTTGAACTCAAACCCTCCACAAAATCCCACGGAATTGGTTGAAGAGCCGATTCTTCCTGTGCTCCGCCTTGCAAAGGAGGATGCCTGAAGGCATGAGTGCGCGGTCACACGATGCGTTCCTATTTCACCAGCCTGAAGCGCGGGATGAGCGGGCTCGGGGATTTCTTCCGCGAGAGCCCGCTGGAGGCGCTGCCCCTGCGGCAGCGTCTGGCGCGGTATAATGGCCGGCAGTTCAAGCTGGACATGATCGCGGGCGGGAATGTGGCGCTGATGGCCTTCCCCCAGGCGATGGCGCACGCGGCCATCGCGGGGCTGCCGCTTTCGTGGGGGATCATGTGCTGCGCGGTGGCGTCGATCATCGGGCCATTGTTCGCGGGATCCCGGTTTTGCAATCTGGGGACGACCAATGCCACGGCGCTCCTGGTTTTCAGCGCCATGTCGGCCTACCCGCTGGCGGAGAAGCTGGCGCTCATGCCGGTGCTCGTCTTTCTGGTGGGCGTGGTGCTGGTGCTGGGGGCGTACCTGCGGCTGGCGGATCTGGTGCAATACGTGAGCCGCAGCGTGGTGGTGGGCTACGTGACGGGGTCTGCGCTGCTCATCATGGCGAACCAGCTGGCGGCAGTGGGCGGGCTGCACCTGGGGCAGCCGGCCACCGGGCGGGCGCGGACGGCGTTCACCCTGTTGTGGGACACCTTTGCCCAGGCACCGCAGGCGCACTGGGGACCCTTCGTGCTGGCGCTGGCCACGGGCGGCGTCTACGCACTGCTGAAATGGAAGACGCCGAAGCTGCCATGTTTCGCCCTGGCGCTTGTGGCGGGCGCCCTGATCGCTCCGCTGCTGGACCGGGCGGGGGCTGGGCTGGAGTACCTGACCGCCTTCCGCGTGCAGGACCTCATCCCCGGCGTGCCCGACCTGAGAAATCCGCGCATGCTCGACCACCTGAGCCCGCTCTTCAGCATCGCCTTTGCCGCCGCCTTCCTCGCCGCGCTGGAGAATTCCGTCATGGCCAAGACCCTCGCCAGCCGCTCCGGGGACCGGGTGGAGATGAACCAGGAAATGCTGAGCGTGGGCGCTGCCAACCTGGGCTGCGCCTTCCTCAGCGGCATGCCAGCCAGTGATTCCATGACCCGGTCCGTGCTCAACCAGACCAGCGGCGCGCAGACCCAGCTGGCGAGCATGTTTTCCGGCCTCGTCTGCCTCATCGGGGCCATCACCGTGGGCCCGCTGGTCGGCCACATCCCAAAGGCCGCCCTCGCCTCGCTCATCATCGGCGTGGCCGTCTCGCTCGTCAATCTGCGGCACCTGCGCATCTGCCAGCGGGCTACCGGGTCGGACGCCGCCACCCTCTGGATCACCCTGGCGGCCACTCTCCTCATGCCGCTGCAGGTGGCCATCTTCGTCGGCGTGGCGGCCTCGCTCATGCTTTACCTGAGAAAGGCGAGCCGTCCGCAGCTGGTCGAATACGAGTTTAACCACCAGGGAGAGCTGGCCGAGAAAACCACCCCCGAGCGCCGCCACCCAGGCATCTCCATCGTCCACGTGGAGGGCGAGCTGTTCTTCGGCGCGGCGGAGCTTTTCCGCACGCAGATTCACCGGATCGTGGCGGATACGAACCTGCGGGTGATCATTCTCCGGCTGAAGAATGCCCGCCACCTCGACGCCACCAGCGTCATGGCCCTGGAGGAACTCATCCGCTTCATGCGCGCCCGCCACCGCCACCTCATCATCAGCGGCGCCATGAAGGACGTCTACAAAGTCCTGCGCGACTCCGGCCTGGTGGAGGTGCTCGGCCGCGAGCACATCTTCCCCGGCAGCGCGAAGAACCCAAACCTGGCCACCCGCAACGCCCTCAAGCATGCCCAGGAACTCCTCGGCACGAAGGAAGCCGAGGTGCGCATCTGGCATGATCCGGGGATTTGAGGAGAGTTTGCCCGAGTTGCCCATGATGCTATACACCCTCATCGAATCGTTTTCGCCGGCAGATGGCGACAAGTGGACGAGCTACTGCGCCTGGCGCGGGATCGCGTTTGAGAGGTTTGATTCCATCGATGGCATCAATCGACCGCTTCTGTTTTATCCGGAGGCTGGGGAGGACTGGGCGCATGTGGTGGCGGAGACGGATTTGTTCCGTTTCATGACCGATCTGGACTTTGCCCTGCGGAAACAGCGCGAGGCCGGGCGGGGCGATGTGGTCGGAGTGAAACTGGCCGACCATGACGAGACGGATCCCGGATTTCTCGGCTACGACCTCATTGATGGCTACTGTGACGTATCGCTCCTGACGAACTTCGGCTGCGAGGAGGACAAGGTGGGCGCGCTTCTTTCACCCTCCGCTCTCGTGATGAGCCTGGAGGTGATCCAGTCCATCCAGGCGGAGCTTCTGAGGACCACGCCCGCGGATGATCATGTGGAGGGCTGCCGGATTGTTTCCATCTACAATTTAGAGGGACGAATTGCAGGGAGGGGACACGCGCCAGAGGCGGTTCGGAAGGAGCCTTGATTACTCGCGCACCGTCTCGACTGAGCCGTCGGCGCGGACGACGATTCTTTTGCGGGTGTTCCCATAGACCTTGCTGGTCAGGACGGGCTCTTGGGCGGGCAGGTCGTCGAGTTTTTCCCCGGGGTGGACGAGGGTGAAGAAGGTCTTGTCCTTTTCAGGCGGGGGGCCCTCGAGGAGGGTGTCGTCGCCGCCCAGGAGTGGCACCATCTCATCGAGAGTCGCGGGCAGTTTGCCGTCGTTCTCGCTGGCGTGCTGGATCATCGTCACGTGAATGGACCGGGCCTTGACTGTGGCGGCGGACATCTTGGCGTTTGCCTGGACTTGGGAAAAAGCTGGCATGGCGATGCCGGCGAGGATGGCGATGACCGGAGCGAGCACGGACATAATGACGCCGATGATGAGCCCGGCGAGGGCGAGGCCGTGGCCGCCCATGGTGCCGTTGCTGGCCTTGATTTTCTTCATGGCGATGACGCCGCAGATGGCCGCAGGGATGCCGGTGAAGACGCTGCAAAGCAGGCTGGCGCAGCCGAGAATGAGGCTGGTGATGGCGAGGCCGGAGGTCTTCGGCGGGGTGGATGGGTAGCCGGGAGGGACCTGCTGGTAAGTGGGTGGAGGGCTCATACTTGCAGACTATGGGGACGGCGCGGGAGGGGCAAGAGCAAAATGAACGAAAGGGCATTCTGTGTTGTGTTTCATGGCCGCTTGCCGGGGTGGGGGGGAGGTGCTAGGGTCGCGGCTCCCCGATTCCCGGGGACTTTCTTATTTCCATGAGCACAAGCGGCGAAACCTACAAGGACACGGTCCTTCTCCCCAAGACTGAATTCCCCATGCGCGGCGACCTCGTCACGCGCGAACCCCTCCGTCTGGAGAAATGGGAGGCGTCGGGTCTCTACCGGCGCATTCAGGCGAAGCGGAAGGCGGCGGGGAGCCCGCGCTTTGTGCTGCACGACGGGCCGCCCTTCGCCAACGGCGATGTGCACATGGGCACGGCGCTCAACAAGATCCTGAAAGACCTGGTGCTGAAAAGCCGGACGATGGCGGGCTTTGAGACGCCGTTTGTCCCAGGCTGGGACTGCCACGGGCTGCCGATCGAGTTCAAGGTGGTGAAGGAGGCGGCGGGCCTGTCGCCGGTGGAGATCCGGACGCGGGCGGAGGAGTTTGCGCGGAAATACATCGACATCCAGCGGAAGTCCTTCCGCCGGCTGGGAGTCTTTGGCGACTGGGAAAACCCGTACCTGACGCTGAATGCGGGCTACGAGGCGGACATCATTCGCGTCTTTGCCACGGCCATCGAAAAGGGGCTGGTCTACCGGTCCCTGCGGCCGGTGCAGTGGAGCTACGGAGCGCAGACGGCGCTGGCGGAGGCGGAGGTGGAGTACAAGGACAAGGTCTCGCCTGCCATCTTTGTGGCCTTCCCGTCAACGGAGGGTGATTTTTCCTATGTGATCTGGACGACCACGCCGTGGACGCTGCCGGCGAACCTGGGCATCGCGTTGCACCCGGACTTTGAGTATGTGGCGGGCAAATTCAGCAACGGGCAGACGCTGCTGGTGGCGCGGGCGCTGCTGGCGGACTTTGAAACCAAGACCGGGCTGAAGCTGGAGGCGGAGGTGGCCGTGCACAAGGGGCGTGCGCTGGCTGGCAAGGCGGCGCGGCATCCCTTCCTGGACCGGGAGTCAAAGGTGATCAACGGTCTCTTCGTCACGGCGGACACGGGCACGGGGCAGGTGCACATCGCGCCAGGCCACGGCGCGGACGACTACGTGGCGGGCCGGGAAAACAAGCTGGGCCTGCTCTCGCCGGTGGACGACGAGGGGAAATTCACCGCAGAGGTGGGCGTGGCGGAGCTGGTGGGGGTGCATGTTTTCAAGGCGAACGAGCGGATCATCGAAATCCTGGTGGAGCGCGGAGCCCTGCTGGGACGGGAGAACTACACGCACCAGTACCCGCACTGCTGGCGGTCAAAAACGCCGATCATCTTCCGCTCCGTGCCGCAGTTTTTCATTCGCATCGATGACGTGCGGAAGGACGCGCTGGCGGAGATCGACCGCGTGGAGTGGCTGCCGCACTGGGGCCGGAACCGCATCTACGGGACGGTGGAGTCCCGGCCGGACTGGTGCATCAGCCGCCAGCGGACGTGGGGGGTGCCGCTTCCCATTTTTTACGGCACGGATGGAGAACCGATGATCGACGCCGGGATCGCCCGCAAGGTGGCGGACCATGTGGCGACGCTGGGCACGAACGCGTGGTTTGAGAAATCCGACGACGAGTGGGCCGCGATGGTCGGCCTGCCCGCCGGGACGAAGCGCGGGAAGGACACCCTGGACGTGTGGATCGACTCCGGGTCGAGCCACGTGGCCGTGCTGGACCGGCATCCCGAACTGGGCGGCGCGCCGTGCGACCTGTACCTCGAAGCGACGGACCAGCATCGCGGCTGGTTCCAGAGTTCGCTCATGCTGAGTGTGATCTGTCGTGGAAAAGCGCCGTATAAAAAGGTGCTGACGCACGGCTTTGTCGTGGACACGACGGGGGCGAAGGTCTCCAAGTCCGCCGCTGCCACCGCCGGGAAGCCGACGGATGCGGAGTATTACTACAACAAGTTTGGCGCAGACATGGTGCGGCTCTGGGTTTCCAGCGTGGACTTCCTCCAGGAGGTGCCGTTCAGCGAGAAGCTTTTCTCCCAGTCGACGGAAGTCTACCGGCGGATCCGGAACACCCTGCGCATCCTGCTGGGAAATCTGCACGGTTTTGAAGCCAAGGACGCGGTGCCTGTGGCGGAGCTGACGCTGATCGACCGCTGGATCCTGGAGCGGCTGAACGAGGTGGTGACCGAGTGCCGCGCGGCCTATGAGGTGTTTGAGTTCCGCCGTGTCTTTGCGGCGATCAACCAGTTCTGCGTGACGGAGCTGTCCGCCCTCTACGTGGACATCACGAAGGACCGCATGTATTGCGACGCCGAGGGTTCCCTGCGCCGCCGCAGCACGCAGACGACCATCGACCTCGTCTTTGATGCGCTGGTGAAGCTGCTCGCGCCGATCCTCGCCTACACGGCGGACGAGGCGTGGGAATTCCGCGGGCACACGGACAGCGTGCACCTGGAGAGCTTCCCGGAGCCGGATGCGGCCTTCGCCGGACGCGGTGCGACGGAGCAGATCGAGGCGCTGATGAAGGTGCGGGACGTGATCCAGCGGGAGATCGAAAAAGC
>JANOAS010000361.1:0-42199 GCA_031411255.1 bacterium
GGGGGTGAAGACCTCGTCCTGAAACTCATAAAACGTCCGCATGATGCGGGACATGTTGATTCCCTTGGAAGAGGCGGCGAGGGAGACGGTGCCGGTCACACTGGTTTCCAGGGTGATGACTTCGCCGCGTTTGGTCTTGAACTTGAGGGGCAGACGGAAGTTGCTGATGCCGACCTGAAGGATGGGCACATGAGCCCCCTGGATGGCCGAGGACGCGGCGTTCTGCATGTCGGGGAGGGAATCCTTGTAGGCCGGGGTGACCACAAACGACTCATCGTAAACACGCTGCAACGGTTCACCGACCGGCGCGGCGGGAAGCCGGTTGGCGGGGGAACGTTTGGCGCTGGTGGCAGGGACGCTGATCATGATGGGAAAGGATTAAAGTGCCAAAAGAAACGGGGAAGGCAAGACAGTGAGCAATTTATGATTCTTGATTCGAGATTCTTGATTTGAAAGACAAACGAGGCAAAAGACAGAAACTGGACTTCGAGCAGGGAGCCGCAGACGGACACCCCATCCGGGCAAAACCAAATCATAAATCAAGAATCATGAATCATAAATTGCCTCTTGGTCCCCGGTATTCGACGAAGTTGCGTTCGGTTTCGTAAAGTTTGATGGCGTAAAGGGTGTCGCCGAGTTCGGGCTCCAACTGACGCCAGAAGGCGATGACCAGGTTCTCGCTGCTGGGATTCACACCTTGGAGAAACTCGACTTCCTCGTTGAGGTTGCGATGGTCGCAGGGGGCCACGATCTTCTTCTCCATCAGGGCGCAGAGATTGCGCAAATCCATGACATAACCCGTCACCGGGTCCACCGGCGCCGCGACCGTGACCTCGACCACATAGTTGTGCCCATGCCAGCGAGGGTTGTTGCAGGGACCGAAGGTTTCGGTGTTCCAGGCGTCGGACTTGGCCGGGTTGTGCAGCCGGTGGGCGGCGTTGAAGTGGGCCTTGCGCGTGACCAAAACCGGACCGGCCGCGGCGGAGGGAGAAGTTTTTCGGACGGACGGTTTGCGCTGGGTGGCCATGGAGTGGACTGCCAGCAAACAACCCGAAAGCCATCCGGGCAAAAAGAAATTGCGGCCAAAGGGCGCGGGAACTTGCTGAGCGCTCCCCTTTGCCCTTTCAACGGTTCCCATGGCGGTGCGTCTCAAAATCCTCGGCAGCTCCAGCTCCGGCAACTGCGCGTTGCTCGACACCGGGGAGACGCGCCTGCTCATAGACGCCGGCCTGACCGGACGCAAAATCGAGGCCGCGCTCAAGCCTTTGGGCCTGACTCTCAACGACATCCACGCCGTGCTGCTGACACACGAGCACCAGGACCACGCCCAGGGCATCAAGGGGTTGTCGAAGGTCCCGGGCCTCCAGGTTTACGCCAACCGCGACACCGCCAAGGCCGTTTCCGAAGGCCTCGCCACCCAGCCCGAGTGGAAGTGTTTTGAAACGGGCTCGGAGTTTCGCGTCCGCGAGCTCAGCGTCCGCGCCTTCACCGTCCCCCACGACGCCTACGACCCCGTCGGCTTCCTCGTGCGCACCGGCGCGGCCGAGGCCGACCTCTTCAACCGCCCGCGCTGCATCGGCTGGGTCACGGATCTCGGGCACCTCACCCCCGTCGTGCGCGAACGCGCGGCCGAGGCGGAGGTGCTGCTGCTCGAATCCAACTACGAGGACGAACTCCTCGAAAAGGACGAAAAGCGCCCCTGGAGCATCAAGCAGCGCATCCGCGGCCGCCACGGCCACCTCAGCAACGCCGACGCCCTCGCCTACCTCGCGGCCCGGACCGACGCCGCCTGGCGGAAAGTTTTCCTCGGCCACCTCAGCCGGGACTGCAACGACGTGAACCTCCTCCGCAAACGTCTCGGCGGCAGTAGTTTCCGCCAGGAGATTGAATACTGCGTGCTGGAACCGGAACGCGCCTGCGACGCGGTCTGGGACTGGGAGGGATAGCCTGCGGAGCAGGCTGGACAAACAAAGACAGAGGAGGGGAAAGCCAGGGGATGCAGAAGGGGTGAGGAGGAGAAGAAGTGAAGAGGTGTGGGAAACAGAGGCAAAAAGGCCCCCTTGTTTGCGTTGAAAATGACGGCGTATCGCCGAATTTCAAAGTTCGATACTCAACATTCAGAGTTCTATGTTCTGTCTCGTTCTCCTCTTCACTTCTTCACCTCCTCCCCTCTTCTGTATTTTGTTTTGGGAAAGCCTTGCGCCGCCTAAGATTAGCCCCCTTCTCCCCCCTCGCTGGCTCCAGACGGCCGACCTTCGCTCTTTGTCATCAAACACAGGGAGAGGAAAGTCCGGACACCATAGGGCAGGATTCCTGTCGAAAGCCAGGGACGGAGGGGCGTAAGCCCTTTCGGACGGAAAGTGTCACAGAAACTTAAACCGCCTCCGGGTTTCGGCCCGGCGGTAAGGGTGAAAAGGCGGGGTAAGAGCCCACCGCCCGTTGGCGCGAGCCACGGGGCAAGAAAAACCCAATCCGGTGCAAGGCAAAATAGGGGATGAGGGCGGCCCGCCTGTTTGAGTCCCGGGTATGCTGCATCACCGCGTTGGCGGGAAACATCCGCAAGGGTGTTAGAGAAATGAAGGTCCCCTCCTCCGGGAGGGACAAAATCCGGCTTACAACCGTCTGGAGCCAGTTTCCCCGGGGGAAACTGGCGCGGCCCGGGAAACAAATTTGGTGCTTTGCGTCCCCCGCCTCCTTCCTCCTTGTTAGACCTTTCACATGCTTGCCGATTGCCACATGCACACCGTCCTTTGCGGCCACGCCGTCGGGGACATCGCCGACTATGTCCGGCAGGCCTCCTCCCAGGGGATTGATCTGGTCACCTTCACCTGCCACGTGCCGGTGGACGACGACCGCTACGGAGGCACCCGCATCCGCATGAGGGCCTCGCAGTTGGACGACTACCGCCACATGGTGGACCAGGCCCGCGAGGTCGGGGCCGCACTGGGGGTCGAGGTGCTCTGCGGCATCGAGGCCGAGGTCTGCGTCACCGAGGCCGAAACGGCCCTCATGGAACAGTCGCTCAACGCGGTGGCGTGGGATTTTGTCCTCGGCTCGCTCCACCACCAGATGCCGGTCTGGCGCAACTGGTTCCGGGAACAGGGCCTGCTGGGAAACGACCGGGCCGTGATAGACCGCTACTTTGAACTCCTCGCCCCGGCCGTCGGCACCGGCCGCTACCACTCGTTTTCCCACCCCGATGTCATCCGGCTCTACGGCACGGTGAAACGCTACGAACCCTCCGAGCACGAGACCTCCATCAAGGCCTTTCTGGCCGAGGTGGTCGGCCATGACAAGTGCCTGGAGATCAACACCAGCGGCGTGATCAAGTGCGGCGAGTTCCACCCCGCGCCCCTCGTCCTCCAATGGGCAAAGGAGGCCGGTTGCAAACTCACCCTCGGCTCCGACGCCCACGCCCCGGAACAGGTCGGGCAGGCCTTCGGACCCAGCCTGGACATCCTGCGGGCGGCCGGTTTCACGGAACTGCACTACCACCGGGGAGGGAAACGGGTCTCATACAAATTATGAGTGATGAAGGATGAGTTATGAAAAAACGGCCCCACATTCAAAAATCACAAACCTATCATTTTCAGACCTTTGCCTCGATCTCCTCCTCCCTTTTTCACCTCTTCCCTTCATCTGCCTCGTTGCCTCGCCCCATAACTCATAATTCATAACCCATAATTTCACCATGCGCCTCCACCTCCTCCGCCACGCCGAAGCCCATCCCACCTGGCCTGATGAGACCCGCGAACTCACCGAAAACGGACGCGAAAGCCTGCGCGGACTGGCCCGACTGGTCCGTGATACCGGCGGGCTAGAGGTCGAGGAGATCCGGCATAGCACCCTCGTCCGGGCCCGGCAGTCGGCCGAGGTGTTGGCCCACGAACTGAAACTGCCGGCCAAACTCCGCGAGATCCCGGGCCTCGCCCCGGAGGACCCCGTGGTCCCCGTCGCCCGGACCCTCGCCTCCGAGAAGGCGAAATCCCTGCTTCTCGTCGGTCACAACACCCATCTCGAACGGCTCACCTCCCTCCTGCTCACCGGCCGGGAACACCAGCCCGTGGCGGAGATCAAGAAGGCCACCCTGCTGTGCTTCGAACGGGTGGACCGCCCTTCCGCCCTGGGGCAGGCCGAGCCGATTTGGATCCTGCGCTGGATGCTGAGCCCGCGTTTTTTCCGCTGATCCGACACCATGTCCCGGCCCAGTCAAAATCCGTTCCGAAACCGCGAGGCGGGCAGGCCGCCCCAGCGGCAGGTCTGGCTCACGGGCCTTCTCCTGGCCGCCGCCGCCGTGCTCATCTCGGCCGTCGCCTTCGTCGGGCTCGGCCCGGCGGTCTCCCCCCTGCTCCCCGGCCAGAAGGCGCGCCACGGGGTGACCTCGGACCTGCAGTTTTCCTACGAAAGCCCGCTGCTCACGGCGGAATCCCGCCGCCAGGCCCGCGACCGGGTCGCTCCGGTCTTTGCCACCGACCTCACCGTCGCCGAGGCCTACGCCACCCACATCCGCACCCTGACCACGGCCGCCGATGTGGATCCGCCCGACCTCACCTCCCGAGCCGCCCCCGAGCGTCTCAACTCCTTCGCCGCCTGGCGCAAACGACTTCCCCCGCCCGCACCAGCCGTGACTTCTCTGCCCACGGACGCCGATTGGGTTGAGTTCCTTGGCCAGATTCCCCCCGGCAACCGCGCCGCCGTGGCCGACGAAGGCCTCCGCGTCCTCATGGAAATCTCCCAGCAGGGCATCACCGGGGCGGACTGGAACTCCCAGGCCGGCCCCCTGCGGCCCGGCGAGGTTTCCGGCTTCAACATCCAGTCGGCCGAACGCCGCCCCATCCGTTTCCACTCCCGGGCGGAGGCCCTGAGCGATCTCCTGGCCGAGGTGAGGGCTCTGCCCCAGCCCGCCCAGGTCCAGGCCGCGCTCCTCCGCCTGTTGCGCCACGGCGTGGTCCCCAACATGGCCTTCCAGGCCCAAAGGACCGAGGATCTCAGACTGGCGGCCGCCCGCGCGACCGTTCCCGTGGCTGTCTCCATCGCACCCGGGCAGACCATCATTTCCCCCGAGCAGAGGGTCACCGGTTTTGAAATCGAGGCGCTGGACGCCTTCCGCCGCGAACACGCCCGCTCCGAAGCCACCCGTTTTGCCGGGGACATCCTCTCCGAGCGGCTGGTGCTCATCCTGGTCCTTCTGCTGGGCGTGGCCCTCGCGGCCCGTTCCGGCCGCTTCGGCCTTTCCGCCCAGCGCCACCGTCTGGGCGTGGGCATCGCCGGCCTGATCCTCCACACCACGCTGGCCCGGGTCATGGTGGAGGTTTCGCAGATTTTCCCGGATCTCTTCCCCCTGCTCCCCTACCTGCTTCCCACCCTCGTCGCCCCCATCCTGGTCTCCCTCCTCGCCGGGGCCGCCGCCGGCATGTTTGTCGGGGTGGTCGGAGCCGTCATCTGCTCGCTCATGATGGGGGACTCGCTGCCGTTTTTCATCCTCCACTCGGTCGCCGCGCTGCTCGCCATCCACTACTGCCGCCGCAGCCAGTCCCGGGCCCGGCTGTTGCGCGCCGCCCTCATCGGCGGTCTTGCCCTCGCCCTCTACGCCGTCTTCGCGGGCCTGCGCGAAGGCCAGGATCTTTCCATCCTCGGACTTCAGGGCCTGGCCGCCCTCGCCACCTCGCTCGTCTGCGGCGTGGTGGTCGTCGGCCTGCTGCCCGTCTTCGAGGGCGTTTTCAAAGTCTCCACGGACATCTCCCTCCTGGAACTGACCAACTCCAACCACCCGCTCCTCCAACGCCTGCAACTGGAGGCGCCCGGCACCTACCACCACAGCCTCATGGTGGCCCAGCTGGCCGAACGCGCCGCCTCGGAAATCGGGGTCAACCCCCTGGCCTGCCGCGTCGCCGCCCTCTACCACGACATCGGGAAACTGGCCCGGCCCGAATACTTCACGGAAAACCAGCAGGGAGCCGACAACCCCCTCCTCCGGCAGAACCCTTCCATGAGCGCGCTCGTCATCAAGGCCCATGTGCGGGAGGGCCTGGAACTGGCCCGCGAGGCCAAGCTCCCCCCGCTCGTGCTCGACACCATCAGCCAGCACCACGGCACCACCCTCATCCAGTATTTTTATTACCGTGCGGTCCATGCCCCCAAGGCCACCTTCGCCACGGTCCCCAACAGCCCGGCCGTCGAGCTGGACCCCGTCTCCGAACAAACCTTCCGCTACGAGGGCCCCCGCCCCCGCCGCCGCGAGGCCGCCCTCATCTTCCTGGCCGACTCCATTGAGGCCGCCTCCCGCAGCCTCCCCAAAATGTCGCCCCAGGCCGTCGAGGACCTGATCCAGTCCATCTTCCACAACCGCCTGGAGGACAACCAGCTCGACGAATGCCCGATGACCTTCCAGGAACTCGATCTCGTCCGCAAAAGTTTTGCCCGCACCATCCTCACCATGCACCACGGACGCACGGCGTATCCGAAGGACAAGGCAGAGTGATAAGTTATGAGTGATAAGTGATGAGTCCAAGGCAGCAGTCCCGTCCATCCAGTCCACCGCACCGAGCCCTCCCTGCCTCCAACTTATCACTCATCACTGACAACTCATAACTTTGCCTCACACCTGCACCAACTCATCACTAATCACTCATAACTCATCACTTTGCCTCCCCTGCCTCGCCTTTGCCCCACCTGCCTCGAACCTCCCCAACTCATCACTGACAACTCATCACTTTGCCTCGCCATGCCTCGCCGCATCGAAATCGCCAACCACCACCCTCGCCTCACCGCGCCGGCAGCCCAGGTCCGCCAACTGTTCCGCACCCTCGACACCATGGACTGGGCCTTCCTCCCCGACGGCGATCTTTCGGTCGTCTTCATGGATAATGCCGCCATCGGCGATCTCCATGGCCGTTTCCTTTCGGACCCGACGCCGACCGATGTCATCACCTTCGACGGCGACCCCCTCCTCGAACAGGCCGGCGAGATCTGCGTCAGCGCCGACTACGCCCTCGACGCCACCCAGCACCACCCCCTGCCCTTCCACGAGGAGCTCTCCCTCTACCTCGCCCACGGCTGGCTTCACCTCGCCGGCTACGACGACCTCACCGACGAGGCCCGGCCCCTCATGCGGCAGGCCGAGACCCGCGCCATGGAAACACTCCGGCTGGCCGGAGCCTTTCCCGCCTTCCGTTTGAAACCAAAGCAGGGGATTAAGGTTGAAGCATAAGGGATAATCAATCCGGTCACCCGGCTCTCCTCCTCATTTTTCTCCTCTCTCCCTCCTCTGTCTCGTTGCCTTGATCTCCGATCCTGCATCCTCTGCCTCTTCCCTGGCTTCTCTATTTTAAATTCTTAATTCTTAATTTTTAATTTGTATGTCCCGCCTCCTGCTCGCCCTGGCCTTCCTCCTCAGTCCGCTCCTGCGCGCCCAGGCCGACCCCACCGACCTCTCCACCCCGGAACTTAACGCCGTCACCCGGCTCGTCGGCCTCTTCGAGGCCTACCAAAACAAAAACCCCGGAAAAGTCCCGAAAACCTGGTCCGACCTCTTCTCTTCGGGCATCAACTTCGAAAACTACAAAGCCTTCTACGGGACGGGTTTTGATGTCACGAAACTCTATTCGCTGACCGGCGGCATGGTCACCGCCAAACGCTGGGATACCGGCCTCCTTCTCCTCGTCCGCAAAGAAGCCATGCCCTGGCCCGCCGCCTGGCACTCCGACGACCCCGCCAAGGCCGAGTTGGAAAAGCCCATCCGCTTCTTCATTCTGAGAAATAACGAAGGAAACCTAAAGAGCGACTGGATGTATGAGGAGCAGATCGCCAAACGCATGGGCGACCTGGAAATCGAAATCCCTGCCCCCGAACCGTTTAAGGAGCTGAACACCGAGTTTGAAAAGAAAATCGCGGACCCCGCCTACGTGGTCAAAGCCCCGGAGAAACCCAGCCCGACTCCCACCCCCACTCCCTCGCCCACCCCCACGCCCATCCCGACACCCACGCCGGAGCCGACGCCCACCCCGACTCCCACTCCCACTCCCACCCCCGCTCAACCGCCACCACCCGCCGGTCCCAGCCAAAAGGATCTCATGGTTTACGGCTGCATCGGCATCGGCGGGCTCTTTGTCTTCTTCCTGGTCTGGAACCTGATGGCGCCAAGAAAGAAGGTCACACCATCCAAACGCAAAGGATGAGTCTTGAAGGGTGAGTTATGAAAAAGGCCAGGCGCCTGAGTGAGCGCTTCACGCCCGTCTTGTTTCCAAGCCAATGATAACCTGTCTTGGTTTCATAACTCATAACTGATAATTTCATGCCTTCTGGTGCCTTGTCCGCCGCCCTCAAGGCCGAAGCCACCCGCCTCGGCTTTGACGCCTGCGGGGTCACCCTCCTTCCGGTCGAGCTCCGCGCCGATTACTACCGCCGCTGGCTCGCCGAAGGCCGCCACGCCGGAATGGAATGGATGACCCACAGCCTCGGCCGCCGCCTCAACCCGGAGCAGCTTCTGCCCGAGGTGAAGTCCCTCATCTCCCTCGGCATCAACAGCTACCAACCCCAGCCCGCCGGACGCCGTTTCCGCGTCGCCACCTACGCCCTCGGTGGCGACTACCACAACTTCTTCCAACGCCGCCTCAAGAAACTCTGCTCCTGGCTCCGCACTCAGGGCGGCCACAACCTCCCCTACTGCGACACCGGCCCTGTTTTGGAAAAACCGGTCGCCGCCGCCGCCGGCCTCGGCTGGCAGGGCAAAAACACCCTCCTGCTCAACCACGAGCACGGCACCTGGCTCCTCCTCGGCACCATCGCCACCACCCTGGAGTTTGCCCCCGATCCCATCGTCAAACCCCGCTGCGGCTCCTGCTCCCGCTGCCTCGACATCTGCCCCACCCAGGCCTTTCCCGCGCCCTTCCAGTTGGACGCCCGCCGCTGCCTCGCCTACCACTCCATCGAGAGCCAGGACGCCATCCCCGTCGAGTTCCGCGAGGCCATGGGCGACCGCGCCTACGGTTGCGACGACTGCCTCGACGTCTGCCCCTGGAACAAATGGGCCAAGGTCACCCGCGAACACCGTTTCCAAGCCCGTGACCTGCCCGATCCCGCCATCATGCTCGACTGGACCCAGGAAGAGTTCGAAGCCGCCCTCGTCGCCTCCCCCCTGAAACGCCTAGGCCTCAGCCGCTGGCGCAGAAACCTTTGCGTCGTGCTGGGCAACGTGGGAACCCCCGCCGATCTCCCGGTCCTCGAACGCCACGCCCAAGGCCTAGATCCCATGGTCGCCGAACACGCCGCCTGGGCCGTAGAACGCATCACCGCGCGGACAAAGTAACTCTCCCGGGAGCGCAGGGCTCCGCACCTGCCATGCCTCGTCTGTGCGAAGCACCGTGGAGTGCGGCGACCCTGTCGCAGCCGTGGCCCAGGGCAACCTTGTTGCCGGGCCGAGGGAGGTTGTTGCTGCAAATCACGTTGGCACAACTCCAGGTGTTCGCGGCGAAGATCACCTTTGAGGCCGCGACAGGGTCGCGTTGCCTCACAGCGGCGACAGGGTCGCCGCACTCCACGGTGCTTCGCACGACCGAAACCTTGGGTTGGTCCGACTCAAACGTGTTTGCAGACGCCGAAAGGGCGTCAGCGACCGGCACAAGTGTGTTTCGGACCGTCCAAAACGTGTTTGCAGTCGCCAAAATCGTGTCAGCGGTGACCACAACCGTGTCAGGCGTGACCGAAATCGTGTCAGCCGCCGTCCCTATTGTGTCAGCGACCGGCAAAACGGTGTCAGCACCCAACCAAAGTGTGTCAGTTGGTAATCCAATCGTGTCAGGTGTGACCACAATCGTGTCAGCCGACGTCGAAACGGTGTTTCCTAGCGACCACAAGCGTGTCAGCCCCCGTCCCAATGACGTCAGCGGCCAACCCAAACGCGTCAGCACCCGCCGAAACGGTGTCAGCGCCCATCCCAAAGTGCGCGGCACTCCACGGTGCTTTGCACGGCCACCACACCTTGAAGCTTGGAGCTTCTTTGGTGCTTGGGTCTTGGGATTTGGAGCTTCCCACCGTCACACTCCCAACTGACCCGAGAGCGAAAAGCCCTTGGGCACGGCGCTGGTGTCGCAACCCAGCACGCGCACGGCTTCGGCTGCCACGCGGATCGAGTTGTTGCAGCTGCGCTCGTCCGGGTAAACGTGGACCATGCCGGCGTAGGTCAGGCCGGGCAGCGGGGTCCGCATGGCCGGGACCCGGGCGGAGAAGCCGAGGTCGCAGACCGTCGCGGCGGTCTGGGTCCGGAAGACGTGCCGGGCCTTGATGTGCTCCGGTTTCAAGGCCGGGTAGATCTTCGCCAGCGGGGCGGTCATGAGTTCGCCGATGGCATCCGTGTTCATCGTGGCCAGCTCGTGCGAGCGCTCGAAATAGCGCGACAGATAGACGAGGTGTTTGCCCTGGTAGTCCTCCGGCGGAAGCAGCCGGGTGTGCTCGATCACGCCGCCAAAGGGAAAGCCGGGGTCGGCCACGTTGAGCCAGTAATAAGGTCCGAGCGGGCGGTCCATCTCCAGCACGGTGCAAACCGCGCCAAAGTGCTCGATGCGGCGGAGTTGCGCCGCGTAGGCGGGATCGGAAGCCGCCACGATGTCGGCAAACCGGTCGGCCGGGATCGTGGCCAGAACCTCGTCGGCCGTGAAGTTTCCCCGGTGAGTATGAACCCCGGTGACGCGGCCGGCGGACACCTCCAGCGCCGTGACGGGATGTTCGGTCAACACCTTGACACCCAGGGCGTTGAGTTTCCCCAGCAGGGCGTCCAGCAGCACCGAAAGACTGCCGTGCAGATACCCCAGACGCTCGTCGCCATTCTGGCGGGAGTTCATCCGCTGGCGCAGCCGGCCCACCATCCAGGCGGCCGGCACCTTCTCGGCATAGGGGCCGAACTTGATCTCCAGCATGGGGCGCCAGATGGCGTCCGTCGCGGCCTTCCCGGCGTATTTCTCAAACCATTGCAGACAAGGGACTTCCTCCCACTTCCGCCAGTCCGCAAACTTCGCCAGGTAGAGGCTGGAAAAGGCGAAGCGCCCCTTGGCCACAAACGACAGCGGATCAAACCCCAGCAGGTCTTTTGGGCCGTTGAAGGGATGGAGTTTCCCGTCCCGGAAAAACCCCATGGAGGCCGGCAGATAGCGCAGCTTCGACTCGATCCCCAGCTCCCGCACGAGCCAGTTCATCTCGGCGTCGTGGGTGAAAAAGTGGTGGTAGAAAAACTCCAGCCGCGTGCCTCCCACCGGAAAGGTTTCCAAAAGTCCGCCGGGCCGGGCCGAGGCCTCCAGGACGGTCACGCTGCGGCCGGCCTTGGCCGCCAGATAGGCCGAGACGAGACCGGTGATGCCACCGCCGATGACAAGAAGGGAGGACATGGCTCAGGCAGTTTTACGGAAGGAGATGAGGCGGTTGAGGTTGTATTGGAGCATCACCACCACGACCAGCGAGGCGGCCTTGGCGAGGTATTTGTTCACGCCAAAGTGTTCCACCAGAAGATGTAGCAATCCATAAGAGGTGGCCCAGCCGAGAAAGGAGACGAAGGCGAAACTCGCAAAACGGGCCAGCAGGCGGTCGTTGACCTTGTAGTTGAACCGGGCGTTGAGCGTGAAGGAAAGCAGCGTCCCCGCCGAGTAACCGATGGCATTGGCCACCTGATACTCAAGCTTCCCCGTGTTGAGCAAAAGGGAGTAAACCGCGAAATCCAACCCCACCCCACTGAATCCGATCACACAGTAGAGCAGGAACTGTCGCTTGCTGACAATCAGGGCCTTGAGTTCGTTCACGTTCACAGCGGCGGAATTTTGGGGTCAACACCGGCGCTGTCCTTGAACACCCACTGGGGACGGCGCTTCACCTCGTCGTAAATGCGGCCCAGATACTCGCCGAGGATCCCGAGGCAGGTGAGCTGCACGCCGCCGAGGAACAGGATGGCGATGACGATGGTGGCGAAGCCGGGGACCGGTCCGAAACCGATGCTGGCAAACTGTTCGCTGAAAAGACGTTGCGCGATGGTGAAAACGATGCCGGCCAGGGCCAGGAGCGAGACGCCGAAGCCCAGCCAGGAGGCGAATTTGAGCGGGACGAGCGAGAAGGAAAAGATGCCGTCGAAGGCCAGTTTGAGCAGCTTGCGGAAGGTGTATTTGACCTCGCCCGCGGCCCGGGCGTGACGCTCGTAAGGCAGGCCCACCTGTTTGAAACCGGCCCAGGCCCGCAGGCCCCGGACAAAGCGGTTCCGCTCCGGCATGAGCTTGAGGACATCGGCCACCTTGCGGTCCATCACGCAGAAGTCTCCGGTGTCCAACGGGATGGGAATCGAGACGAGTTTCGCCATGATCCGGTAGAAGGACCAGTAGCAGAAGCGTTTGAGGGGGCCCTCCTTACGTTTCTGACGGATGGCGTAAACCACCTCGAAGCCCTCCCGCCATTTGTCGAGGAAACGGCCCAGTTCCTCCGGCGGGTCCTGGAGGTCGGCGTCAATGATGATGATCACGTCCCCGGTGGCATGGTAGAGCCCGGCCGACACCGCCGTCTGATGCCCGAAGTTGCGGGCAAAGGAGAGCGACTTCCAATGCGGATCCTGACGGGCCTGCGCCGTCAGAAGATTCCAGGTGGCATCGCGCGAGCCGTCATCCACGCAGATGACCTCCCACTCCATCCCCCAGTTTCCGGCCGCGGCGGTGAGCCGACTGAAGAGCATCGGCAGCACCTCCTCTTCGTTATAGCAGGGGATGATGACGGAGGCCTTGGACATGGGGCGGCGAAGGGGTTTCGGGTCAAAGGACGATGTTGTCAATCAGGCGCACCTGGTCGCACCAGACCGCCACGGCAAACAGGGAACGGCCCGGCACAATGTCGCGAAGGACTTCCAGGGAGTCGCGGTCCACCAGCGCCACATAGATCACCCGCAGGCGCCGTTTCTGGCTCAGGATATGGATGATCTCGGCCTGGAGGCGGTCAATGTTCACCACCCCCGACTCCACCATCTCCCGGGCCCGGAAAAGCGCCTTGGAAATGGCCAGGGCCTCCTCGCGCTGGGCGGTGGAAAGGTAGGCGTTGCGGGACGACATCGCCAGGCCGTCAGGGTCGCGCAGGGTCGGGGCCGCCACGATTTCCACAAGCAGGTCCAAGTCCCTCACCATGCGGCGGATGACAGCGACCTGCTGGGCGTCCTTCTGGCCGAAGATGGCGACATCGGGGGAGACGATGTTGAAGAGTTTCAGAACGATGGTGCAGACCCCGCGAAAATGGACGGGGCGGGAGATGCCGCACATGGTTTTGGCCAGGGCCTCCTCCACGACAAAAACAGAGTGCCCCTCGGGATAGAGTTCGCCATGGGCCGGGGCGAAAATCAGATCCACCCCCCGGGCCTCGCAAAGGGCGGAATCCTCCTCCTCGCGGCGGGGGTATTTTTCAAAGTCCTCGTTGGGACCGAACTGGGTGGCGTTGACAAAAATCGAGAGCACCACGCGGTCGCCTTTGGTCCTGGCCAGGTCAATGAGACTGAGATGCCCCTCGTGCAGCGCGCCCATGGTGGGCACGAAGACGATGCGGCGTCCGGCGGCGTGTTCCGACGCGGACCAGGCCCGGATTTCTGCGATGGTTCGTAAGGTTTGCATGTTACCGGCTTGCGAAAGTCCGGGAAACTGGATGACTCCCGCGCCTTCCACAAGTTTTTAACCCGCAAGGTCTTTTTAACCAAATCACACCATGATCCGCCTCAACGAAAACTACCACAAGCTGGCCGCCAGCTACCTTTTCGCCACCATCGCCAAGAAGGTCACGGCCTTCACCCAGGCCCACCCCGACAAGAAGATCATCCGCCTCGGCATCGGCGACGTGACCGAGCCCATCCCCGCCGCCTGCCTGGAGGCCTTCCACAAGGGCGTGGACGAGCTGGGCGACGCCAAAACCTTCCGCGGCTACGGCCCCGAGCAGGGTTATGCCTTCCTCCGTGAGGCGGTTGCGAAGCACGACTACGCCGCCCGCGGCGCCCCCATCACCGCCGACGAAATCTTCATTTCCGACGGCTCCAAGTGCGACTGCGGCAACATCCAGGAGATCTTCGCCCAGGACGTGCGCATCGCCATCCCGGACCCCGTCTATCCCGTTTATGTGGATACCAATGTCATGGCAGGCCGCACCGGTCTCAACGTGGACGGCCGCTACCAGGGCCTCACTTACCTCGACTGCAACGCCGCCAACGGCTATGTGCCCGCCCAGCCCGCCCACGGCACGGTGGACCACAAATACCTCAGCTTCCCCAACAAACCGACCCGGGCCGTCGCCACCCGCGCCCAGCTGGAAGAGTGGGTCGCCTACGCCCGCGCCAACAAGGCCGTCATCCTCTACGATTCGGCCTATGAGGCCTACATCCGCGACGCCGCCATCCCCCACAGCATCTACGAGATCCCCGGTGCCGACGAGTGCGCCATCGAGTTCCGCAGCTTCTCCAAGACCGCCGGCTTCACCGGTGTCCGCTGCGCCTATGCCGTTGTCCCCAAGAAACTTATGGCCTATGACTCGGCCGGCAACGCCCACGCCCTCCACGGCCTCTGGAACCGCCGCCACACCACCAAGTTCAACGGCGTGAGCTACCCCGTGCAGCGCGCCGCCGAGGCCATCTTCAGCGAGGCCGGCCAGGCCCAGGTCAAGGCCATGACCGACTTTTACCTCGGCAACGCCAAACTCATCCGCGAGAGCATGAACCGCCTCGGCCTGCCCTGTGTCGGCGGCGACAACGCCCCCTACATCTGGATCAACACCGGCCGCGACTCCTGGCAGTTCTTCGACGAGCTGCTCGAAAAGGCCAACGTCGTCTGCACCCCGGGCAGCGGTTTCGGTGCCTGCGGCCAGGGCCACGTCCGTATCAGCGCATTTAACAGCCGTGCCAATGTGATCGAGGCGCTGGCGAGGATCGAAAAAGTGCTCGGACGCTGAGGCAGCGCCTCGCATTCTTGATTCTTGATTTGAGATTCTTGATTTGGAGAGACACAACAAACATTAAATCAATCTCATTCAATAGTTTACAACTAAAAAGCCCGACGACGCCCCTGCCTTTAAATCAAGAATCAAAAATCATGAATCAAGAATCAGCGCAGCTCCTCACCGCCGCCCAAACGCTTCGCGAGGAGCTGCGGCCGCTACGGTTCGCACCGCCAGTCGCCCAGGTTTACCAACCCCTTGATTACGCCTGGGAGCCGCACTCGCTCTATCTGAAACGTTTCGGCGGACTGGGCACCGGGCGGTGGTTTCTCCTCGGCATGAACCCCGGTCCCTTCGGCATGGCCCAGACCGGGGTGCCGTTCGGGGAGATTGCGGCCGTGCGTGACTGGATGAAACTGGAAGCCCCCGTGGGCAAACCTCCGGTGGAGCATCCCAAACGTCCCGTCACCGGCTTCGCCTGCAAGCGCGCCGAAGTCAGCGGACGCCGTCTTTATGGCTGGGCCAAAAAACGCTTCGGGACGGCCGAATCGTTTTTTCAGAAGGCATTTGTGGTTAATTATTGCCCACTTTTGTTCATGGAGGAGGGAGGTAAAAACCGCACCCCCGAGCAACTGGCCAAAGCCGAGCGGGAAGCCGTCCAGACGGCCTGCGATCGCCACCTGCAAACCATCCTGGCCGTCCTCAAACCTTCGCAACTGCTTGGAGTGGGTGGGTTTGCCGCGACCTGCCTGGCCCGTAACGCGCCCGGGGCGCGCGTCGTCACCCTGCCCCACCCCAGTCCCGCCAACCCGGCCGCCAACAAGGGATGGGACCAGGCCGCCGAACAGGCCCTGCTGTCCGCCGGCTTGGAGTGGTAAATACAGCGGGCATGCAGGGGTTTCACCCTAGGTAATGGACAGGGTTGACTCACCCAGTTTCGCAGCTTAAGTTCCCTTCTCTTTTTAAAACAGCCCCTAAATCAAGACGCCCATGCGAATCCTATTTGTTGAAGATGAAGAAGAGCTGAACAGCATCGGAACCCAACAACTTCGTTCCCAGGGGCACACCGTCTGGCCTGTCACCAACGTGGCCCAGGCCAGGGATATGTTTGAAAAACATGCCGCCGAGATTGACCTCTTCATCGCCGACCAGCGGCTACCCGACGGCACGGGCGTGGGGCTCGCCCTGGAATTCAAAATGTCCCGTTCCGATCTCAACGTCGTCGTTGTTTCCGGACACCTGACCGATGACGACCGGCACATTCTGGAGGCCGCGGGCATCCCCTTTTACTACAAGCCGCTGGTTTACAGTTCCATCATCCGCCGCTTTGACCGCCCGCCGCCCGGGGCCGCCGTCAAGCCGGCGATTGTCAACGCAGCCCCGCCTTCCACCCCGCCGCCTGCCTCGGCCCCGGTGAAAACCGTTTCCGAGACTCCCAAACCTGCTTTGGTCGTCAAAGGTGAGCCAGCCGGCCCGGCTCAGCCGGAAGCTCCACCCGTCCGGCAAAAAGGGCTTACCCGCCTGCTGTGGGATGTCGTGACGAGGAAAAAAAAGGATGACGGCAACGGGGGCAACGTCGCCATTTGAGGCACATTTTTCCTCAAACTGAAAAAAGCCCCTTGCCAAGCGCCTCACCACGGCCCACTTTCTCCCTTTTAACCACATCCCATTTCGTCATGGCCCGCATCTGCACAGTTACCGGTAAACGCCCCGTCAAAGGCTCCATCATCCACCGCAAAGGTCAGTCCAAGAAGTCCGGCGGTATCGGCACTCACGTCACCAAGCGCACCAAACGCGTCTTCCGCCCCAATCTTCAAAAGATCAAGGTTCTCCAGCCCGGCGGTGGCGTCAAGCGCGTCTGGGTCTCCGTCAAGGCCCTCAAGGCCGGCTTGGTTCAGAAAGTCGCCTGAGTCAGATCCGCTCCCCTTTCCAAGCCCGGTCTCATCAACCGGGCTTTTTTTGCGGCCGCTTTTCGGGATTCAGGCGGGCGGTTTTCCACCCTTCCGCGCGCATTCGGTGAACTCGTCTCGACTTCCCTGCCATTCCCTCAACCTTCCCCCTCTCCCTCATGTCCTTTCTCGAAACCGCCCTTGGCCCCGCCCCCGTCCGCTACCATCTTGCCAACGGCCTGACCGTCCTCCTTCAGCCGTCCACCCTCGCCCGGCTCGTCACCGTCCAGGTCTGGGTCAAGACCGGCTCCATCCATGAGGGCGTCCACCTCGGTTCCGGGCTTTCGCACTACCTGGAGCACATGATTTTCAAGGGCACGGCCCGGCGTCCCGGCACCGCCCTAAGTCGTTGCGTGCAGGAGGCCGGCGGATCGATCAACGCCTACACCACCTTCGACCGCACCGTCTATCATGTGGACCTGCCGAGCGAGTCGGCCGAGCTGGGGCTCGACCTCCTGGCCGACGCCGTTTTCAACCCGCTCCTCCCCTCCGATGAGGCCGTCAAGGAGAAGGATGTCATCCTCCGCGAGATCGCCATGACGCAGGACGAGCCCGACCAGATCGTGGCCGAGGCCGTCTTTGCCACCGCCTACCGCGAGCACCCCTACCGCCAGCCCGTCATCGGCCACCGCGAGCCGTTTCAAAACATCCCCGTCGAGGCGCTGCGCGAATACCACTCCGCCCGCTACGTCCCCAACAACTGCGTGCTCATCATCGCGGGCGACGTGGATCCCGACGAACTCAAACCGCTCATTGAAAAACACTTCGGCAGCCTCGTCCGCCGCGCCCTTTCGCCTGTCCACGTCCCCGACGAACCCGCCCAGCTCGACCGGCGCGTCGTGCGCCTGACGGGCGACGTCAACATCTGCCGCGGCGTCCTGGCCTACAAGATCCCCCACCTCGCCCACCCCGATTCGCCCGCCCTCGACCTGCTGTCCGGCCTCCTCGGCGCAGGCGGTTCCTCCCTCCTCTGGCAGAGTATCCGTGAGGAGCAAAACCTCGTCCACACGATTGACGTTTCCTGCTGGGCCCCCGGCCAGTCCGGCCTGCTCTGGGTAGGCTTCACCTGCGATCATGGCAAAGCCGGGGAAGTGGCCGAGGCCGTCCAGAAGGAGTTCGACAAACTTATCCACGAGGGCGTGAAACCCGCCCAGCTCGACAAGATCCGCCGCCAGGTGCTCGTCGCCTTCCTCAACTCCCGCAAAACCATCGGCGGCCAGGCCGGACGCCTCGGCGCGGGCGAGGTCATCCTCGGCGACATCGGTTACTCCCGCCGCTATCTGGAACGCCTCCAGGCCGTCACCCCGGAGCAGGTCGTGACCGCCGCCGGCACCTACCTCGTCAGCCACACCGTCACCGACCTCATCCACGACAAACCCGCCGCCGCGACCGCAGCCGTCGCCACCGCCCGCGCCGCCGGCCCCTCTTCCGATTTCGCCGAAATCAAACTCAGCAACGGCGCCCGCCTGCTCTGGCAGCGCGACAACACGTTGCCCAAGATCCACTTCCGCACCGCCCACCTCGCCTCCGCCCTGGCCGAGCCGGCCGACAAGCGCGGCCTTTCCTCCCTCTGGATCGGCATGCTCCGCTCCGACACCGCCAAGCGCACCGACGCCGAGGTCTCCGAGGCGACCGACGCCGTGGGCGCCCACTTCGACGACACCTGCGGCAACAACTCCGCCGGGCTTTCCCTCGAAGTTCTGAGCGGGGACCTCCCCCTCGCCCTCGATCTCCTCGATCAATCGCTCCTCCACCCGAAGTTTGCCGCCCGTTCCTTCCGCAACGAAAGAAACTCCGCCGTGGCCGACGTCCGCGACGACGAGGACGATGTCGTCGAGCACGCCCGCCGCCGCCTCCGCGAACTCTGGTTTGGCGACCACCCCTTCGGCGTCCCCTACCCCGGCCGCATCGCCGATCTGGAGGCTTTGACGGCCAAGGACTTGAAGGATTTCCACCACCGCGTCATGACCGGTCCCAACACCATCATGGCCGTCTCCGGCGACCTTGATCCCGAGAAGGATCTGCCCGCCATCGCCGCGCTGCTGGAGAAACTTCCCGCCACACCCTTCATGCCCGAAGTGCGCACGCACACCGGCCCCGCCAGCCCCGGCCGCCACGTCCGCAGCCTTCCCCGCGAACAGGCCGTGGTTCTTTCGGCTTGGAACGATGTGGGCGTGGACCACGACGACTGGGTCTGCGGCGACATCCTCAGCGAGCTGGCCAACGAGATGTCGGGCCGCCTCTTTCTCCGCGTCCGCGAGGAACTCGCCCTGGCCTATTTCGTGGGCGCGGGCCGCCTCGCCGGCCTCGGCCACGGCCTCTTCACCCTCAGCGCGGGCTGCGCCCCGGGCAAAGAGGAGGACGTCTGGCGCGAATTCACCGCCGAAATGGACCGCTGGTGCGGCCCGGGCATCACCGAGGAGGAGCTGGCCCGATCCAAACTCCGCCTTTCCGTGGGCCGCCGCGGCCAGATGCAGACCGCCTCCTCCCGCGCCCTCCAGGCCGCCCTCAACGGCCTCTACCAGCTCCCGATCAACTCCTGGCGCACCTACGACGACCGGCTCAACGCCGTCACGTTGGACCGCCTGAAGGAGTTCTGCCGCAAGAACTTCCAGTCCACCGCCCGGCTGGATCTGGTCGTGCGGCCGGAAGCGAAGTGATCGAAAGCATGTCCTTGACCGCCTTTCATGCGTAAGTTGTCCCGCCTTCAGGCGGAGGGTTTAAAACTCCCGCGTTTTCCGGCCTTGACCCACACGCAAACACCCCTTTCTTCCACTCCACCATTGCGGGTATAGCTTAATGGTAAAGTCCCTGCCTTCCACGCAGGTTATGCTGGTTCGATTCCTGCTACCCGCTCCATTTTCAGCCGTCCGACGCCACCAAGCCGGACGGCTTTTTCGTTTCCCCAGCCCGAACTTTCGGTTGGAACCCACCCCGCATGAATCTCCTTCTCCTCAACGACGACCGTCCCCGCGCGCTTCTGCCCGCCGGGGATCCACGCGCGATCCATCTGCGGGACGTGCTGAGGTTTGGCGTTGGAAGCGGGCTGGATGTCGGCTGTGTCAATGGTCCGCGAGGGCGGGCTGTTATTGAAACCCTTGGGGCGGAAGGAATTACGCTCAGCATCACCTGGGGCGCCCCTCCCCCGCCGCTGCCTCCGCTCCGGCTTTGGATTGGTTTGCCCCGGCCCGCCTCGGCCAAACGCATCCTGTCCGAAGCCACCGCCCTGGGCGTGGCCGAAATGGTGTTTTTTGCGCCCGGGCGGGGCGAAAAATCCTACGCCGACGCCTCGCTTTGGAAGGACGGCGAATGGCGGGAAACCATCCGCCAGGGCGCGGAACAGGCCTACTCCACACGCATCCCGGAAGTCCGCCTGGCCGGGACTTTGACCGAGTTGCTGGCCGAACCCGGAACCGGCAAACGGCTGGCCCTGGACAACTACGAGGCGGCCGGCCCCTTGCCCGGCGCGTTGCCGAACGCCGGCCCGCTCACCCTGATCTTCGGGGCGGAACGCGGCTTCACCGAGACCGAGCGCTCCGCCCTGCGAGCCGCCGGAGTTCCCCTCGCCCACCTCGGCGAACGGGTGCTGCGGACCGAAACCGCCGTGCTCGCGGCCACCTCGCTGGCCCTGGCCGCCCTCGGAGCGTGGACCTCCAACACGCCGTCCTCGCGGGGAAGCTGACCCAAGGCTGGCCATGAAAAAGCTACCTCCCCCGGCGCTGCGCCCGCTCTACGACCAACTCGGGGCCGAGGGCTACTACACCGCCCACGGCGCGGCTTACCGCAACCCCCACGAGGCCATCATCGCCGGGCTCCTGACCGAGGCAGCCCAAGCCCGGGAAACACCTCCGGCCAGCGTGCTCGACCTGGCCTGCGGCAGCGGCGAGGCCACCCTGGCCTTGCGGGCGGCGGGCTGGGCCCGCCTGACCGGCTGCGACCCGCACACCGGCGCGGCCTACCGCGAACGAACCGGCTGCCAGGCGGAAACATGGAGCTTTGCCGACATCGCGGGCGGAGTTCTGACCGAGCGCCCGTTCGACCTCGTCGTTTGCAGTTTCGCCCTCCATCTCTGCGAAATTTCACGGCTTCCCGCCGTCTTGTCCGCCCTCGCCCAGGTCTCGCCCGAGTTGTGGATTCTCACGCCCCACAAGCGGCCCGACATCCGGCCCGGCCACGGATGGACGCTGGCCTCCGAAACTCTCCGGGACCGCGTGCGCCTGAGGGTTTACCGGGGAAAATAAGGCGCCTCCAGCCGCTCAACCCAGGGCGGCAACGGCCCGGGCGATGGTGGAGCCGAGGTCGTCGAAGCGGATGGGTTTGCTGAGATAGTCGTCCATCCCCGCCGCCAGGCAGCGCTCACGGTCACCGATCATCGAGTTGGCGGTCAGGGCCACCACCCGGACCGGTTTCCTTCCCGCGGCCCTCTCGTGGGAGCGGAGGGCGCGGGTGACGTCAAATCCATCAATTTCAGGCATTTGCACGTCCATGAAAACGAGATCGTAGGGTTCGTTGCGTTCCAGCCGGTTCAGGGCGTCGCGGCCGTCCTCGGCAAATTCCGCGGCGTGGCCCAGCCGTTTGAGCATGAGGTCCAGCAGGCGCCGGTTCACGGAATTGTCATCGGCGGCCAGGATGCGGAGCACCCGCCCCGAAGCGGCGACGGGGAGGGGCGCGAAGGGAGTGCGGGTATCCGTCAGATGGGCCGCCTCCACCTGCCCCACCCGGATGGTGAAGGAGAAGGTCGAACCTTTGCCGGGCTGGCTTTCCACGGTAAAGTCCCCGCCCATGGCCTCGACCAGCTTGCGGCTGATGGCCAGCCCCAGTCCCGTGCCCCCATACTTCCGGGTGGTGGAGGAATCGGCCTGGACAAAGGGTTGGAAGAGACGCTTGCGCTGCTCGTCGCTCAGTCCGATGCCCGTGTCCGAAACGGCGAAACGCAGCAGCAGCTCGCCTCCCGCCTGGTCGCTCTCGGCCGAAATGGCCAGGCAGACCTCGCCCCGGCTGGTGAATTTGGCGGCATTGCCCAGCAGGTTGAAGAGCACCTGGCGCAGGCGCACGGCGTCCGCCATGACGGAGAGGGGCAAGCCGGGGGCCAGATCCATGCGGAAGGAAACCCCCTTCTCCCGCAGCCTCACCCCGCACAGCTCGCCCATCTCGCGGGCCAGGCGGCGCAGGTCCACCGGGGTCCGTTCGATTTCCAATTTGCCGGACTCGATCTTGGAGAGGTCCAGGATGTCGTTGATCAGGGCCAGAAGGGTCCCGCCACCGTTTTCAATGGCCTGGACATGCTGGGCCTGCTCCTCCGTAAGATTCGTCTCACCAAGAAGATGCGTGAAGCCGATCACGCTGTTCATCGGGGTGCGGATCTCATGGCTCATCATGGCGAGAAACTCGCTTTTGGCCCGGGCGGCGGTTTCGGCCGCCTCCTTGGCCGCCAGCAGGTTTCCCGCCATGCGGCCGGTGGCGCGGGCCAGGCGGGCGACCTCGTCCGAGCCGCGCGTCTGGGCCAGGGCCGGGGCCAGGCCGCTGCCGGTCTCGAGTTCGGCCACGTTGCGTTCCAGATTTTCCAGGCGGCGGATCAGACGGGTGTCCATGATGAACCAGACGCACCCGAAAAACACCAGGCTGCCCGTGATCAGAACCGCAAAGACGAGGCGAAGGCTGCGCCATTGCAGCTCATACAACGTCCGGGGGGAGGAGAGTTCCAAAAAACCGAGAAGCTCGCCGGAGGCATCCTTTAACTTCATCTTTCCCAGGAGGATGTCGTCATTCAGCGGATAGACGGACATCCCCTGGACGCTGGACATGTCCGGCGCGTGGGGGGGCGTGGGCCCCGGCGGCAGCAGCTTGAGGGCAAAGGTCTCAAAGGCGGCGAATTCCTCCAGCAGTTCCTTGTCCATCAGGTCCGCGCCCATGAAGTAGCCGGCCGTAGGACCGGAAAAATCGGTCTTCAGGACATGCCTGACGTTGACCAGAAGGATGCCCCGGGAAGTCTGGAAGAGTCCTTGGATGAACTTGTCCTCGCCCTGGGGCAGCTGGCCCACGATCCGGGTGAGCTCGCGGCGGAAAGGCTCCGGGATCACTTCGGATTTCATGGTGGCGGGATAACTGAGGCGCCCGTCCACAAAGGTCCCCTTGCCATCCCACATCGCGACCACATGAAGGCCGAGGGCGGTGAGACTCTGCGGGTTGAAATTGTCGCTCACATATTTGTCATTGTGGTCCTTCACAAACCCATAGGTGTCGTCCCAGGAGGACCACTGGGTGGCGAGGCCGTTGATTTTGTCCAGCTTGTTGCCCAGCTTGCCCTCCACCCGCCGCAGGTTCACCTCCATCAGGCGGGCCTCCCCCTCCGCCGCCCTGGGAATGAGAATGACATGGGCCAGGGCGGCCACAAACAGCAGAAAAAGCGCGAAGGACGCACCGAGAAAGAGGAGTGCTTTGTTGCGCAGTTTCACCGTAGAGGCGCACGGTGCGCCCCTTCACGAAACGGGCAACCCGCAAATTCCCCGGTGGGAAAAGACCCTTCAAGTCTCGGCTTGTCGCGGCCCCAGTTGCGAACAAATTGAGACTCAACAAAGCACACCATGCCCCCCGCCGCCCCCGTGAACGAACCGTCCATCATCCCCGCCGAGGAGTTGGAACGCAAGAGGGAGGTGTTTCGCAAGTTTCTGACCCGGAACGGTTTTCGCCATACCAACCAGCGTGTGGCCATCTTCGACGCCGTTTTCCGGCAGAGGGAGAACTTCACCGCCGAACAACTCCTGGAGTTTGCCCGCAGGATAGACCGCTCCGTCTCCCGCTCCACCGTTTACCGCAGCCTGCCCATCCTCGTGGAGTCGGGCATGGTGAAGGAGATTGACGTGGGCAAGGACTACAAACTCTACCTGCCCAAAACCGGGGCCAAGATGGAGCAGGCCCAGGTGGTCTGCCTCGATTGCGACAAGATCTTCCACATAGACGCGCCCTTCATGGAGTGGTATGGCCAGACGGTATCGCAAAAACTTGGACTGGAACCAGTTCAGCAACGCCTCCAGGTCCACGCCCGCTGCCGCAGGAAGGACAAGTGCCCGAACTGGCCGGGCTGAGGCCGTTGTTGTGCCCGGCGGTTTTCCCCTTTCCCTCAACACTTTTCCCATGCTCTTCGAGCCCTTGGTCTTCCCTCCTCTCTCCGGCGCCGCCGCCGTCCCGCTTTCCCCCGTCCAGGAGGAAATTCTGGAACTGAAACGCCGCCGCAACGCCGTCATCCTCGCCCACAATTACCAGGTCGAAGGCATCCAGCGCGTGGCCGATTTTGTCGGCGACTCCCTCGGGCTCGCCTACCATGCGGCCGAGGCCAAGGCCGATGTGATCGTCTTCTGCGGGGTCCATTTCATGGCCGAAACGGCCAAGATTGTGAACCCCGGCAAAACCGTCCTCCTCCCCGACCTCAACGCCGGCTGCTCGCTTTCCGACTCCTGCCCGGCCGAAAAACTGGCCGCCTACAAGGCCGCCCACCCCGACGTTTACGTGGTGGCCTACATCAACTGCACGGCCGCCGTGAAAGCCCTCTGCGATGTGATCTGCACCAGCGGCAACGCCGTAAAAATCGTCAACAAGGTCCCGCCGGAAAAAGAAATTTTATTCGTTCCCGACCAAAACCTCGGGCAGTGGGTCGCGGGCCAGACGGGCCGCAAGCTCCAGCTCTGGCCGGGGTCGTGTTACGCCCACGTGCTCTTCACGGTTTCCGCCTTGGAAAAGGTGAAGGCGAAACATCCCGACGCGGTCATCCTCGCCCATCCCGAGTGCGTCGCCTCCGTGCGCGACCTGGCCGACGAGGTCTGCTCCACCGAGCTGATGGTCAAATTCTCCAAAAACACCCCGGCCAAAGAGATCATCGTGGTCACGGAAAGCGGCATGATCCACCGCCTCCGCCGCGAGGTGCCGGACAAAACCTTCATCGCCGGCCCGACGGACCGCTGCAACTGCAACGACTGCCGCTACATGAAGCTGAACACCGTGGAAAAACTCCGCGACTGCCTCCGCGACCTTTCCCCGCAGATCGAACTGCCGGCCGATGTCCTCACCGCCGCCCGCACCCCGCTGCAACGCATGCTCGACTGGAGCCGTTGACCTCATGGAAGTGTTGAGAGGTCTTTCGGGCCGGCCCACGGCTCCGGGAAAACCACCCTCCCCCCTGACCGGGAGCCAGCTCTGGCTTGGACTGCTCGCGGGCATCCTCCCGCTGCTGTTCCTGGCCGCGTGGCACCTGGGGCCGCCCATGAACGACAGCGGCTTCTACGACCAGCCCGCCCTCCAGCACTTCTGGCACGGGGAGTTCCGGGCCCCCTTCCTGGAACACGCCTTTCCCATCTGCGGCGGCCAGCTTTTTTGCGCCTACCCGCCGGTTTACCCGGGAATGGTCAGGCTGTGGATGGCTCTTTTCGGGGACGGCACCGGCGGGGTCATCTGGCTCCATGCCCTCCTATGGTCGGCCCAGGCGGCGGTGGTCGCCTGGGTCGTCTGGCGCTGGCGTCTCCCGCGGCTTGCCTGGTGGACGGGTGCGGCCATGGTGTGGCTGACCACGTTTCAGGGCCGCCCCGAAAGCCTGGCCCTGCTTCTGGGCCTGCTGCCCTTGGTGGTGGCCTGGGAAACGCTTCGCACCGGCCTCCGCCCTTCCCCCTTCCTCTCCGCCACCGCCACCCTGGGCCTCGTTCTGACGTTCTGGACGAGCCCGATGTCCGGCCTTCTGACAGGTTTTGTGCTGGGATTCACCTGGCTGGCCGCCCTCTTCAGGCATCGGGTGGACATCGCCGGACGAATGCTGCTGGGGGGGGCGGTCGGAACGGCCGTCCCCCTCGTGTTGATCCTTTTTTTCCGCCCGCTCTGGTGGGCTGGTTTTCAGGAGCATGCGCGGCAGACCCCGTTTGCCACCTGGATGGCGGGAGCCGATCCCGCCGCCTGGCTGAGCACCTTGCGCCATGCCCCCGGCGTGGTGGTCTGCCTGGCCTTGGGGGCGGTCACCCTGGCCCTGGGACGGCGTTTCCCGGGCGACGGCCCGCAGGGACGCCTCGCCACCCTTTGGCTGGGACTGGCGGCCGGGATGGCTTTCATCCTGCTCATGGGATTCACCGTGGTCATCCCCAACGCCTTTTTTGTCCGGGGGCTGCAACCGCTGTTTGTGGCCGTGACCCTGGCGCTCGCGGAAGCCCGCCTGCTCAGACGATACGCGGCCATCCTGGTCGTTTTCTGCCTGCCCGGCTGGTTCAGATTGGCTGGCATGGCCACCTGGGGAGTCGCGGCGGAACGGGATTATGGCATGGAAAAATCGGAAAGCGAGGTCATGCGCCTGCTCCGGGAGGAACCCGCCTCCCATCCCATCGTCATTTCAGGGACCTACGGCTACGCCTCCATCCGGGCCCCCCACCCTTTGGTCTGCTCCAGCGATTGGATCGAGAAACGCCCCACCCCCTGGCATCAGACCCACGAGGCGCTGAACCGCATCGAACCGCTTCAGATCATGCGTCCGGCACTGCTCATCCTTTCCCCTTTTGACTACCACCGGCGCTACCGGGGAATGATTGACGAGCTCGAACGCACCGGTGTGAAGGCGGAAAGAGGCCAACTCGGAACGGTGACGCCGCCCGACGCCCTGGGATGGTCGCGCAAACTGCTCCCCTCCCTCACCTGGGCACCCGTCGTGGTCCGCCTGAGCTGGCCGGAAACTCCCCCGGGAAAATAGGCCAAAAAAACCGGAAAGAACGGGTCCTTCCGGTTGTGAAATGTATGCCTCCCGTTCAGCGGCGGGCGTTCATCAGCGACTCAATTTCGTCGGCATCAATCGGGATGTTGGCCATCAGATTCTCGTTTTCCGTCTCCCCGATCACGACAATGTTTTCCAGACGGACACCCAGGCCCTGCTCGCGGATGTAGATCCCGGGTTCGATGGTGAACACCATGCCCGGGACGATCTTGGCCCAGGGATCGTTGACGTCGTGGACATCAAGACCGATGTGGTGGCTCACGCCGTGCATGAAATACTTGCGGTAGAGAGGGTTCTTCGGGTCCTGCTTCTCAATGTCCTCCTTCTTGAGCAGACCGAGGCCGACGAGCTCCTTCTCCATGATGAGATTGACCTCCTTTTGGTAGTCTCGGTTGACCACGCCGGGACGGAGCATCTGGTTGCATTCGTTGAGGACCCGGTGAACCGCGTCGTAAACCTTGCGCTGCCACGGGGTGAAACGGCCGTTGACGGGAATCGTGCGGGTCAGATCCGAAAAATAATTGGCATATTCGGCCGCGCAGTCGAGCAGCACCAATTCGCCGTCCTGGCAGACGCGGTCACTGGAAACGTAGTGCAACACACAGGCGTTGGGCCCGCTGCCGATGATGGGCGGATAGGCAAAGCCACGGGAACGGTTGCGGATGTATTCATGGGCCATCTCGGCCTCAAGCTCCCACTCGCCCACCCCCGGCTTGAGAAACGTGAGCAGGCGCTTGAAGCCCAGTTCCGTGATGCGGGTGGCCTCGCGGAGGAGGGCGATCTCCGTGGCCGATTTGACCATGCGGAGTTGGTGCATGACCGGGGCCAGGCGGGCCTGCCGGTGCAGCGGAAAACGCTGGCGAAGCGAGTTGATCAGGCGGTCCTCGCGGGTCTGCACCTCGCTGCTGCAGCGGAGGTGCTCGTTGTGGTTGAGATAGACGGTGTCCACCTCATACATCAGCTCGCGGAGGATGCGGTCGTAGTCGCTGAGCCAGAAGACGCTCTTGATGCCGGTGGAACGGATGGCGTCGTCCTTCGAAAGTTTCACCCCGTCCCAGATGGCGATCAGCTCGCTCGTTTCCTTCAGGAAAAGGCACTCGCGGCGCTCGGGATCCTTGGCTCCGGGGAAAATGATCAGGACCGTGTCCTCCTGGTCCACCCCGGAGAGATAGAACAGATCGCTGTTCTGGCGGAAACCCATGGTCCCGTCGGCATTGGTCGGCATCGGATCGTTGGCCGTGAGGACGGCGAGGGAACCGGCCGGAAGGCGGGTGGCGAGGTTGCGGCGGTTGTCCACAAACAACTGGCTGGGAATGGGCGCGTATTTCATGCGAAAGAAATAAGATGGGGAGCGGAACTAACCCTGGGGCGCAATTGCTTTTCAGGTCAACAGGCACAAAAAAACCCGCAGGGTGAGCTGCGGGTCCGAAGTTGGTTCGCGGAAAAACTCAGTTGACGAGCTCTTTGAGAACGGAGGAGGGCTTGAACTTCACAGACTTGGAAGCGGCGATCTTGATCTTCTTCTTGGTCTGGGGGTTGATGCCTTCGCGGGCGGCGCGCTTGGAGACGGCGAAGGTGCCGAAACCGATGACCTGGACGAGCTTGTCCTTCTTCACGCCCTTCTTGACGGATTCAAGGACGGCGTCGAGGGCGCGCTCGGCGGTGGCCTTGGAGGTGTCATCGCCAAGGGCTTTTTGGATTTCAGCAACGAGTTCTGATTTGTTCATGTGAGTTGGATTGTTTGGAGTGTGGTGGTGTTGAACCGGGGGACAGCAGAGTTATTCACAAAATACCCGTCAACAGGAAAAACGCCGCCGTCCTTTATTTTATGCGGTCTGGAAGGCTTCTTTCATGAAAGGGAGGATGCTTTTTGCGATGCGGCTGGGGGGTAAATGTAAAAACGCCGGAAACGGCGGTATTCAATCCTCAACCCGTTGGGCAGGAACACCTTCAACCTTCACACCTCCGTCCGGCGGCAGATGCCGGAGATTTACCACGGCCAGCCCCGTCCATCGTCCCGCCACCAAAGCCTGGCTTGTCATCCGGCCGATTTCCCTCCCCTCGGCGGCCAGGACCGGGGCGGGAAGGCCCCGGGCCGGAGTTTCCAGACTCAGGCGGACCAGCCCACGCTGCACCCTCCCCTGCGCATGAAGGCGGGCCATCACCTCCTGCCCCAGGTAACAGCCCTTCGTGAAGGAAACGGCCGCGACCTCCAAACCCGACTCCTGGGGCAACGAGTCCGGGCCCGCGTCCACCGGAACCAGGGGGATTCCCGCCGAGATCCGCTCGGCCTCCATGGCCTCCGGGCCGGACGGGGTCCAGCCGGCCTCCCGAAGCCCGCCGACCGTCCCGGCCAGCGCCCCGGCCGATGCCCCCAGAAAGACCCGGGAGGCTCCCCGGGTCAGCCGGCCCGACCAGGAAAACACCGGACCGTTTGGTTCGTTAACGAATTTTCCCGGCGGCGGGGCCTCCGCGCCCTCCCCCCAGGCGGTGAGCAGCATCCTGCCTCCGGTCACATCGGCAAACTCGACCTCATCCGCCACCAGGTTGGCCTGGAGGTGCGCCAGCAGGGTGGCCGCCGGAGTGGCATGGCTGGCCAGGAGGAACGACTCGTCGCCGAGCCGCAGGATATGGCTGTCCCCCTGGATGCGGCCCTTGCGGTCCAGCCAGAGTCCGTAGGCCGCGCCGCCGTTTGCCAGCCCCCTGAGGTCCTGGGTTCCCTGGCTCTGCAGGAAGGCGAAGGCGTCCGGCCCGGTGGCGGTGATCACGGCGGCGGGAGGATGGAGGGCAAACTGCTTCATGAGGGGGGAGACTCATCCCCACCACGGCCCGGGTGGCAAGCGCCGCGTCTCGGTGGTTGCCCTGGCCCGCGCCTGTCGTTTCTGAGGGTGGGTGACCATGCCCATCCCGAGCCTGCCTCCCCCGCCTTTGTGGAAAAGGCTGCTGCCCGCCGCCCTGGCCGGGGCCCTGGGCCTGCTCGTCCTGGTCCTCTTCCGGGCGGAAATCTCGACGGTGTGGAACACCCTGCTCGGCCTCCTCCAACAACTCCCCTGGGGCTGGTATCTGGCCGCCCTGATCGTGCTGCCGGCCGTGGGCTGCCCGATGAGTCCCCTGCTCCTCCCCATGTCCGCGCTTTTCGGCCTGGGACCCAGCCTGCTCATGGCGCTGGCGGCCACCCTGGCCGGGCCGACCCTGGGCTACCACCTGGCCGCCGGCCTGGGCCGGCCGATCCTCCGCAAACTGCTGGCCGGGACGAGGTTTGCCGATCTGAGCCTGCCCGCGGAAGGGGGCTGGCTGGTGATTCTGGCCATGCGGCTGACCCCCGGAGTCCCCTACTGCGTGCAAAACTTCGTGCCCGGCCTGTGCGGCTATCCCTTCGGCCGTTTCCTCCTCATCAGCTGGCCCGCCGCCTTCACCGCCATCGCCGCCATCATCGCCCTCGGGGAAGGTTTTCAACAGGCCCTGCGGGGCGAACTGGGGGCCGCGCTGACCGCCGGCGGCTGCTCCCTCGCCATCCTCGCCGGCATCCATTGGTTCCGCTCACGCCATGCCGCGAGAAATCCAAACTGATCTTTTTGGCGGTGGCGAGGAACCGGAACCCGTCCCGGTCCCCGCCAAAAAAGAGCCGCCCCAACCGCGCGTCTTCACCCCCGGGGAACTCAACGGGGCCATCCGTCTTCTTCTCGAAAACAACTTCCCCCTCGTCTGGGTGCGCGGCGAGGTCTCCAACCTCCGCCGCCAGCCCAACGGCCACTGCTACTTCTCCCTCAAGGACGCCGCCGGGCAGATCAGCGCGGTCATCTTCCGCGCCGAGGCCTTGCGCCTGAGGGTCGAGCTGAAGGACGGGGCCCAACTCCTCGTCTCCGGCGAAATCAGCGCCTATGAGGCCCGCGGCACCTACCAGATCATCATCCGGCAGGTGGTGGAGGACGGCCAGGGACGCCTTCAGGCCGAGCTGGAAAAACTCCGGCAAAAGCTGGCCGCGGAAGGCCTCTTTGAACGCGCCCGGAAAAAGCCCCTGCCTCTCCGGGCCCGGGTCATCGGCATCATCACCTCCCCCACCGGCGCCGCCCTCCAGGACTTCATCCGCATCCTCCAGCGCCGGGGTTGGACCGGCCGCCTCATCGTGCTGCCCGCCCGCGTGCAGGGTGTTGAGGCCGTGGGAGATATCCTGGCCATGATGAGGGCCGCCGACGCCTTGCCCGAACTGGAGCTGCTCGTCCTCGCCCGGGGAGGCGGCAGCCTGGAGGACCTGTGGTGTTTCAACGACGAAAGACTCGTCCGCGCCGTCGCCGCCTTCCGCCTGCCCACCATCTCCGCCATCGGCCACGAGGTGGACTTCACCCTCTGTGATTTCGCCGCCGGCGTCCGCGCCGAGACTCCCTCCGGGGCGGCGGAGCTGATCTCTTCGGGCGCAATCGGTTATCAGGAAAAACTTGCCGACCTGCGCGCCCGCCTGGACGACCGCCTCGATTCCGCCGTGGCCCAGGCCCGCGAACGCCTGTCCTGGATCCGCCGCGCCCACGCCCAGGTGTCCCCGGAACGCACCCTGGAACGCGCCCACCTCCGCCTCGACGATGTCTCCAACCGCCTGGAGTCCGTCCGCCAACGGATCTTTTCCGAAGGCAGGGAAAAACTTTCCGCACTCCGGCTCCGCCTCCGCGAGCTGAAACCCGACACCCGCCTGGGACTCGCCCGCCAGCAACTGGCCTCCCTGCGCCACCGCTGGTCGGAAGTGCCTCTGCGCCAACTGCCTGGGAAAGCCCGGCACCTCCGCCAGCTGGCCCTCCGGCTGAAGTCCTCCGGCCCCGCCGCCACCCTCTCGCGCGGCTTTGCCATGGTCCGGGGAACGGACGGCGCGCTGCGGTCGGACGCCTCCGCGCTCAAACCCGGCGAGCACCTGGTCATCGTGTTCCGGGACGGGGAGATCCGCGCCACCGTGGATTCCAAAAAACTGTAACCAAAGGGCGGCGCGGCGGGTTAACCCAGCTCAACCTCACACTTATCATGAAACGAATCCTCCCCGCCCTGATCCTTTCGGCCGCCTTCTGCGCCCCACTCCTCGCCGCCGACGCCGGCCGCAACACCGCCAACGCCGTGACCCTCAAAAAGGAGGAGCTCAAAGGCAAGCAGGTCTCCCTCGACGTGGGGATGGTCACACGCCTGGCCGTTGACGTGAAAAAGGCCGAGGAAGTCGGCGCCATCATCTTCATCGTCCACACCTGGGACAAAGAAAACAAGTTCCCCGGCGGCCACATGGTCATCGCCGTGGCCAAGGACAAGGCCGACGCCTTCGCCAAGAAATTCGGCACCGTGGTGGACGTGGGCGAAGTCTGGAAAAAAGGCAACGTCGAGACCAAAACCCTCCGCGCCCCCCTCGCCCTCCTGCCCGACTCCGGCCTCTGCATCCTCGACCCCGACGGCAAAGTCGCCGAAGCCCTCAAAGGCAACAAGTCCGAGGCCCTGAGCAACCTCGTCAAGGAAGCGGACAAGGAAGCCGCCAAAAAGGGAAACTGAGCTCACCTCCCCGCATTTTCAACGAGCCGTCGGAATCCGTTCCGGCGGCTTTTTTGCGCCCGGGGGTGAAAGCCCTGGTTTACCCGGCAACCCCATCCGGCGAAACCGGCCCCGCAGGATGGCTTCCCTTTTCGGCCGCAGATCGTGCTCCCAGACGCGCATGACCCGCCAGCCGGAGGCGCGGAGCGTGCGGGTCACCAGGCGGTCGCGGGCGGCGTTGCGTTCGATCTTGGCCGTCCAGAAGGCCTTCCGGGTCTTGGGTTTACGTCCATGTTTCGGACAGCCGTGCCAGAAGCAACCGTCCACAAACACCGCCACCCGTTCCGCGCGGAAGACAAAATCCGGCTTCCCAAACAGCGGCTGCTCGCGCCGCCACCCCGTGATCCCCTCCCGCCGGAAAAACGCCGCCAACGCGCCTTCGGTGCTGCGGTTGCCCTTTCCCCGGATCAACGACATCACCTCGGAACGTTTCGCCTTCGTGAAGATGTCGGCCATGGGTTAAGGTTGTTTCCAACACCAGTTTTTGCCGCCGAATTCAGTCGCTGTCATCAGGTGCGGCGGGAGCCAAACTTGGGATGCCTCTGGTTATGGCGAACCACGGTGACTCGGATCTGATTTGCGGTGATTCGGAAGAGGATATGGAAGGGAAATTTCTTGAGGTTGCACCGCCTCCGCCCCGAGGGATCGAAATGATGGCGTTCGGGAAAATCTTTCACAAACTCAATGGCTTCAAGAAGTTCGGCCCAAAACTCATCCGCCAGCCTGGTTGAAATGCCTTCGTAGTGCCCGATTATTTCCCTGACCTCTCCGGGAACCTGCGGATGGTAAACAACTTCCCTCATGGACGCCTGACTTGGGCCAGGAACTCGGCATGGGAGATGGGCCTGACCGCCCCCGAATCCATTTCCCGCTCACGGCGGTCCAATTCCGCATCATCAGGACCAGGCGGGGGAAACGGCAGCGAGGCCAAAAGGTGTGTCGCCAAGCCAGCCCGCTCCTCCACCGAAAGCCGATCCGCCTCCCTTTGAATCTCGATCAGGTTTAGCATGATTCTGATTTTTCCAAACACGGTTGGGAGGTCAATTTTTTTGTGAAACCCTTGGTCATACTACGTGGGCGGATGGGGCTCAGTGGATTATGCCTCCCCATCTCCTGATCTTCTGTTCAAATCTGCTTTGGGTGTGGGTCGGAGTTCGAAAGATGGAAACAGGAGATTGGGAGAGGTGGAGGAAACGTGATGCCTCGGCACTACTCGGCCAGTTCCCGCCGTCGAGCCGTTTCCTCCTCCGTGTGGGACTCCATGCGGTCGTAAAGTCCCGCCCACGTGGCGTCGCTGAGGTAAATTCGTCCTCGGTCAGATCCCCCACCTCAAATAACCTTTAAACCTCTGCGGCAAAAGACTTTAGGATACGCGGCCAACCGCTGCCGGGATCGTCGTTGCCATCAAGGTGAAGGTCGGGGAAGATTCTGCGGCATGCTGATGCAAGTCGAAGCATGAGGATGAAAGTCATCAATTTAATGAAGACCGAAGTGATTCCCATTTTCGTCGGCAACTGAACCGTCTGCGTAAACATCTACAGAAATTACATATTCCTCAACAGTCATCGCATCTTCAAAATCACGTTCGTCGGCCATGAATTCCTTAAGTTTTGCCATAATGCAGGAAGCTATCTCACACTCTGCGTCGAATTGAGTTTTAAATACATAAGGCATACCGAGTTCGTTTCGCACAGAAGGCACAGAACCTTCACATCCAGTTGTGATAAAAATACAGAATCCAGGACGGCTTGGCTCAATTTTAGTCTGTTCTATTGTAGTCATGAAGTCCTTCTTTACCTGGCCAGGTTGGTGGCCATGAGAAAGTCTAAAAATAATAAGGCGTGCCAAAGATTCAGTGATTGGTGTTGTAACATCCTCATGGACAAAGCACCCAGCGTCAAATGGACCCGCGAGCACTTCCTGATCGCGCTGAACCTTTACGGGAAACTGCCGTTCGGCAAACTCCACAAGGGGCAGCCTTTGATCAAGGAGGTTGCGGCCAAAATGGGCCGGACCGCAAACAGCCTCGCCATGAAGCTTTGCAATTTCGCCTCCCTCGATCCGGTGCTTCAGGCCCGCAATATCAAAGGGCTTCCGGGAGCGACCAAACAGGATCGGGCGATGTGGCTGGAGTTCAGGACCAACACAGCATCACTCGGAGTTGAGAGTGAAACGCTGTTGCACGATCTTTTCACCAAGGACGAAATGACGGAACTTGATCTGCTGGGACGTGACCGCGTGCGGTTTGAGGTTCCACGCTTCACCACTCCGGTTGGGCCGACCGAGAAATTGGGAACAGTCAAACAAAGGCGCGGCCAACAGTTTTTCCGACAGACGGTATTGAACGCCTATGACGTGAGTTGCTGCATCACAGGGATTTCCATTCCACGTCTGCTGGTCGCCAGTCACATCATGCCGTGGAGTGATTTCCCCGAAAAACGGCTGGACCCTTCAAACGGGCTTTCCCTTTCGACCCTCCATGATGCCGCCTTTGATTCAGGCCTTATGACTTTGGACGAAGGGCTGCGTGTGGTCTTTAGCAAGAAGCTCAGAAATCACTTTCCGCAGCCCTCATTGGACGCAAATTTCAAGGTTTACGAAGGGACGAAAATCCGAAGCCCGCTGATGTATGCCGAGCCCTCACAGGAGGCGTTGGCCTATCATCGCGAACGTGTCTTTCAGGGTTAGACACCACAGAGCTGAACTTGTCGTAGTCAGAGGAAAACACGCAGCGTCCGCCGGCCTTTTCAAAGGCGATGCGGAAGCCGCCGATCCCGCAGAAGAGGTCAATGAAGCGCGGCTTTTCGGACGGCGGGGGCGGGGGATTTCCGTAGGGCGCAACGTCTTCCTGCACAGAGGTTTCGACGGCTTTGGTTTGTTTATGGCGGGCTTTGGTGGCGGGCATGGCGGAGGCGTTCGGGGGGCACATGCCCCATGATGTTCCTGGTAGTCCGTTTGCCAGGTTCAACCTGCAAATGGTGGTCGGCTTCCACCTCTTTCCACGAACGGAAATAGCCCATCTGCCCGACCTCGTTACCCAAGGCAGCCGGTGTCACGTTGTTTTGCCTTGGCGCAGGGCGCGGGTTTTGGCTTCGGGGAGTTCCATGAAGTTCGTCTGGGTGAAAACCCGTGGGGGGACGCATCGAAGCTCACTCAAACGGATTCACCACGGGGACGCCGCAGCGCGTGAAATCATCGACATTCCGTGTGACCACAGTCAGGCCGTGGAGCTTGGCTGTGGCGGCAATCATGGTGTCTTCCGCAGCTATGGTGAAGCCACTTTGGGTGACTTGGTGAGACAACTCCCCCCAGATGATTCCCGTTTCAATCGTCCAGGGCAGGCAGACGATCACACTTCGGCTTCGCTGATACCATTCGATCAGGTTCTGCCTTCGCTTTCCTTCGGGGAGGCGCACGATACCTTCCCAGATTTCCCCCATGATGATGGGGTCCACGACCAGTTCCGCGCGATGGGCGACAAGCCATTCGGTCACCTTCGGGTTGGAGTTTTGCTTGGTCGGCTCGCACAGCACATTGACGTCCACCAGAAAGGTCATGTCTCAAACTGATGGGAGGGCTTGAGGGGTGGTTTCGAGCGGCCTTCCGGTTCCCCCCACCAGTCCTTTTCCGGGCAGGAAAGGAGCCACGCCACCACATCAGGTGCCTGCCCCTCCGGTTGGCTTGCCACCCGAACCCGGTAATCGCCCTGCCCCACGCGCTCGATGTCGCAGCGCTGGCCCGGCTTTAGGGCATCAGCCTTGCGGAAGCTCTCGGGGATCTCAAGCAGGCCGTTGGCGGAAATGGTGGTGATCATGCCGTGATGGATACGATTCGGACCTTGGGTAGTCAACGCTGGCTTGAGGCATCTGGGCGATGCCGCGCAGGCGTTTCTCAATCCCTTCCTCGGAGTAGCCTTTTTGCTCGTAGATCTGGCGGGTCCGTTTGGCGGCGAGTTCGGGGTTTTCGATTTCCTCCAGCCGCTCAAAGCCGACCTGGGCGAGCCAGAGCTTGAAGGGTTCGGCCCGGGGCGAGGGGATGGACTGGATGAGGCGAAGAAGTTGTTCCGTGTCAGCCACATCGGTCATACGCTGTTTGCCGTCGGCGGCGGTCATTTCCAAAGCGTTACAATTTGAAACGGTTTGATTGCCCTAATCGAGCAGACGCTTCTTCATGACCCGCCAATAGACTTGTGGGTTCGGACTGCCGGTGAGAGCGCAATGACATCGGCGATGGCAAAATACCACTTTTGCTCGCCTTCATTCCAGGCGCGGCGGACTTGTTTTTCCTCAAACAGGATGATGGCACTCATGGGATGGCGGGGTGGCCTGGGGTTTCTGCAAATGGCCAGGGGTTGAAGGATGAAGGCAACCAAGAGCTGAAATTCAGGGCAAAAGATGGAGATGGGTGAGGAGGCAGACGAGGCGACCCAACGGGAGCAGGCTGCTCCCGCCCCTTTGTTCAGAAGAGTTGCAGACCGTGGGTGAGAAAGGGGGTGAAGTCGTCGCGGTTGAGGGTGGCGAGGGTGGCTCGTGGATGGCGGTGGCGGCGATGATGCAATCGGCAAGGGAGCGCGAGCGGCGTCCGGGTGGCTTGAAAAAGAACCCCCGCCCGGTCACTGATTTCCTTGGTGAGAGGGACCACGTTGGCGATGATGTTTTGGGCAAGGATTTCATCCTGGATGCTCAGAGGGCCGCAGCGAAACTCCGCCCATACCATGGCGCTGAGATGAAGCTTGGTTTCATCTCGAATCCAAGCCTCCAACTGGCTGATGGCTTCCGGATTATAGCCGCTCGTATAGTTGACCACGTAGTTGGTATCCAAATGGATAAGAGGTAACTTCATGAGTTAGCGCCTGCCATCTTTGATCATGGCCATCCATTCTTCCGCAGAGATTTTGGCACGCACACTTTCGCGGAGTTCGCGGGCGGCGGCGAGGCGGCGTTCGATGTCAGGTGAAAGGGGGGCGGCCTGCTCGGCTTGGTCGGCCTTTTCCAGCGAACGGCTGACGGCTTCGGCAGGGGACACATGCCAACGGGAAGCCAGCTTTTTCAGACGGGCAACCGTTCCTTCATCAAGAGCCAAGGTGGTTCGGCGGGTCATGGTTGGCATGCTTAAGTTTTTAGCTAAAGAGTGGAAAACGTCAAGGGAAGAGGGGGGAATCGCAACCGGCCAAAAGCTGAATCCCTCGTGATGAGGGAAGCTGATACCAAGTGGCCTTCAAACGTATCAAAAGGGATGCCTTGAGGGGAGGCGGGGCGCACTCGGCCCGCCTTGGTTCGCAGTCACGATACAGAGCAGGCCGAATGCGACCTGCCTCCCGCCGAGCCAATTCTTATACCAAAAACGGCGATGGGAAGACGATAGTTTTCAGATTTAGCTGAGGGTCAGAAAGTTGTGACTGCGGCCATCGAGGACTTCCGGGCCTTCCTGATTTTCGGCAGGACGCCGAAAACGGAGCGCGGGACGCGTGCGCTCCCCCAAGGAACCATAGCCGCTTTTACGCGCAAAAAAGCCGACTCCCTTGCGGGAGTCGGCTGAAGTGTTGGCAGTCTGGGACCGAACTCAGTTGGCCACGGGCTCAGGGGAATCCACCGAGTAGCTTTCGGCCACGAGGGTCGTGATCTTGAGCTTGCGGTAGGCGGGGAGACCCGTGCCGGCCGGGATGAGGTTACCCATGATGACGTTTTCCTTGAAGCCCTTGAGGCTGTCCTGCTTGCCGAGGGTCGAGGCGTCGGTGAGAACGCGGGTCGTCTCTTGGAAGGAGGCGGCGGAGATGAAGGATTCGGTCTCGAGGGAGGCCTTGGTGATGCCAAGGAGAACGGGTTCGCCACTGGCGGGGTGTCCGCCGGCGTTGGCAATACGCTCGTTTTCTTCCATAAAGATGATCCTATCAATCTGTTCGCCCCAGAAGAAGTCGGAGTCGCCGGCGTCGGTGATGCGGACCTTGCGGAGCATCTGGCTGATGATGACCTCAATGTGCTTGTCGTTGATCGTCACACCCTGCAGGCGGTAAACCTTTTGGATTTCGGAAAGCAGGAACTCGGTGACGGCGGCTGGCCCGAGGATCTCGAGGATCTCGTGGGGGTCGCCGGTGCCTTCGGTCAAGTGCTGGCCTTTGCGGACACGGTCGCCCGGTTGGACGACGATGTGTTTGCCGTGGGCGATCAGATGCTCTTCCTCCTCCTGAGTCTCCTCATTGCGGACGACGAGCTTCTTTTTGCCACGCACCTGGCCGGCGAACTCGACGAGTCCGTCAATACGGGCCATTTCAGCGGCTTCCTTAGGACGGCGGGCTTCAAAGAGCTCAGCGACACGGGGAAGACCACCGGTGATGTCCATCGTCTTGGAAGCCTGACGGGGAGTCTTGGCAAGGAGCGAACCCGGGGCGATCTCATCGCCTTCGGAAACCTGCACCTGGGCACCCGTTGGGATGGCGTATTGGGCGACAATGCGGCCCTTGACGCTGCCATCGCGGATTTCGACGGTGGGATTCAAGTCCTCCTTGTGTTCGACGACCACGGTGTTGATGCGGCCGGTGGCGGAATCGAGTTCACGCTTCACGGTCACACCCGCCATCATGTCGTGGAAGGTGATGAAACCGCCACGTTCCGAAAGAATCGGGATGTTGTGGGGGTCCCACTGACAGAGGGTTTCCTTGACCTTGATCTGGTCGCCATCGCTGAACTTGATGACGGAACCGGCAGGGATGGTGTAATCCTCGAGATCGCGCTCGGAATCGTCCACCACGGTGATCGTTCCGGTCTTGTTGAGGACAACCTGGGCGGGGCCGGTTTTCACCAGCTTGAGGCCCTTGAAACGGAGACGGCCGGCGGAGCGGACCACAATGCTGTTGGACTTCGCGGCACCGGAGGCGACGCCCCCGATGTGGAACGTCCGCATGGTGAGCTGCGTGCCGGGTTCGCCAATGGACTGGGCGGCGATGATGCCGATGGCGGCGCCGAGTTCGACGATCTTGTTGGTCGCCGGGTTGATGCCGTAGGCGACCGCAGGGTTGCCGGAGCGCTTGGTGTGGGTCAGCGGGGAGAGAATCTTAATCCGCTCAATGCCACAGCGTTCCACTTCGGCGGCCTGGTCATCGGTGATAATTTCGGCGGCCTTGGCGATGATGCGGTCGGCGTTGGAGGGATCAATGATGTCGTCGGCCGGGCAGCGGCCCACGATACGGTCCTTGAGGGACACGATCTCGTTGTCGCCTTCGCGGATGGCGTGTTTCCAGATGCCGTCGCGGTTGCCGTCGTCGTGGCTGGTGATGGTGCAATCCATGGCCACGTCACAGAGTTTGCGCGTGAGGTAACCGGCGTCCGCCGTCTTAAGGGCGGTATCGGCGAGACCTTTGCGGGCACCGTGGGTGGAGATGAAGTATTCAAGCACCGAGAGACCTTCGCGGAAGGAGGCGAGAATCGGACGTTCGATGATATCACCGGAGGGTTTGGCCATAAGACCGCGGGCTCCGCAGAGCTGGCGGACCTGCTGCTTGTTACCCCGGGCACCGGAGTCCATCATGACGTAAATCGGGTTCACCTTCTCGGAGCCCTCGTTGTTTTCAAGGAGCTTGAAAACTTCGGAGGCGAGGCGGTCGGTGGCGGTCGTCCAGATGTCAATGATCTTGTTGTAACGTTCGCCGCCGGTGATGATACCCTGTTTGTATTGCTTCTCGACCTCGTCAATCTTGCCACGGGCCTCCTTGATGATGGCCGGCTTGGTGGCGGGAATCACCATGTCATTGATACCGATGGAGATGCCAGCCTTGGTGGCGGTGCGGAAGCCCATGTCCTTGAGGGCGTCGAGGACGGGGACAAGACGCTCTTTCCCGACAGCTTTGTAGCTGGCAAGAATGAGGTCGCCCAGTTTGCTCTTCGCCACAGGGAAGTTGGGGAAGCCCAACTCGCGGGGCCAGATGGTGGAGAAGCGGGCGCGGCCGGCGGTGGTGAGAAGGATCTTGTCCTTCTTGTTACCGTGAACGGTATCCATGCCGTAGTCGGGGTTGGGGATGCGGATCCACGTATGGGTATCAATCGCTCCGTCAGCCTCGGCAAAAAGAACCTCCTCAATGTTCCCATAGAGTCCGACACGGGTTTGGTCCGTGGACTTCTTTTTGGGAGTAAGCGAGAGGTAGTAGGCACCCAGAACCACGTCCTGGGAAGGTGTCACAATCGGCTTACCGCTGGAGGGTGAGAAGATGTTGTGGGTGGCCATCATGAGGAGTTTGCACTCCAGAATGGCTTCGAGGGAGAGGGGCACGTGAACCGCCATCTGGTCACCGTCGAAGTCGGCGTTGTAAGCCGTGCAGACGAGCGGATGGACGCGGATTGCCTCGCCCTCGATTAGGATCGGCTCGAATGCCTGAATGGACAGACGATGCAGGGTGGGGGCGCGGTTCAGGAGAACCGGGTGGCCCTTGGTGACTTCCTCGAGGATGTCCCACACTTCTGGTGTCTGCTTCTCGATCATCTTCTTCGCGCTGCGGACGGTGTGGACGTAGCCACGCTCCTTGAGCACGCGGATGATGAACGGCTCGAACAGCACGAGCGCCATCTTCTTCGGAAGACCGCACTGGTGGAGCTTGAGTTCAGGACCGATGACGATGACGGAACGGCCGGAGTAATCGACGCGCTTGCCGAGCAAGTTTTGGCGGAAACGTCCGGATTTGCCCTTGAGCATGTCGGACATGGACTTCAGCGCGCGGTTGCCCGCACCGGTGACGGCGCGGCCATGGCGGCCGTTATCGAAGAGCGCGTCCACAGCTTCCTGGAGCATGCGCTTTTCATTGCGGATGATGACTTCCGGCGTCTTGAGCTGGAGCAGGTTTTTCAACCGGTTGTTGCGGTTGATGACGCGGCGGTAGAGGTCGTTCAGATCCGACGTCGCGAAACGTCCGCCTTCCAGCGGGACGAGCGGACGCAGGTCCGGCGGGATGACGGGCAGCACGTCGAGCACCATCCACTCGGGACGGGTGTTCGAGTTCATGAAGCCCTGCGCGAGCTTGAGGCGCTTTGCGATCTTCTTGCGGTTCTGCTTGGACTTGGTCGCGCCCATCTGCTCTTCGAGCTCCACTTGGAGCTTCGCGAGGTCAGCGGTTGCGAGGAGGTCGCGAACGGCTTCGCCACCGACGCCGGCGCGGAAGCTGTCCTCGCCGTACTGTTCGAGCGCCTCGCGGTACTCGGTCTCGGTGAGGAGCTGGCCTTTCGTGAGCGGCGTGCTGCCGGGATCGATCACAAGGTAGTCCTCGTAATAGATCACGCGTTCGAGCTGGCGGCTGCTCATGTCGAGCATGAGGCCAATGCGCGAAGGCATGCACTTGTAGAACCAGATGTGCGTGACCGGCACGGCCAGCTCGATATGGCCCATGCGCTCGCGGCGCACGCGGCTGAGCGTCACTTCGACGCCGCAGCGATCGCAGATCACGCCCTTGTGCTTGATGCGCTTGTATTTTCCGCAGGAGCATTCCCAGTCCCGCGTGGGGCCGAAAATGCGCTCGCAGAAAAGGCCGCCCTTTTCCGGCTTGAACGTGCGGTAGTTGATCGTCTCAGGGTTTTTGATTTCGCCCTTCGACCAGGACCGGATCGAGTCCGCGGACGCGACGGTGATGGTCACCGAGTTGAAGTCAGAGGCGGGTTGCTGCTGGGTCTCGCCGCCGAGGATGTCACGAAGAATGTCGCTCATGGTGTTTTGTTCCTTTGAGTTGTTTTGGAATGTAGTTGCCCGCGATTAGAGGATGCCTTCGGCAAGGTCTGCCACGGCGCTCTTGCGACCGACTTTGACGTCGAGGCAGAGCGACTGCATTTCCTTGATGAGGACGTTGAACGACTCGGGCGTGCCGGCTTCGAGCGAATTGTCGCCCTTGACGATGGCCTCGTAGATCTTGGTCCGGCCCTGCACGTCGTCGGATTTGACGGTGAGCAGTTCCTGCAACGTGTAGGCCGCGCCGTATGCTTCGAGCGCCCACACTTCCATCTCTCCGAAACGCTGGCCGCCGTATTGCGCCTTGCCGCCCAGCGGTTGCTGAGTG